>NZ_MBPN01000184.1 GCF_001695625.1 Pseudomonas defluvii
GCTGAAACCATCAAGAAAGTCTCCCTGGAACTGGGTGGTAACGCCCCCTTCATCGTATTTGACGATGCCGACCTGGACGCGGCTGTCGACGGTGCGCTGATTTCCAAATACCGCAACAACGGCCAGACCTGCGTCTGCGCCAACCGCCTGTACATTCAGGACGGTGTCTACGACGCCTTCGTCGAAAAACTCACCGCAGCCGTCGCCAAGCTCAACATCGGCAACGGTCTGGAAAATGGCATCACCACCGGCCCGCTGATCGACGCCAAGGCCCTGGCCAAAGTCCAGGAGCACATCGACGACGCCGTGAGCAAAGGCGCTCGCGTCGTTGCAGGCGGCAAGCCGCATGCACTGGGTGGCACCTTCTTCGAGCCGACGATTCTGGTCGACGTACCGCGTAACGCCGCGGTAGCCAAGGAAGAGACCTTCGGCCCACTGGCGCCGCTGTTCCGCTTCAAGGACGAGGCTGAGGTCATTGCCATGGCCAACGACACCGAGTTCGGCCTGGCGTCCTACTTCTATGCCCGTGACCTGAGCCGGGTGTTCCGTGTCGGCGAAGCCCTGGAATACGGCATCGTCGGAATCAACACCGGCATCATCTCCAACGAAGTGGCCCCGTTCGGCGGCATCAAGGCTTCGGGGTTGGGCCGTGAAGGTTCCAAGTACGGCATCGAGGACTACCTGGAAATCAAGTACCTCTGCATCGGTATCTGAACCTTTCCTTTCTACATCGGACAAGACCGCAACCCGTTGCGGTTTATGAGGTAATAATGAGCGACACCAACCAATCGCTGCAGCAACGTCGTCTGGACGCCATCCCACGTGGCGTCGGGCAGATCCACCAGATCTTCGCCGAGCGCGCAGAAAACGCTACCGTCTGGGATGTCGAAGGCCGTGAGTACCTCGACTTCGCAGGCGGCATTGCCGTGCTGAACACCGGCCACCTGCACCCAAAAGTCATGGCTGCCGTGCAAGCACAGCAAGCCAAACTGACCCACACCTGCTTCCACGTGTTCGCCTACAAGCCTTACGTCGAACTGTGCGAGAAACTCAACACGCTGGTGCCAGGCAACTTCGCGAAGAAAACCCTGCTGGTCACCACCGGTGCTGAAGCTGTCGAGAACGCCATCAAGATCGCCCGTGCTGCCACCGGCCGTACCGGTGTCATCGCCTTCACCGGCGCCTACCATGGCCGTACCCACTACACCCTGTCGCTGACCGGCAAGGTAGTGCCCTACTCTGCTGGCATGGGCCTGATGCCAGGCGGCATCTTCCGTGCCCAGTACCCGAATGAACTGCACGGTATCTCTACCGACGAGGCCATCGCCAGCATCGAGCGCATCTTCAAGAACGATGCCCAGCCGAGCGATATCGCCGCGATCATTCTGGAGCCGGTACAAGGTGAAGGCGGTTTCAACGTCGCGCCAAAAGCCTTCATGCAGCGCCTGCGCGCCCTGTGCGACGAGCACGGGATCGTCCTGATCGCTGACGAAGTACAAACCGGCGCCGGTCGTACCGGTACCTTCTTCGCCATGGAACAGATGGGCGTCGCCGCCGATCTGACCACCTTCGCCAAATCCATCGCCGGTGGTTTCCCGCTGGCGGGCGTGGCGGGCAAGGCCGAAATCATGGACGCCGTTGCCCCGGGTGGCCTGGGCGGCACCTATGCCGGCAGCCCTGTGTCCTGTGCTGCGGCCCTGGCCGTCATCGAAGCCTTCGAGCAAGAACACCTGCTGGATCGTGCCAAGGCCGTGGGCGAGATCCTCGGTACCGGCCTGCGCAAGATCGCTGAGCAGCATTCCAGCATTCTTGAAGTGCGGACCCTCGGCGCCATGGTTGCCGTGGAGCTGTGCGAAGGTGGCGACGTACACAAGCCGGCCGCTGAACTGACCGGCAAGATCGTTGCCCTCGCTCGTGAGAAAGGCCTGATCCTGCTGTCGTGCGGTACTTACTACAACGTCCTGCGCATCCTCGTTCCTCTGACCGTCAGCGACGAGGACCTTGCTCGCGGTCTGACGATCATCGGTGAGTGCTTCAACGAACTGGCGTAAGACCTCCACTTGTCGTTGCCCACGTGAACACGAAACAGCAGGGTGGCCGCACTACGCGTGCAGCGGCCGCCCTGCGTTCACGCGGGCAACGACATCGCGTTAAAAAGGTAAGACCATGAACAACAAACATAAAAACAACTTGAGTCACGGGCTTAAATCCCGTCATGTCACCATGCTGTCGATTGCCGGGGTGATTGGCGCCGGGCTGTTCGTCGGCTCCGGACGTGCGATTGCCGAAGCCGGACCAGGCGCTGTTCTGGCCTATGTCTTTGCTGGCATTCTGGTCATGCTGGTGATGCGCATGCTCGCCGAAATGGCCGTTGCGTCGCCGGATACCGGTTCGTTTTCCACCTATGCAGACCGCGCCATCGGCAAATGGGCGGGGTTCAGCATCGGCTGGTTGTACTGGTGGTTCTGGGTACTGATCATTCCGATCGAAGCCAACATCGCCGCCACCATCATCAACACCTGGATGCCCGAGTGGGATATCTGGGTACTGTCCCTGATCATCACCCTGGTGTTGACCGCGACCAACCTGGCCAGCGTGAAGAACTATGGCGAATTCGAGTTCTGGCTCGCATTGGTCAAGGTACTCGCCATCGTCGGTTTCATCGCACTGGGCGCCTGCGCCATTTTCGGGCTGCTGCCCGATGCCCCGGTCAGCGGCGTTTCGCGCCTGTGGGACAATGGCGGCTTCATGCCTAACGGCTTCGGCGCAGTCATCAGTGCCATGCTGATCACCATGTTCTCGTTCCTTGGCGCCGAGGTGGTGACCATTGCGGCCGCCGAATCCGACGCGG
Source organism: Pseudomonas defluvii (assembly GCF_001695625.1). Taxonomy (GTDB): domain Bacteria; phylum Pseudomonadota; class Gammaproteobacteria; order Pseudomonadales; family Pseudomonadaceae; genus Aquipseudomonas; species Aquipseudomonas defluvii. Next base: position 2,852 of record NZ_MBPN01000184.1, read on the forward strand.
CCGAGAAGCAGATCTCCCGGGCCACCAATTCGGTGATCTGGCGGATTACGCTGTTCTACATCCTGTCGATTTTCATCGTCGTAGCCCTGGTACCCTGGAACGATCCGCGCCTGGCCTCCCAAGGCTCCTACGTGACCGTACTGGAAATCCTGGGTGTTCCGCACGCCAAGCTGCTGATCGACGTGGTCGTACTGACCTCGGTGACCAGCTGTCTGAACTCCTCGCTGTACACCGCCTCGCGCATGCTCTTCTCCCTGAGCAAACGGGGTGAAGCACCAGCCTGCGCCCGTTACACCAACAGCATCGGTACACCGATCTATGCCGTGTTGCTGTCTACCGGCGCGGCGTTCCTGACGGTCATCGCCAACTACCTGGTGCCCTCCAAGGTATTCGGCTTCCTGATGGCAAGCTCCGGCACCATTGCCCTGCTGGTCTATCTGGTCATCGCCATCTCGCAACTGCGTATGCGCAAGAAGCTGATCGCCGAAGGCAAGACGCTCAACTACCGCATGTGGCTTTTCCCGTGGCTGACCTGGGGCGTGATCCTGTTCATCAGCGCCGTGCTCATCGTGATGCTGTTCCGTCCCGATCATCAGCTTGAAGTCATCTCCACCGGCGTATTGAGCCTGTTGGTGGTCTGTTCGGGCTTGTTGGTCAGCCGTCGCCATGCCAAAGCCAAGGCCCTGGCTACCGCACAAAGTGGCATCCCTGTCGCGCTGGGGCGCTGACAGGTCCATTTACCTATTTGATGAGTGTTGACGAATGAGCAAGCAAACACTGTCGTTGGCTGAAAAAGATGTCCAGCATCAACTGCACCCCTACACCGATGCCCGCATGCACGAAGAGCTTGGCCCGCTGATCATTGAGCGCGGCGAAGGCATCTATGTGTATGACGACCAGGGTAAGCAATACATTGAGGCCATGTCCGGCCTGTGGAGCGCTGCCCTGGGGTTCAATAACGAACGCCTGATCAAGGCCGCCGAGCAGCAATTGCGCACGCTGCCGTTCTACCACCTGTTCAGCCACAAGGCCCATGCCCCCAGCATCGAGCTGGCGGACAAGCTGATCGAAATGGCGCCGGTCCCGATGAGCAAGGTGTTCTTCACCAACTCGGGCTCCGAAGCCAACGATACCGTGGTCAAGCTGATCTGGTACCGCAACAACGCCATTGGCAAGCCGGCCAAGAAGAAATTCATCAGCCGCCTCAACGGCTACCACGGCATCACCATCGTCAGCGCCAGCCTGACCGGCTTGCCGGCCAACCAGCGCGGCTTTGACGTGCCGTTGCCGGGCTTCTTCCACGTCGGCGCACCGCATCATTACCGCCATGCGCTGCCAGGCGAAACCGAAGAACAGTTTGCCGACCGTCTCGCCGCCGAGCTGGAAAGCCTGATCCTGCGTGAAGGCCCGGAAACCGTCGCCGCCTTCTATGGCGAGCCCTTGATGGGGGCCGGTGGCGTCATTGTGCCGCCACGCACCTACTGGGAAAAAATCCAGGCCGTCTGCCGCAAATATGACGTACTGGTCGTCGCCGACGAAGTGATCTGCGGGTTCGGCCGTACCGGCAACCTGTTCGGCAGCCAGACCTTCGGTATCAAACCGGACGTGATGGTGTTGTCCAAACAGCTGTCTTCGTCCTACCAGCCGATCTCGGCGATCCTGATCAACGATGCGCTGTACCAGGGCATTGCTGACCAAAGCCATTCGCTGGGCACCCTTGGTCATGGTTTCACCGCCAGTGGCCATCCGGTTGCGGCGGCGGTTGCGCTGGAAAACGTGAAGATCATCGAAGAACAGAACCTGGTCGAGCATGCTGCGGCCATGGGCGCGATTCTTCATGAGGGTCTGAACCAATTCGCCGACCACCCACGGGTAGGCGAAATCCGTGGCCGTGGCCTGATTGCGGCAGTCGAACTGGTTGCCGACCGCGAGCTCAAGACCCCGTTCGAGGTCACCGGCAAACTGGGACGCTTCCTCGCCGGTCGCGCCCAGGCGCACGGCATGATTACCCGTAACATGGGTGATGCGATTGCCTTCTGCCCGCCGTTGATTTCCAGCGAAGCGGAGATCCGCCTGATCGTCGAGCGCTTTGCACGCTCGCTTGACGAGACCGAGCACTGGTTCAAGGCCAGCCGCTAAGTCACCGTCATACGCCAGGAAGGCACGTGAACGACAAGCCCCCGCTTTTTAGCGGGGGTTTGTTTTTCCAGGCTGAATCCCACAGCGATCCCCACAGAACACTGCTTTTCCTGTAGGAGCGGGACTTGCCCGCGATGACTTCAGCGCGGTGTCAGCACGTCCGCGGCGCCTGCATCGCGGGCAAGCCCGGCTCCTACAGGTTGCGCGGGCTCTGTTGGAGTTGGCTTGAACTGGCCTAATGATTTTGGACACTTTGATCGGGCGCTATGATGGCGCCCA
>NZ_MBPN01000185.1 GCF_001695625.1 Pseudomonas defluvii
GGGTCATAGTCACACTTCCACCCAAAATCCCCCATCTGAAACTCGCCGCCTTCGACAAACACCATATTGTCCAGCGACTGCACCACTGTGTTGAGCAGTTGGGTGCGTATGTCGGTAGACAGCTTCGGGTAGGTCTGGTCGATGGTCGTCGCAATCTGCGCGACTTTTTCTGCAGAGAGTTTTTCGCTCTTGGGCAATGGCAGGGATTGGGCCTGACAGCCGGTCAGTAGCAGCAGCGCCGCAGTTGGGAACAGTAATTGAGTCGTTGGCAGGCAGAGCACGGCAGCATCCCCAATGGCCTCAAGGCCAGAGGTTTGGACGCTAGCAGATTGGACCGACGACTTGTTGTAGGACCTTTCTGAAACCACTTTCCAGCGCAGGAGCCAGCACGGCTGGCTCCTGCGGCAGGCTCAGGCTTCGTGGCTGATATGCCCGTCGACCAGAGTGTAACGTACGGCGCCTGGCAGGCAGTGGCCGATGAACGGGCAGTTTTCACCCTTGGAGCGCCATTGTTCGCCCGCGACAGTCGAGGCCTTCGGATCGAACAGCACCAGGTCGGCTGCTGCCCCCACCTTCAGTTCACCAACCGGCAGGCGCAAGGCGTGCGCCGGGCCGCTGGACAGGCGCTGGAGCAGGGTTGGCAGGTCCAGCAGGCCGTCTTCGACCAGCGTCAGGGCCAGCGGCAGCAGCAGTTCGACACTGCTGATACCTGGCTCGGTGGCGCCGAACGGTGCTAGCTTGGCGTCACGTTCGTGAGGCTGGTGATGGCTGGAAATGGCCTGGATTACACCGGCTTTCACGGCCTCGCGCAGGCCTTCGCGGTCGGCCCGGGTGCGCAGCGGTGGCTGGACGTGGTAAAGGCTGGAGAAGTCCACCAGCGCTTCATCGGTGAGGATCAACTGGTACAGGGCGACATCGGCGGTCACGGGCAGGCCCCGGGCCTGGGCCTGGGCAATCAGCTCGACGCCGCGGGCACTGGTCAGTTGGCTGAAGTGTGCGCGCACGCCGGTTTGTTCAACCAGCAGCAGGTCACGCGCCAGCGCCACGGTCTCGGCGGTTTCGGGAATACCCGGCAGGCCGAGGAAACTGGCCATTGCGCCTTCATGGGCGAGGCCGCCCTGGGCCAGGTCGCGGTCCTGGGAGTGGAAGATCACCGTCAGGTCGAAGGTGGCGGCGTATTCCAGTGCGCGGCACAGGGTGCGGGTGTTGGCAAAGCCGCTCAGGCCATTGCCGAAGGCCACGCAGCCCGCATCTCGCAGGGCTATCAGTTCGGCCAGTTGCTCGCCTTCCAGGCCTTTGCTCAAGGCACCGATCGGGAACACTTTGGCATGCCCGGCTTCACGGGCGCGGTCGAGAATCAGCTCGGCGACCGCCGATGTGTCCAGTATTGGCTTGGTCCGTGGCGGGCAGCACAGGCTGGTGACGCCACCGGCTGCAGCAGCACGGGTTTCACTGGCAATGGTGCCTTTGCGGCTGTAACCCGGCTCACGCAGGGCGACGCTGAGGTCGACCAGGCCCGGAGCAGCCACCAGGCCTTGGGCATCCAGGCTGCGCGCAGCGTTGAAGCCGGCCGGGGCGGCGCCGATGGCAACGATCTTGCCCGCGTCGATGTGCAGGTCGTTGACCTGGTCCAGGCCGCTGACCGGGTCGATGATCCGGGCGCCGAGAATGCTGAGGGTCACTGGGCGTTCTCCTGCTCGAATTGACGTTGTGCGGTCTGGCCGCTCATGGCCATGGACAGTACGGCCATGCGCACGGCAATGCCGTAGGTGACCTGATTGAGGATGACCGAGTGGGCACCATCGGCCACGGCCGATTCGATCTCGACCCCACGGTTGATCGGCCCCGGGTGCATGACGATGGCGTCCGGTTTGGCGCCGGCCAGGCGTGCGGTGGTCAGGCCGAACAGGCGGTAGAACTCGCCCTCGCTCGGCAGCAGGCCACCCTGCATGCGCTCACGTTGCAGGCGCAGCATGATCACCACGTCGACGTCTTTCAGGCCTTGCTCCAGGTCGGTGTAGACCTTCACGCCGTACTGCTCGATGCCCACTGGCAGGAGGGTTTTCGGGCCGATCACGCGGATGTCCGGGCAGCCCAGGGTTTTCAGCGCGAGCATGTTCGAGCGGGCGACCCGCGAGTGCAGGATGTCGCCAACGATAGCCACCGAGAGGTTCTCGAAGCTGCCCTTGTGCCGACGGATGGTCAGCATGTCGAGCATGCCCTGGGTCGGGTGTGCGTGGCGGCCGTCGCCACCGTTGATGATCGCCACGTCCGGGCACACGTGCTCGGCAATGAAGTGTGCAGCACCGGAGTCGGCATGACGGACCACGAACATGTCGGCCGCCATGGCCTCGAGGTTGCGCAGCGTGTCGAACAGCGTCTCGCCCTTGCTGGTCGAGGAGGTCGACACGTTCAGGGTGATCACGTCCGCCGAGAGTCGCTGGGCAGCCAGCTCGAAGGTGGTACGGGTACGGGTGGAGTTCTCGAAGAACACGTTGCACACGGTTTTACCGCGCAGCAATGGGACCTTTTTCACGGCCCGGGCACCGACTTCCAGGAAGGAGTCGGCGGTATCGAGGATTTCGGTCAGCAGTTCGCGGGGCAAACCGTCGAGCGAGAGAAAGTGGCGCAGCTGGCCCTGATCATTGAGCTGCAGCGGGCGCTTGGCGTCGATTGGCGTCATCGCGGGGGACTCTTAAAGTGCGGAAACGGTGGCGAGGTCCTGGCGCTCTAGGGCGAGCGGGGCGGGGCCGAGCAATTTTACCCGTTCATGGGCAGCCAGGGACAGGGTTGCACCGACCACATTCGGACGGATCGGCAGTTCGCCAGCGTCCAGGTCGAGCAGGCAGACCAGGGTGACACTGGCTGGACGGCCGTAATCGAACAGTTCGTTGAGGGCGGCGCGGATGGTACGACCGCTCATCAACACGTCATCCACCAACACCAGGTGCTGGCCTTCGATCTCGAAGGGCAGCTCTGACGGACGCACTTGCGGGTGCAGGCCGTTCTGGCTGAAGTCGTCGCGGTAGAACGATACGTCCAGTGTGCCGAGCGCGGCGTCCTGTTGGCCAAGGGCTTCAAGCAGGGCCTGGGCAACCCATACACCGCCCGTGCGGATGCCAATGTAGCGCGGCTCGGTGATGTTACGGCGGGCCAGATGCGCCTGCAGGTCGCTGGCCATCTGCCGGATCAGTTCGGCGGGATTGGGTAGGCTCATGCTTGCTCCTCAAGAGGCCGGGCGCTAGTACGGTCCGGCTTGAATCCGTGATCAGGGTTGCATCAGCCCGGCATTGGCTTCCAGCCACCCTTGCAGCAGCAGGGCGGCGGCAATGGCGTCGACCGGGTTGTCGCGGTAGCTGCCGCGCTGACCGCCACGGGCCATGCGCTCGCCCTTGGCTTCAAAGGTGGTCAGGCGTTCATCGTGGGTGTGCACAGGCAGGTTGAAGCGGCCATTCAGGCGGCGGGCGAATTTCTCGGCGCGGGCGCTCATTTCGCTGGGCGTGCCGTCCATGTTCAACGGCAGGCCGACGACAATTGCGTCGGGCTGCCATTCCTTGATCAGTTTTTCCACCTGGGTCCAGTCCGGCACGCCGTTCTGCGCTTTCAGCGTGCACAGTTCGCGGGCTTGCCCGGTGATCATCTGGCCAACGGCCACGCCAATCTGTTTGCTGCCATAGTCAAAACCCAGCAGTAGTCTTGGTGCACTCATCAGGCGTGCCCCGCCTGGCTGGTCAGCAGGCTGAGGTTGATCCCCAGGCTGGCTGCGGCCGCTTCAAGGCGCAGGTCGCTGGTCAGGCCGAAGATGATCTCGGGATCGAATGGGCAATTGAGCCAGGCATTGTCCGCGAGCTCTGCCTCAAGCTGCCCGGCTTCCCAGCCGGCATAACCCAGGGTGATAAGGCTGTTTTCCGGGCCTGTACCGTCGGCAATGGCGAACAGGACGTCCTGCGAGGTGGACAGCGACAAGCCTTCGAGCTCGATGGTTGCCTGGTAGGTCGGGCCGCGGCTGTGGAGCACGAAACCGCGGTCGGTCTGTACCGGGCCACCCATGTAGATGGGTATCTGCAGGCAGCGCGTCGGCGTTTCGGTGTCCGGTCGCAGTTGCTCGAGGATATCGGCCAGGTTCAACTCCTGTGGCCGGTTGACCACCAGGCCCATGGCGCCGCTCTCGTTGTGTTCAACGATGTAGGTCAGGGTCTGGGCAAAGTTCGGATCGGCCATGTGCGGCATGGCAATCAGAAACTGGTGCTTGAGGTAGGTCGGGGCGATGTTCTTCATGACCCTTAGTGTGGCGTTGAGGCGCCCTACTGACAAGCCTGAGGCACGCCCTTTAATTGCTCGAAAGGCGGTCGCCGCGGGCGAAGCGCCAGGTACGGATGATCTCCAGCCGGTCGATGTCGGCAAGATCCCCGGTGAAGGGCGCAAATGGCGCCGCCAGGCGCACGATACGCTGTGCTGCCTGATCGAGCAGCGGTTGCCCGGACGACTCCAGTACCAGTACCTCATAGAGCGAGCCGTCGCGGTTGATCGAGACCATCAGGCGCAGGCTGCCGTAGATCTGCTGGCGGCGTGCTTCGTCGGGGTAATTGAGGTTGCCGATGCGCTCGACCTTCTTGCGCCATTCCTCTTTGTACCAAGCGCCTTTGTCGCGCATGGTCGAGGCGGCATTGAGCCGATGGATGCGTGGGCGCTTGGCGTAGGCTTGCTGTTCATGGGCCAGTTCGGCCTCCAGGCTGGCGATCTGGCTGGACAGTTCCGAGCTGTCGAATTCCGGTACCGCCACCTTGGGTTTTGGTTGCGGTTTGACTTCCTTGGGCCGGGTTTCGACTTTCTGCGGTTTGGCGGCCTGGGTGGTGACCACGGCCTTGGGCGGTGTCGGCTGCGGCAGCACTTCCTGCCGTGCGGCAGGCGGTGGCGTTACCTTGTTGATCGTGCTGTCCTGGAAGGGCGCCAGTTCAGTGGTCTTGGGCACTGCTTTCTTGTCCAGGGTGCCGCTGCCTTTCTGGTTGTCCTGAGCCAGGAAGTCCGCTTTCTTTGGGGGCGCTTCACTCTTGAACGTGGCCAGGGTGATTTCCAGGGTCCGCCGAATTTCTTCGGGTTTGGCAAAGGTAAAGCTCAGGCCCAGGATCAGCGCCAAGTGCAGCAGCGCCGCCAGAAAAAGGGTAAAGCCGAGCCGCCGTGGCCGTCGTTGCGGGCCTCGGCGATGGGAATGCCGTCGAACACGATGGTCGCG
>NZ_MBPN01000186.1 GCF_001695625.1 Pseudomonas defluvii
GCAGATAGGGGTTTCGGAATTTAATCTTGACGATGACCTACTCTCACATGGGGAAACCCCACACTACCATCGGCGATGCATCGTTTCACTGCTGAGTTCGGGATGGGATCAGGTGGTTCCAATGCTCTATGGTCGTCAAGAAATTCTGTGTACCAGACCGTCTTTCGACGCTCCAGCAAATCGGGTATGTGATAGTTGTGAGTTGCAAATTTTCGGTTCGTTTCGTCTTCACAACACCGCAATCTGGTCATTTCGACGCAAATTGCTTGGGTGTTATATGGTCAAGCCTCACGGGCAATTAGTATTGGTTAGCTCAATGCCTCACAGCACTTACACACCCAACCTATCAACGTCGTAGTCTTCGACGGCCCTTCAGGGAGCTCAAGGCTCCAGTGAGATCTCATCTTGAGGCAAGTTTCCCGCTTAGATGCTTTCAGCGGTTATCTCTTCCGAACATAGCTACCCGGCAATGCCACTGGCGTGACAACCGGAACACCAGAGGTTCGTCCACTCCGGTCCTCTCGTACTAGGAGCAGCCCCTCTCAAATCTCAAACGTCCACGGCAGATAGGGACCGAACTGTCTCACGACGTTCTAAACCCAGCTCGCGTACCACTTTAAATGGCGAACAGCCATACCCTTGGGACCGGCTTCAGCCCCAGGATGTGATGAGCCGACATCGAGGTGCCAAACACCGCCGTCGATATGAACTCTTGGGCGGTATCAGCCTGTTATCCCCGGAGTACCTTTTATCCGTTGAGCGATGGCCCTTCCATACAGAACCACCGGATCACTAAGACCTACTTTCGTACCTGCTCGACGTGTCTGTCTCGCAGTCAAGCGCGCTTTTGCCTTTATACTCTACGACCGATTTCCGACCGGTCTGAGCGCACCTTCGTACTCCTCCGTTACTCTTTAGGAGGAGACCGCCCCAGTCAAACTACCCACCATACACTGTCCTCGATCCGGATGACGGACCTGAGTTAGAACCTCAAAGTTGCCAGGGTGGTATTTCAAGGATGGCTCCACGCGAACTGGCGTCCACGCTTCAAAGCCTCCCACCTATCCTACACAAGCAAATTCAAAGTCCAGTGCAAAGCTATAGTAAAGGTTCACGGGGTCTTTCCGTCTAGCCGCGGATACACTGCATCTTCACAGCGATTTCAATTTCACTGAGTCTCGGGTGGAGACAGCGCCGCCATCGTTACGCCATTCGTGCAGGTCGGAACTTACCCGACAAGGAATTTCGCTACCTTAGGACCGTTATAGTTACGGCCGCCGTTTACCGGGGCTTCGATCAAGAGCTTCGCGTTAGCTAACCCCATCAATTAACCTTCCGGCACCGGGCAGGCGTCACACCCTATACGTCCACTTTCGTGTTTGCAGAGTGCTGTGTTTTTAATAAACAGTCGCAGCGGCCTGGTATCTTCGACCGGCATGGGCTTACGGAGCAAGTCCTTCACCCTCACCGGCGCACCTTCTCCCGAAGTTACGGTGCCATTTTGCCTAGTTCCTTCACCCGAGTTCTCTCAAGCGCCTTGGTATTCTCTACCCAACCACCTGTGTCGGTTTGGGGTACGGTTCCTGGTTATCTGAAGCTTAGAAGCTTTTCTTGGAAGCATGGCATCAACCACTTCGCGCTCTAAAGAGCACTCGTCATCAGCTCTCGGCCTTAAGATCCCGGATTTACCTAAGATCTCAGCCTACCACCTTAAACTTGGACAACCAACGCCAAGCTGGCCTAGCCTTCTCCGTCCCTCCATCGCAATAACCAGAAGTACAGGAATATTAACCTGTTTTCCATCGACTACGCTTTTCAGCCTCGCCTTAGGGACCGACTAACCCTGCGTCGATTAACGTTGCGCAGGAAACCTTGGTCTTTCGGCGTGGGAGTTTTTCACTCCCATTGTCGTTACTCATGTCAGCATTCGCACTTCTGATACCTCCAGCAAGCTTCTCAACTCACCTTCACAGGCTTACAGAACGCTCCTCTACCGCGTCACCTAAGTGACACCCGTAGCTTCGGTGCATGGTTTGAGCCCCGTTACATCTTCCGCGCAGGCCGACTCGACTAGTGAGCTATTACGCTTTCTTTAAAGGGTGGCTGCTTCTAAGCCAACCTCCTAGCTGTCTAAGCCTTCCCACATCGTTTCCCACTTAACCATGACTTTGGGACCTTAGCTGACGGTCTGGGTTGTTTCCCTTTTCACGACGGACGTTAGCACCCGCCGTGTGTCTCCCATGCTCGGCACTTGTAGGTATTCGGAGTTTGCATCGGTTTGGTAAGTCGGGATGACCCCCTAGCCGAAACAGTGCTCTACCCCCTACAGTGATACATGAGGCGCTACCTAAATAGCTTTCGAGGAGAACCAGCTATCTCCGAGCTTGATTAGCCTTTCACTCCGATCCACAGGTCATCCGCTAACTTTTCAACGGTAGTCGGTTCGGTCCTCCAGTCAGTGTTACCTAACCTTCAACCTGCCCATGGATAGATCGCCCGGTTTCGGGTCTATACCCAGCGACTAAACGCCCTATTAAGACTCGCTTTCGCTACGCCTCCCCTATTCGGTTAAGCTCGCCACTGAATATAAGTCGCTGACCCATTATACAAAAGGTACGCAGTCACCTAACAAGTAGGCTCCCACTGCTTGTACGCATACGGTTTCAGGATCTATTTCACTCCCCTCTCCGGGGTTCTTTTCGCCTTTCCCTCACGGTACTAGTTCACTATCGGTCAGTCAGTAGTATTTAGCCTTGGAGGATGGTCCCCCCATATTCAGACAAAGTTTCTCGTGCTCCGTCCTACTCGATTTCATTGATAAGAGATTTTCGCGTACAGGGCTATCACCCACTATGGCCGCACTTTCCAGAGCGTTCCGCTAATCTCAAATCAACTTAAGGGCTAGTCCCCGTTCGCTCGCCACTACTAAGGGAATCTCGGTTGATTTCTTTTCCTCAGGGTACTTAGATGTTTCAGTTCCCCTGGTTCGCCTCTTGCACCTATGTATTCAGTACAAGATACCTAGGTTATCCTAGGTGGGTTCCCCCATTCAGAGATCTCCGGATCAAAGTCTGTTTGCCGACTCCCCGAAGCTTATCGCAGGCTACCACGTCTTTCATCGCCTCTGACTGCCAAGGCATCCACCGTATGCGCTTCTTCACTTGACCATATAACCCCAAGCAATCTGGTTATACTGTGAAGACGACATTCGCCGAAAATTCGCAATACTCTTAAGACTTAAGAGACACTCACAAATTTTACCTTAGCCTGAATAAACACCAGTGAAAGTGCCACCTAATCGTCTTCTTCAATGAATCAAGCAATTCGTGTGGGAGCTTATGAAGCAGCTGATGTCGTCGATTAAGGAGGTGATCCAGCCGCAGGTTCCCCTACGGCTACCTTGTTACGACTTCACCCCAGTCATGAATCACACCGTGGTAACCGTCCCCCCGAAGGTTAGACTAGCTACTTCTGGTGCAACCCACTCCCATGGTGTGACGGGCGGTGTGTACAAGGCCCGGGAACGTATTCACCGCGACATTCTGATTCGCGATTACTAGCGATTCCGACTTCACGCAGTCGAGTTGCAGACTGCGATCCGGACTACGATCGGTTTTGTGAGATTAGCTCCACCTCGCGGCTTGGCAACCCTCTGTACCGACCATTGTAGCACGTGTGTAGCCCAGGCCGTAAGGGCCATGATGACTTGACGTCATCCCCACCTTCCTCCGGTTTGTCACCGGCAGTCTCCTTAGAGTGCCCACCATAACGTGCTGGTAACTAAGGACAAGGGTTGCGCTCGTTACGGGACTTAACCCAACATCTCACGACACGAGCTGACGACAGCCATGCAGCACCTGTCTCAATGTTCCCGAAGGCACCAATCCATCTCTGGAAAGTTCATTGGATGTCAAGGCCTGGTAAGGTTCTTCGCGTTGCTTCGAATTAAACCACATGCTCCACCGCTTGTGCGGGCCCCCGTCAATTCATTTGAGTTTTAACCTTGCGGCCGTACTCCCCAGGCGGTCAACTTAATGCGTTAGCTGCGCCACTAAAATCTCAAGGATTCCAACGGCTAGTTGACATCGTTTACGGCGTGGACTACCAGGGTATCTAATCCTGTTTGCTCCCCACGCTTTCGCACCTCAGTGTCAGTATGAGCCCAGGTGGTCGCCTTCGCCACTGGTGTTCCTTCCTATATCTACGCATTTCACCGCTACACAGGAAATTCCACCACCCTCTGCCCTACTCTAGCTCGCCAGTTTTGGATGCAGTTCCCAGGTTGAGCCCGGGGATTTCACATCCAACTTAACGAACCACCTACGCGCGCTTTACGCCCAGTAATTCCGATTAACGCTTGCACCCTCTGTATTACCGCGGCTGCTGGCACAGAGTTAGCCGGTGCTTATTCTGTCGGTAACGTCAAAACAGCAAGGTATTAGCTTACTGCCCTTCCTCCCAACTTAAAGTGCTTTACAATCCGAAGACCTTCTTCACACACGCGGCATGGCTGGATCAGGCTTTCGCCCATTGTCCAATATTCCCCACTGCTGCCTCCCGTAGGAGTCTGGACCGTGTCTCAGTTCCAGTGTGACTGATCATCCTCTCAGACCAGTTACGGATCGTCGCCTTGGTGAGCCATTACCTCACCAACTAGCTAATCCGACCTAGGCTCATCTGATAGCGCAAGGCCCGAAGGTCCCCTGCTTTCTCCCGTAGGACGTATGCGGTATTAGCGTTCCTTTCGAAACGTTGTCCCCCACTATCAGGCAGATTCCTAGGTATTACTCACCCGTCCGCCGCTGAATCAAGGAGCAAGCTCCCGTCATCCGCTCGACTTGCATGTGTTAGGCCTGCCGCCAGCGTTCAATCTGAGCCATGATCAAACTCTTCAGTTCAATACTGCTTGGGTTTTGAGAAAACCCTAAACTTGGCTCAGCAATCTCAAATGACTATTTCGATTTCTCGTGTAGTCACTTGTGATGCTGATAATCTTTTTGACTATCAGTCTGATTTCACAAGCACCCACACGAATTGCTTGATTCGATTGTTAAAGAGCGGTTGGTTAAGAGC
>NZ_MBPN01000187.1 GCF_001695625.1 Pseudomonas defluvii
GCAGTCGAGTACCAGGCCGAACGGGTTGCGGGCGGGATCGATGTCCACGCGCGTGACCTTGATGGGGTAGCGCACCAGGGCGCGCTTGACCTGTTCCGCGCCGTAGTACTCGTCGGCGCTGATGTCCAGTGTCACCACCCAGTCGCGGTCGGAGACCACGCGCACGCGCGTCGTAGGGTCGTCGCCGTAGCCACGGCCCGGGATTTCGTAGATGCCGCGCACGCGCTGGCGCAACTCACCCGTGCTGCGGCGGTAGTCGTAGTCGGCTCGCAGGAAAGCCTGGCAGGACGGCGTGAGATACGGCGAGAGTGTGTGAAGGTTGCGTGCGTAGTCCTCTTCGCCATTCGTGGGCCAACGGTGGAGGGTCTGAAACACGTAGAACGTGAACGCATAGACCGATTCGGGCGGCACTTCCCACCACTTGCGGGTACTGCCGGAGCGCAGATCAGGCGGGACGTGGATGGTCAGGTCGCGCGGAGCGCTCCACCAGCCGCCGCCCATCACCAGGGCGACGATGACCAGCGCGCCAGCACCCAGGCGAAGCGTCTTGATGTGCGCCTGCAGATGGGTGATCTCGTTCTTGAAGCGGCTCATCGTGCCCCCCTTGCAGCAGACCTTCGGGTGGTCCAGAAGCCGGAGCGTGAGATCAGCACATGGCCGCCCACCCAGCCCGCCACCAGCGGATAGCGCGTGGCGATGCGCCACTGGAGTTGCCGATACAGCCAGGTGTCGGGACGCCCACGCTTGAGGCGACGCAGGATGCCGCCCCCGATGAACACGCCGAAGGCCACGCCCAGCACGACGAACGTGGGCGCGAGCGCGATCGTGCGGAACACCCAGGACAGCGGCGCACCGACCAGCAGGCCGGCGGCACCGGACAGGCCGCAGCAGATCCACAACTCGTCGGCGGTGAGACCGCGCACCACAACGGGATGTCGATTGAGCCGGTGCGGAAGGAACGTGACCGTCCCGTCAGCACGGACGTGCTGCTGCTCGGACATACCGGCCTCGCTTACAGGATGCCGGTGGCTTCGGTGAGCAGCCAGATGCCGATCACGAGCAAGACGGCGCCGATGGCGACCGTGAGGCCGAACTGGCCCCACGTCTTGCGGCCTGTGTGGATTTCCGCGTAGGTCCCGTAGGCGTGGTAGCACACGCCGATGAACATGGACGCCACCACCAGCAGAGCCACGAGCATGATGATGTCGTAGCCGTAGTTGCGGATCGTTTCCATGATGCCGTTGCCTGTGCCGCGGGTCGGGTTCTCCAACTGCGGCAGACCCTGCGCGAACGACAGGGCGGGCAGCGCTGCGGTGCCCAGGGCCACGGTGGCGCGCTGGGCAAGACGGGAAGTGAGGATGCAGTTTTGCATGGTCATGCCTTTCAGGTCAGGAGAGGAGGAAGAAAGTCAGGACGAGGTACATCGCGACGAAGCGGATGCAGACGCCGAGGAACTGGCGCTGGTTGAGGCGGCTCTCGGACCACCCTACGTAAGCCGTTCGGATGGCCCAGACGCCCCAGACGAGCAGGACCGCGAACACGACGCCGACCAGGACGGTCGCCATCGCGGAAGGCGCGATGCCGCTGTTGGCTTGAAATGCCGAGACTTGGGCGCCGTTCATGGCTTGGCCTCCGCGGTCGTCGGCGGTGATGGCTCGACGGCCCGCTCGGTGCGGTAGTCGCCGGCCAGCTCGGCGGGGTCGCGCGGCTGAGCACGCGAAGGAGAGAGGTGCGCCTGGATGCCGGCGCGCACGCGCGCTAGGTCAGCCAGCAGCCGCGGGTAATCGAAGTGGTAGCGCTCGCCCGGCTGGATGGGGGCATGCGTAGCGCTGTCGGCGACGGTGCGCTCCAGCGCGTCGAGCTGGCGCAGCGCCGCGACCAATTCCTGACGCTGCGCGGGGGGCTCGGCCAACGCCATCGGGGACTGGCCCAGCAGGAGGGCCGTCACGAGAAAAGTGGGCACGCCGCGATGCGCGGCGCGCAGCCAGATCGGAGCCAACATCGCGCCATTCCTGTGTGATCAGCAATGGCTAGATCGTGGAGATCGGGGCTGTTTCAGGCCGCAAACAATAGGAACCCGCGGATGACCGGATTGATGGATGCCGAGGCTGTTGGTGTCAGCCTGGGCTATCCTGCGGTCAGAAGTAGATCGAGGAGGAATTTATGGGGCTAAAGACCGAGCTGAAAGCTCTGGTGGATGAGTTAGATCGCGTGCACAAGGGGGCCACTCCATGGTCCGAAGAGGCCGGCATTCCTGATTTCATCACCGCTGAGAACGGTATGCAGCGGTACTTCACCAAGAAGGCAAGAGAGGCGCTTGGGCAGTTCTCCAGCACCCTCCATCAGAATCGGACTCTGAACTCAGTGAAGATCGAACCCGAGGCCTTTCAGAAAATTGCCCGCCAAGCCGTTGCCGATATGCACGCCTCGGGTGAGCTTTCGGGGTTTGATGAATGCGATCAGGGCGGGCTGCTTCCCAAACTGAAATTGCTTATCGAGGAACGACTCGCAAGCATCACCAACGAACACACGCACTATTTCCCTGCCTGGACCCTGGGCATGGAGAGGAAGTCTCCGTTCTCCCTCGGCCCGGTGACATTCTTGAATAGGTCGGACTGGATAGATTCTGTAGATTTCCCTCAGCAGGGAAAGGATCACTATCTGAACCAACCAGAGGCGAACCACCGCTGGAAGGAAATTCTCAAGGATGCCTTGCAGAAGGCCAATGATGGCTCCTCCATCGAAGGGCTGGCCAACGCCGTCTACAGTGCGATAGTCGGATGTCCAGCCTTGGTCAAGGTAACAGTCCGTGGCTATGAGCGTGAATTCTCACGCAAGCTGGCGAGATTGGTTGGCAAGACAGCGCTTGACGCTATCTCTCTGGGCTTTGGAGCCCCCGAGTGCTTCCTGCAACAGGCGCTTCAAGACGAGCGCCTACCGCCTGCGGGTAGCGATCGCCTGGTCGAAACCAAAGGGTTTCTGTGGTTGCCTGGAAGCTCGCTCGGGAAGCGGATTCCTTCGCAACCTCCTGAACGAGTAAGGCAAGCGTTGGATGACATGACATCTATTCTTCCGGCATTCGCGGCGATCCTTGATGGGCTGCTTGATCCATCGAGTCACCCGCATCCCAAGCTTGCCAATCGATGGGCTACTGCGCTGGATTGGTTCGGCGAAGGAAACCGTGAGTTAAGCGATGCTATAGCGTTGGCGAAGCTCGGAACCTGCCTGGATGTACTGAGCTGCGGCGGCAGGAACGGCGGTATCTGTAAAATGGTCGTGCATCTGACCGGAACGAGTGACGACACGCAGGTAATACGAGGCAACCGTCCTCGCACGCTGAAGCAATTGGTCAAGGACATCTATGACCATGGTCGATCGCAGATACTGCATGGCACGCACTACGACAGACTGGAATCATTCGCGGCAGAGCGGCAGTATGCAGCCTACCTCGCACGGATCGTATTGATTGAGTGCGCAGTGCGACTACAGCGTTATGGTGGTCCAGATGATGACGGGGCGTTCAGCACAATATAGCTAGAGGTACTTTTTGAAGCTCCCCGCAGTCAGGGATATACCCAGTCCAAGCAAGGCGGTGCTCGGCAGCAGGATCAGCAGCGGATGCACCGATACCGGCAGCGCCAGGTACGTCACCCAAGGCAGCACGGCCAGCGGCATCAGGCTCGCCTTTGCGCGGTGGTAGATGAAGCCGGATTCCCGGCCCGCGCCGAAGCGCCGCACGTCACGGCGCACCAGGCCATCGATCAGACCTACGAATGCCGCCGTGAAGATCAGTGGCAGGGTGAGCACCAGGACCAACAGACGCACGAGAAAGGTCAGCGTCGTGAACGCTGCCGCAATCAGGTAGCTCTCGGTCCAAACATAGACTTGGCTGATGAAATAGCGGAAGTTGCGCGTCTGGCCCTGGCTCGACGCACGGGCGCGCTCGGCGGTCTGGCTCATGCGCTCCAGCAGCCCCGAACGCACGAACACCCATTCGTAGCCGGTATCTACCAACTCGTGCGCTGTGCGCCCCGGCTCCTGCACGATCACGCTGCGCGTGAAATGGCTAGACAGGTGCCCCAGCTCGTACTGCAGCATCTGCTGGGAGTGCCGCCAGCTTTGATCCTTCCAGAACAAGTGCATGCCCACGCACTCCATGACGATGGAGAACAGCAGCGAGCCGATCAGTACCCCAAGCAGCCGAAAAGGCAGCGTGATCGTGCCGATGACCAGACCCTGGCGGCGGCCTTGCTCCCTTCGTGTGGTGCCGGCGGCATCGCTCATGGTGCGGCCTCGTCTCTGGCCATATCGCCCGTGCCGGAGGCAGGAGCGTCGGCGGTGGCCACCTCATCGAGCAGGTCATCGGGCAAGGCCGTGTCCTGCAAGACCGGGGAACTGGTGAACTCCCACCACTGCGTGGCCTCACTGTAGCTCTGGCGCATGTAGCCCGCGAGTTGTTGCAGATCCTGCGGCATGACCTCATCGGGGTCCGGTGCCGGCAGCGGCATGCGAACCTTCCAAAGCTGGCCGCCCTGCAACAACGCGAAACACTGACCCTTGGGTAAGGCGACGACGTGCGACGGCTCGATCATCGGCACGCTGGACATGCTGATGCGGTCCTGCGTGTTGCTGGTGAAATCCGTCGCCCCGCGGATGTCGGAGCTGTCGGTCGCGCCGGAGACGATGGTGGTCGTATAGACCTCGACCTTCGGCAATTGCCGGGTCAGCAGTTCAGCGGTGGCCGTCTCGCGCACGCGCAGCATGAACAGGTTGTTGAAGTTGCCGATCACCTGACCGGCCTTCGCGCGGTTGCCGATGCGAGCCTCGATGTCCGAAAGGGTCTGGGTGTACGCGGTGACTTGCAGACCGGCGCCGCCGCCTTTGTTGATCAGCGGCACGAACTCGTCACCCATGAGTTCATTGAATTCATCCGCGTGGACGTTGATCGGCACGCGCGTGCCAGCCGATGCGCCCGGCAGGCCGTCATCGATCCCGTGCTTGTAGATATGGCCTGCCACCGAAACGAGATCGCTGAACATCGAGTTGCCGACCGCTGCGGCGACCTCGGCATCGGATAGCGCGTCCAGGCCCACATAGACGACGGCGCGCTTTCGGATGACCTGCATCCAATCGAAGATCGGGCGGGGGTCGGCCAGGTCGGAATAGTTCGGCGCCAGAAGCTG
The DNA here is from genome assembly GCF_001695625.1 of Pseudomonas defluvii. GTDB lineage: Bacteria > Pseudomonadota > Gammaproteobacteria > Pseudomonadales > Pseudomonadaceae > Aquipseudomonas > Aquipseudomonas defluvii. The sequence goes on from NZ_MBPN01000187.1 coordinate 5,184, forward strand.
GGAAATCTTCCCGCT
>NZ_MBPN01000188.1 GCF_001695625.1 Pseudomonas defluvii
CAAGGAGAGGGTGGCATGGGGTGGTTTGGCCGGATGAGTGCAGTCACTGTGCTGAGTGTTGCGTTGATGCCGACATGGGCACTCGCAGTCGGCAAGTGTGAACGCCTGGTTGCCACCGGTAGTCCGGATGCACCTCCGTACCTGTGGCAAGACCCACAAGATCCACGGCACCTGATCGGTGCCAGTGCCGATCTGCTCAAGCAGGTGGCGGATGAGCTGGGCCTGAAGATCGAGATTTTGAGTGCCGGCAAGCGCAGTCAGGCGCTTGAGGAAGTGCGTAGCGGCCGGATGGATATCCTCGTGGATGCGCCGCTGACGGTCGCCGAGCTCACCTCGATGGACTTTATCCATCCTCCGTTGCTGCAAAACGAATACCTGGTCTGGACGCGCCATGATGCGTCGTTGGCTTATGAAAGCCTGGCAGATTTGGCGCTGCACCCTGGAGCGATTTCGCAGAAGGCGCGCCTGACCCCAACCTTTGAGGCGTTTACCAAGACACACTTGAAGCTGGAGGTTGTGGAAAATCTGACGCATGCGTTTCAAAAACTCTTGCTGGGTCAGGTGGACTACGTGCTTGCAGGGCGTTATGCCGGCATGGCCATGGCGCAGACATTGGGCATGGGCAAGGACCTGACGGCGCGTGATGTGCCGGTCGACCGCCCCGGGCTCTATTTGGCTGTATCGCATAACTCAGCGTGTAACGATGCCTGGTTGCGCGGACAGCTGGCAAAAAAACTGACAGAATTGCCGGTTTCTGGTGTAACCCAGGCTGTACTGCAACGCAATGTCGAGCGCTGGAAAGCGCAATTGCAGCAACCGCTCGATGCCCCCAAACCGTAGGAAGATTGTGTGAGAACTCGACCGCTATTCGCGGCCTTGGCCATCATGGCTCTGGCCGGTTGCGCCGCCGACCCGGCACCCCATGAGCAACTTCGTTTGTCCGAGCAGGCGCTGGAGCAGGCCAAGGCCATTGGCGCCACTGACGAGGTGGCAGAACTCAAGCTTGCCGAAGCCAAGCTGGCACGGGCGCGGGTCAATATGTCCAACGAGTCCTTTCGTGACGCTCGTGTTCGTGCAGAGCAGGCCGAGCTTGATGCGCGTTTGGCTGAAGCACGCGTGTTGACCGCCAAGAGTGAAGAACAGCTCAAGGTGCTGCAGTCGCGTGTTGATCGTCTACGTAAACAGTTGGGGGAGCAGCAGTGAGTTCGATCAAGCCTTTGGTGGCGCTGCTGGTGTTGGGAGCCGTTGGCCTGCAGGGGTGCGCCAGTCAGCGCAGTGAAGCGTCGCTTGAGCAGGCTGCAGCCAGCTTTCAACAGGTCAAGAATGACTCCAGCGTGCTGCGCAGTGCGCCGCGTGATGTGATTCGTGCCGGTGAGTCGCTGGGGCGCGCAGAGCGTCTGTCGAGTTATTGGGGGAGCGGCGCGGACGTGCGCCATTACGCTTACCTGAGCCAGCGTTACAGTGAAATCGCGCGTGAGCACACGAACCTGGTGCTCAATCAGGAGCGTCAGGCCAAGCTGGAACTGGAGCGCCAGCGTTTGCAACTGGCCTTGCGCGAGGCCAAATTGGCCAGTGTTCAGCAGCAAGGTAAATGGCTGGAGGCGCAGATTGTCAGCCTGGCGACCATGCAGAGCGATCGTGGCTTGGTAATGACGCTGGGGGATGTGTTGTTCGATACCGGGCGCGCCGACCTGAAGAACTCCGCCAATCGTACGGTGCTCAAACTGGTGCAGTTCCTTCAGCTCAACCCCAAGCGTACGGTACGTATCGAGGGTTATACCGACAGCACGGGCACCCCTGAGGACAACCTGAAGCTGTCGCGAGATCGCGCTCAGTCGGTTGCCGACATGCTGATTGATCTGGGTGTGGACGAAAAGCGCATTCAGGTCGAGGGTTATGGCGACCAGTACCCGGTTGAGGCTAACGCCTCGGAGCGCGGCAGGGCGCAGAATCGACGGGTCGAGATCGTGTTTTCCGATGAGCAGGGGCGTCTCGGCGCTGAGCGCTGAAGCTGAGCGCTATGCACAAAGCCCGGTGGCGATTAAGTCATCGGGTTTTTTTTCGGCCGCGGTTGATGGGTTAGGGCGCACGTTACGGGTGCTGTCACGCAACTGTATTGTTGACTATTCTGTAATCTGTGCCAGTACACTTCGCAACTGTTACGGTATTCTCTTACCGGAGAGTTCGCCTAAAAATAACGAGATCGTCCGCGTGCCGAGAGTTCACCATGACCAACCTGTTGCTCTACCAGCGTATTGCCCAGCAACTGGCGGAGGATATCCGTCGGGGTGTCTATCAGCCGGGTGAGCGGGTGCCGTCGGTGCGCAAGATGAGCGCGCAGCTCAATGTCAGTCATGCGACGGTGCTTCAGGCTTATGCCAATCTCGAAGACCAGGGTTTGATCCGGGCGCGTCCGCAGTCAGGTTATTACGTTCACCAGACGCCGGCGCTGACGGCGCCGACACCGGATATCGCCAGGGTCGAGCGGCCGGGTTTGGTTACCCGTAGCAGCATTATTCAGCAGGTTCTGGTAGAGGCGCGCCGTGATGGTGTATTTCCGCTTGGTGCGGCAGTGCCCCATGTCGACTACCTGCCGGTGAGGGCATTGCACCAGCAGTTGGCCAAGGTTACCCGCTTCCATAGCCCGCGGGCCTTTAGCTACATGTTCAGCCCGGGGTTTGAGCCACTGCGCAGGCAGATCGCCATTCGCATGCGCGATGCGGGTGTGGTGGTCGACCCCTCCGAAGTCGTTGTCACGCATGGCTGTGTCGATGCCTTGCAGATGAGTCTGCGGGTGTTGACCCGTCCTGGTGATCTGATCGCTGCCGAGTCGCCTACTTACTATGGGTTGCTGCAGTTGGCTGATCTGTTGGGGCTGAAGGTCATCGAGATTCCCAGTGACCCATCTACCGGTATCAGTCTGGAGGCGCTGCAGTTGGCCGCCAACCAGTGGTCGATCAAGGCGCTGGTGCTGACTGCGCGTTTGAGCAATCCATTGGGTGGGACTATTCCTGAGGACCGTCAGAAACAATTGCTGCGGCTATCCTCGGACTTCGATATACAGATCATCGAAGATGACATTTATGGCGAACTGATGTTCGAGCAGGGGCGTACCAAGGCACTCAAGGCGTTTGATCGACTGGGGCGGGTTATCTACTGTTCGAGCTTTTCCAAGACGCTGTCGCCCGGTGTGCGGATTGGCTGGATGATTGCTGGCAAGTACCAGGACGAAATCCAGCGCCTGCAAACCTTCACTACCCATTCAGCTTGCAGCGTGACGCAGATGGGTGTTGCTGCGTATCTGGAAAATGGCGGGTATGATCGGCACTTGCGTTTTATCCGTCATGAGTATCGCAAGAACCTCAGTGCCTATCAGTTGGCCGTGCAGCAGTACTTTCCCGAAGGTACCCAGATGACGCGGCCTACCGGTGGCTTCATCCTCTGGGTTAGCCTGCCGGGGCGGGTCAATACCCAGGAGCTGCATGTGCGGGCGCTTCAGCAGGGCATCAGTATTGCGCCAGGGCTGATTTTCAGTAATACCGAGCAGTTCAACCATTGCATTCGTTTGAACTGCGGGATTCCCTGGAATCGTGAGTCGGAGCGGGCGCTGATGACCCTGGGGATGCTGGCCACTCAGCTTTGCCAGGAGTCGGGTAGCAGTAGTTTCTTCTAGGGATGGGTTTGTCAGTTTTCAGGGAACGCAGAGCATTATCCTTTTTACGAGTGTCCGTTGTTGCCTATGAAAGCCTTGTGTTGTGCCGGTTTGTTGTTGATGTCGATGGCCGGTTCTCTGGTTCCGATGCATGCCTGGGCGAGGGCGGACGCTGTCGCGGAATCGTCGCATCCGACGGGCACCGCCAAGGTGGCGAGTAAGCCTGTCGCAAAAGAGGCTGTGCCGCATGCCAAGGCGGGCTCTGCGTCCACTCAGAAATCTTCGGGCAAGACCACCAGGCGCAAGCATGCGGATGCCATTGCGGCGCCATTGCCCACGCCTCGATTGGACCTTAGCCTGCCTTTGAGTATGGTGGGCGGGCTGCAGCCGGGCAGTGCAAGCGAAGCTCAGTTGCATCGCCCGCTCTTGCCGGCCATGTTTGGTGAGAAACCCAAGGAAGAAAGCCCGTTTCAGCTCAATGGTCGTCTGCTCAGCAACGAAATGCAGCTGCAACTGCGCAACGACAGCCGTCAGGATGTCGAAGGTGCGGCCATCGAATTCGAGTTCAAACAGTAAGCTCGGGCCTGACTGGTTGGTCTGTTTTCGTCCTGTGATATTTCATCCTGCCGGTAATTTCAAACGACCGTTTTAGCGGTTACTATCCCGACGTGTTCATCCATTTTGATTCCGAGGTACTGCCGTCATGAAGTGTCGTGAAGGCTGTGGCGCCTGCTGCATTGCTCCGTCCATCAGTTCGCCGATACCAGGAATGCCCAATGGCAAGCCTGCTGGCGAGCGCTGTATCCATCTGTCTGTCGTCAACCTGTGTGGATTGTTCGGTAAGCCCGAGCGCCCAGCTGTGTGTTCGGCGTTCATGGCGGATGTGGAGGTGTGTGGCGGTGATCGCGATGAGGCGATCAGGATCCTGGGGTGGCTGGAGCAGATGACAGCAGCTTGAATACGTAGATCTTCGACAATAAGGAACAAGAGCATGGGATCGTTTAAGCGGATGGCGTTGGTGTGTGCTGTAGGTGCGTTGCTGGCGCCTCTGGCGCAGGCGGAAAGTTGGCAGGTGGCAAAGGATGAGCAGGGCATCAAGGTGTCCCTGAGTGAAGTGGCGGGGTCCAAATACAAGGCTTACCGTGGGGTGACCTTGATCAAGGCCAATGTCGCCAAGCTGCGTGCGTTGCACGAAGATGTGGTCGGGGCCTGCGCCTGGATACATGAATGCAAGGTGCAGAAGTTGCTCAAGCGGGAGGGTAACCAGACCTGGACCTACACCCAGTTCAATACGCCTTGGCCGGTGACGCCGCGTGATTCAATTCTCAAGGTAACCACCGAAGATGCGGCGGATGGCAGTGTTGTGCGCAAGCTGGAAGGTTTGCCCAGCTATTTGCCTGAAGAAAAAGGCTTTGTGCGGGTGGCTCAGGTCGAGGGCTTCTGGAAGTTCGAGCCTAAGGGTGACAGCACCGAAGTCACCTATCAGGTGCACACCGAGCCGGGTGGTAGCGTGCCGTCCTGGTTGGCGAACAGTTTTGTCGTAGA
>NZ_MBPN01000018.1 GCF_001695625.1 Pseudomonas defluvii
CTGGTCTGTGCCTGACAACGGCCCGATCTCTTCCAGAGGTCGGGCCGTTGTCGTTTTGCCTGGCCCCTGCGACAGGGTAAACTTGTCGGCCTTGCAGGAGTTGCCATGAACTATCGTCACGCCTTCCACGCCGGCAACCATGCCGACGTCTTCAAACACCTTGTGTTGACCCGCCTCATTGCGCTGATGTCGCGCAAGGAGCAGCCGTTCGCCTACATCGATACCCACGCCGGCCTTGGCTTGTATGACTTGCAGGGCGATCAGGCGACACGCACTGGCGAGTACCTTGAGGGTATCGGGCGCCTGTGGGGGCGTGACGACCTGCCCGAGTTGGCTGCCGATTACCTGCGCATCCTCAAACGCATGAACCGGGATGGCGAACTGCGCTATTACCCAGGTTCGCCTGAGCTGGCGCGGCGTCTGGTGCGTGATCAGGATCGCGTGCTGCTCAATGAGAAACACCCGGAAGACGGTCGTCTGCTCAAAGAGAACATGAAAGGTGATCGACGCGTTGCAGTGCACCTTGGCGAAGGCTGGCACGTGCCGCGTGCCTTGCTGCCCGTTCAGGAGAAGCGTGCGGTGATGCTGATCGACCCGCCTTTTGAGCAACTCGATGAGCTCAAGCGATGCAGTCAGGCCATGAAAGAGGCCATCGGCCGTATGCGACAGACCGTCGCGGCGATCTGGTACCCGATCAAGGAAGAGCGTCAACTGACGCGCTTTTATCAGGACCTGACCAGTACAGGGGCGCCGAAACTGCTGCGGGTTGAATTGCTGGTGCATCCCTTGGATACCCCGCAAAGCCTGAACGGTTCCGGCCTGGCCATTGCCAATCCGCCATGGGGGCTGGAAGAGGAGTTGCGCGAGCTGCTGCCATGGCTTGCGCAAGTACTCGGTCAGACACAAGGCAGCTGGCGTATGGACTGGTTGATCGCTGAATGAGTCGGCGCGCAGTGCTGGGTTGCGCGCTGCTTTACGTTATAATCCCGCTCTTTGGCTGCCGCTTGCCACACGCGCAGGGGCACATTTTAAAAGTTTGAAGAGGCTAGACCCTTGGCATTGACGATTCTTGGCCTGTCCGGCGCCCTTAGCCATGATCCTTCCGCGGCCCTGTATATCGACGGCAAACTGATTGCTGCCGCTGAAGAAGAGCGCTTCGTGCGCGATAAACATGCAAAGAACCGCATGCCCTACGAATCGGCGAAGTTCTGCCTGGAGCAGGCCGGGATCAAACCGTCCGACGTCGATGTCGTCGCGATTCCGTTTGCCCCGATCAGCCTGTTCGGCAAGGCTCGCTGGCACTACGCCAAGCGTTACTGGTATGCCCCTGATCGTGCCCTTGACGCGATTCTGATGGGCAACCGCCGCTACAAGCGTTACCGCAAGAAAATCGTCTGGTGCCTGGAGCAACTGGGCTTTGATCCGAAGAAGATCAAGATCGAGCCGGTCGAGCACCACCTGGCTCACGCTTCCAGCGCTTACCACTGCTCTGGCTTCAAGGAGAAGACTGCGATCCTCGGGATCGACGGTAAGGGCGAGTACGCCACCACGTTCTTCGGCTATGGCGAAAACGGCAAGATTCACAAGATCAAGGAGTTCTTCGATCCGGACTCCCTCGGTGGCCTTTACGGTGCGATCACCGAGTTCCTCGGTTTCGAAATGCTCGATGGCGAGTTCAAGGTCATGGGCATGGCGCCGTATGGCGATGCCAGCAAGTATGACTTCTCGCGCCTGGCCAGCTTTGAGAATGGCGAGCTGGAAATCAACACCGAATACGCCAACGTCATCGGCCTGCGCCGCCATAAAGAGAAGGGCAAGGGCTTCTACTTCTCGCCAAAACTGATCGAGTGGCTGGGGCCGAAGCGTGAAGGCGATATCGCCGACGAGCCGTACATCCACTATGCGGCCAGCATGCAGGCGCTGTTCGAAAAACTGGCGTTGCAGATGATCGACCATTACCTGGGCGACATCCTCAAGGAAACCGGCAAGCTGGCGTTTGCCGGTGGTTGTGCGCTGAACGTCAAGCTGAACCAGAAGATCATCGCCCGTCCGGACCTGAAGGAGCTGTTCGTTCAACCGGCTTCCGGTGACGCCGGTACCGCTGTCGGTGCGGCGGCCTATGTGTCGCACGCCCGTGGCGTTCCGGTCGAGAAGATGGAGCACGTCTACCTCGGCCCTGCGTACTCCAACGAGGACGTGATCGCCGCCTGTGCCCGTCATCCGAGCCAGCCAAAATGGCGCAAGATCGACGACATGCCGCAGCGCATCGCCAAGATCATGGTCGACGGCAATCCGGTGGCCTGGTTCCAGGGCCGCATGGAGTTTGGGCCACGAGCCCTGGGTGGTCGTTCGATCATCGGCTGCCCGAGCGTGCCGGGCGTGGCTAACCGGATTAACGAGCAGATCAAGTTCCGCGAGCGCTGGAGGCCATTCTGCCCGTCGATGCTCGACACGGTCGGCCCGCAGATGATCAAGGTCGATCACCCGGCGCCATTCATGACCTTCACCTTTGAAGTGGCGGAAGAGTGGAAAACCCGCGTGCCGGAAGTTGTCCATGAAGACGGCACTTCGCGGGCACAAGTACTCAAGCGTGAGTACAACCCGCGTTACTACGACATGATGAAAGCGCTGGAGGACCTGACGGGTAACGGTGTGTCGCTGAACACCTCGCTCAACCGTCGTGGCGAACCGATGATCTGCTCGCCGACCGACGCCTTGAACATGTTCTTCGGCTCCGACCTGCAATACCTGATCATGGAAGACATTCTGGTGGTCAAGGACGGTGCGGACAGTTATGACACCATCGGCTGAGCGGCATGTCCTGCAGTTCTGTCATGGTTATGACGGGCCGTTCCTGGACTGTGCCCGTCAGTATGCCAGCCTGTTTGCGGGCACGGGTTACCGGGTTACCACGGTTTTCCTGACCGGTGCTGCCGATCCACAGGTGGCTGCTGGCTGTGCGTCTGACGAAGTGCTGTTCATGGAATTCAGCTCGAAGGCCATTCGCGGCCTGAAGCTGGGGGCGATTCGCGCATTGCGCCGGATCGCTTCCAGCCGCCGTTTCAGCTTCTGCATTGCCCACCGTTTCAAGCCGATCTATGTGGCCTTGCTGGCGACGAATGTGCCGGTGATCGGTGTGCATCACGCATTCAGCGATTACAAGCGTGGCAGCCGGCAGTTGTTTGCCAACCTGTTCCGTCGACGCCTGAGCCTGCTCGGCGTCTCTGATGCAGTGCGCGACGACATGCGCCACTGTTTGCCCAAGTGGCCGGAGCAGCGTATCCAGACCCTTTACAACCGTGTCGACATCGAGGCGCTGCAGGCGAGCTTGTTGCCTGCTGCCGAAGCGCGTCAGGCCCTGGGGTTGGACCCGCAGGCCTGGATCGTCGCCAACGTCGGTCGCCTGCACCCGGACAAGGACCAGGCCACGCTGCTGCGCGGCTTTGCCAAGGCGCTGCCGGGGCTGCCGGCCGGTGCTCGTCTGGCGATCATGGGCAAGGGGCGCTTGGACGAAAGCCTCAAGGCGCTGGCTGCCGAACTGGGAATCGCCGGACAGGTCGATTTCCTGGGCCAGGTAGCAGACGGTCGTCGCTATTTCCGCGCATTCGATGCTTTTGCCCTGAGCTCCGATCACGAGCCGTTCGGGATGGTTCTGCTGGAGGCCATGGTTGCTGGCTTGCCGCTGTTGGCGACAGCTTGTGGTGGGGCAAAGGAGGTCGTCGAGGGGGTCGGTATTCTGTTCCCACTGGGTGATGCCGAGCGCCTTGCTCAAGGGCTGCAGCACCTGGCCGGCTTGGATGAGTCGCAACGCCAGGCCTGCGCCGAGCGCATGCTGCAGCGTCTGCGTGAACGTTTTTCCGATGTTGCCGTACGTGAGTCCTTCTGGCAGCTGCCAGCCGTCAGCGCATTGGCTGCGGAGGCTTGATGCTCAATCGAATCAAAGGCTGGCGCGAACGTGGCTGGCACGAAGTAGATGCTGCTGCCTATGAACAGGCCTGGCAGCGTTTTGGTGGCAGCGTTGCCACTCACCCGTTGGTGGTCGCGCAATTGGCTGACCTGGCCGAGATCCCGGTGCGTTACCTGGCCTGGGAGGCACAGGGTGAACTGAAGGCGGTGATTCCAACCTGGGGGCGTTACCTGGCGCTGTCTAAGGACGTGCTCAAGCGTGCGGGCAAGAAAGGCTTGTTCGACTTGGGTAACGCCGAGTTGATTCTGCCTGCTGCGGCCGATGCTCAGGCGCCGCTGCGGCATGCCGGGCGTTACCTCTCCGAGTTGAATCAGGGCCGTTTCGCCAACCTCAAACCGCAAGTGGAGTCCTTGGCCATGGCCAGGACCCCGGAAGACCTGTCGAAGAAATTCCGTTACAACCAGCGCCGCGAGTTGCGTCTGCTGGAAGAGGCGGGTGGGCAGGTTCGTCCTGTGACCGACTTCAGCAGTGCGGAGCTGGCGGCCATGTACTGCGACCTGTTCCAGCGCCGATGGACGTTCCCGGCCACCGGTGCCGAGCGTATGGCCGAAGTGCTTGAGCGCTTGCGTGAGCTGTTGATCGGTTCGGTGTTGTTTCTTGACGGTGCCCCCATCGCCATTCAATTGGTGTATCGGGTTGAAGCGCCGGAATGGATCAGCGTTGAGTACGTCAATGGCGGTGTCGATCCCGAAACCAAGGCGTTCAGCCCTGGCAGCGTATTGAGCTTCCTCAACACACAGAGCGCCTGGGAAGACGCCCGTGCGCGGAACAAGCCGTTGCGGTTTTCTTTCGGTCGTTCCGATCGCGAGTACAAGGACCGATGGTGCAACCCCGTTCCGGTGTTTCAGGTGTGAGCCGCAAGCAACAGTTGCTCAAGCGCCATCGGCGCAACAAGCGCCTGGGCTTGCTGCTCGGCCTGCTCGTGCTGCTCGGCGTGGGTGTCGGCGTTCACTGGTGGTTGCCACTGGTGCTGTTGCCGCTGCTGTGGGTGGCTCACGAAGCGTGGTTCGCCGACCACTTGTTCTATTCGCCAGCCGAGGATTACCAGTACACCTTCCCTGAAGGCTGTGAGCCGGTTGCGGTGTCACTGGCCGGCCAGGGCCTGCGCGTGACTCAGCCATTGCCAGTAACGGGTGACGAAACATTGATTCTTCAGGTCCGCCTGAAATGTACCTGGCTAGGGCGTTTCTTCGACCCTGCCGTCGAGGTGCTGGGCGGTGACGTCCCGGACCTGCAGATGTTCGAGCGCGGTGTGCGAGGCGTGCGCTACCTCAACCTGACGGGCCAGGCGACGGCTGTAATGGCAGGTAATCTGCGCCTGCGTGGCCGGCATTGTCGGGTGCTGGAAGCATCGCAACTGTGGGTTGTGCGCAGCGGTGACCTGTACCCGCGGCGGGTGATGGTCATTGCGCCTCATGCCGATGATGCCGAGCTGGCCGCCTATGGCCTTTACAGCAAGGCCGCAGAGTCCTGGATCGTGACACTGACGGCGGGTGAGATCGAGGCAGAGCATTACCAGCAGATGGGCCTTGAGCGTGCCGAGGCTGCACGCCTCAAGGGGCGTCTGCGTGCCTGGGACAGTATTGCGGTGCCACGCTGGGCGGGTGTACCGCAGGCGCAGTGCGTACAGCTGGGGTACTTCTGCCTGCAGTTGCCCGCCATGCAAGCCGCACCGGATCAGCCAATGGCTTCTCGGGAAGCCGAGATGGCCGACACGCGGCTGTTCCGGCAGTTCAATAGTCTTGCCTTGCCAGGCGATCACGATGGTGCTCCGACCTGGAACAACCTGCTGGCTGACTTGCGAGCGCTGATTGTGCTGGCGCGTCCACAGGTGCTGGTGATGCCGCACCCTACACTCGACCCTCACCCCGATCACGTGTGCGCTCAGGCGGCGGTGCTTGAAGCCTTGCAAGGCCTTGAATGGCAGCCTGAAACCCTGTTGTGCTACGCCAACCACCTGCATGACAACGATCGTTGGCCGATGGGCGACAGCGGTGCAGGCGTGGCGTTGCCACCGCAAATGGAGGCTGGCCAAGGCTGGACTCCGCATAGCCTGGTGCTTGACCTGAATGCACAGCGTGACAAGGCCATGGCGCTGGGCATGATGCATGACCTGCAGCCTGCTCCCCCGTTCAAGCGGCGCCTGCGACGCCTGTTGCAGCGCTGGCTGGCAGGCCGCAAAGCGTCGCCCTACGGTGAGAATGAGTTTTTCCGTAAAGCAGTGCGTCGACATGAATTGTTCTGGCGCCGGGATCTGTAGGTCCAGGGCGTGATTGATAGCGGTAGCGCATGCGCCGTAAGGAAGACAATGAAAGTTCTATTTCTGGTGCAGAAGGAACAGCGGGCCATTCTGGATCGCTTGTACGAAGGGGTTGCTGCGCATTGCGAGTGCGACCTGCGTTGGTTGACCAGCGCCGATCAGCGCAATCTACGTGCGTACTTTCGCCGTGAAATCGACGTCAGCCAGTATGACCGGATCATCTTCTTCCTGCGCTTCAAGCAGGAGATACGGCAGGTCGGTTTCATTCGTACGGTTCCCAACCTGGTCATCCTCGAGCACGATGCTTACCAGAATTACATTCCCTGCAAGTACACCGGTGCTTTCAGCAAGCATTATCGCAAGCTGCCTTGGGCGCGCGTGATCAGCTCCGGCTTCATGGTCAGCGAGCGTCTGCGGCAGGAAGGGTTTGATGCAGTGTTCGTGCCCAAGGGGTATGACCAGCAGTTGCTGGCTGATCAGGGGCGTGAGCGGGACATCGAGTTGGCATTCGTTGGCAGCACCAACAGCGTTGCCTACAGCGGTCGCAAAGCCTTGCTCGATGAACTGGCTCAGGTCGAAAATCTGGTCGTTACCCGAACAAAATCGGGTGAAGAGTACTGCGATACGCTTAACCGGATTCGTTTTTTTGTAAGCGCTGATGTTGGCATGGGCGAGTACATGATCAAGAACTTCGAAGCCATGGCGTGTGGCTGCGTACTGCTCGCTTACGATCAGGGCGATGCCGAAAACCGTGCGCTGGGTTTGCAGGATATGCACAACGTCGTGCTGTATGGCAGCATTCCCCAGTTGCAGGAAAAGTTGAACATCCTGCGTGCAGATCCTGCGCTGGCGCAGCGTATTGCTGTCAACGGCCGTGATCTTGCGGTTTCGCGCTTCAGTTTTGCTCAGGTCGGACGCAGCATTGTCGAGCAGTTGCAACCGCCTCTTCGGCCTCGCCCGGCGTTGACCGGTTGGCAGCGCCTACGGCTAAGCCTGGGTTTCTGAGTGGCCCAGGCAATGTGCCGGTATGCCCTGGTTTCAGCAGGCATGCCGGCGTAACGTCTTCGATTACTTCAACCTGAGCCTTTTGCGCTTGTGGGGTTAGCCAGGTGCAGGCGGCGAAGGGCAGAACTGCTCCGCATCAGGCGCTCGGTTTGTGGCAATATCCTGCCTTTTTGGCGTCATGTATTCGTCGTGTTCATGCGCGCTGTTCGGATTGTGCAGTAAAGTTTGGAATGGATTTTATCAATGGAGATGACATTGGCTTTTTCAGTGGATGCGTTCGCCTGTGTCATTTTCGTATGGCGTGAAGCAGAGTGTGCTGCCTCATGAACGTGATCAACATCATGTGGGCTGGTGGCTCGCCTTTTGTTTCAGTGCACAAGGTCCATCAGCAGATTCTTTCGCTGGCGGCGCCCGGAACTTCAGTCATCAACTGGTTGCTGCAAGGCCGTGCCTTGCCCGAAAGTGCTGGATCGCCAAGCCTGGAATGGAACCTGTCCTCGCGCTTGATCAAGGGGCGGCACGTCTGGAAACTGCTTGGCCCTTGGTTGCGCGCGCGTTTTCGCAAGGCCTTGCTGGAGGCTGATGCCGGTGCGGTGCTGCTCGACGGTGTGGGTGTAGCGCGCTTGTTGCTCCCGGTCCTGCGCAGCTTGCCCAGTGTCCGGGTTGCCGTCCTTTTTCATGGCGAGACACGTCTGAGTACGGCTGATGTCTCGTTGCTCAAGTCCCTCCCTACCTCTCAGCTGACGTTGGTTGCCGTTTCTCGCACGCTTGCCGATGCACTGCAAGGCACGACAGGCTTGCCGGTGACCGTGTTGCGCAGCGCGCTTGAGCCCTCGTGCTTTGAAGCCGCACTGTTCGCACGTGAACAGGCTCGGCAGACACTGGGGGTGAGTACGGACGGGGTCAGGGTAATGGGCGCTGTCGGGCGCCTGGTCGCTAGCAAGGGTTTCGATTATCTGATCGATGCCTTTGCCCAGGCATCCAGGGCGCACCCCGATCTGCGTTTGTTTATTCTTGGTGAGGGTGCTGAGCGCGTGAATCTTGAAGCGCGTGTCGAGCGACTCGGGCTGCTCGGGAAGGTCATTCTGCCGGGGCACTTTTCTGGCTGTGATCAGCTCTATCGCGCTTTCGACTGGGTGTTGATTCCCTCCTATTCGGAAGGGCTGGGCCTGGTGCTGCAGGAGGCTGTTCTGGCCGGTGTGCCGGTGCTATGCAGCGATCTGGCCGTTTTCCGCGAGCAACTGGGCGAGGATGGATGCTACGCGCCCGTGGGTGATACCCAGGCATGGGCGCAGGCCATCGAGCGCTGTGCTGCGCTACCTGCCGTCGAGGTAGCGAGTGCCCAGTACCGAGCCTTGGCACCCGTGCAGGCCTGGCAAACGTTCAGCCAGACCTCCCGCGATCTGCTGGCTCCGGTGTCTGCTTCAGCGGGCCAGTAACGCATGTTCCAGCTCAACGAGTGGAAACGCTTCGCTGAGCTGCTCGCGAGACAGGTAACGGGCAAAATGCTGCACGTTGCGTTTGATCATGCGTTCAGGCAAGGGTGCCCGGAGAAATTTCATGTCCGCTACGTCGATGAGCCCCAGGTGACTGTCGGGTGTCACGACGATATTGCCCAGGTGCAGTGAGCGAAAATAGATCCCGCAGTGGTGCAGCTTGCGAATCAGCGACACCATTTCCGGCAGCGTTTTCTGCCAGCTGAAGCCGGGCTGTTGGCTGATTTGGCGCAAGGTCTTGCCGGGCAGCGGGCGGTACAGCACTGCAGTCTTGCCGGGTTCGTCGAGTCGGTAATGGGCTAGTACATGCAGTGTGGGGATGCCAAATGCTTCCAGGCGTAGGGCATTGTCGATGAAGCGACGGGAGTAGGGTCGCAGCAGCGCCGAAGAGAAAAAACGCTTGCGCCTGAAGAGTTTAAGAATATTACCGTTCTCGAGCAGGTAGACTTTCGCGCCAAAGCTATCGGCCTCCAGGATCTGGGCGCCGAGTATCAGCTGTTCGAGGTCGGCCTGAGTGAGTCGGGAGCATTGCATGGTTGAGGCCTTGTTGAAAATGGCACGCCAAATGACAGGCCATAATGCCGAAAACTTCAGGAATGCACCATGGCAGGATGCTTTGATTCATTGGCAGTGCGGGCATCATGAGCCTGTGATTGCTCTTTACGGTGAGCCGAGTTCCTGTGATGGCATGCCCATCACGTCGGCTGTGATAAAATTTTCCGTTCTACCAGAACAGTGAGCTCGAAGATGGCTGAAACACCGCGAGAGGCGGAGCAGGGCTCCAGTCTGAAAATTTACTTTCGGCTGCTGAGCTATGTGAAGCCTTATATAGGCATTTTCCTGCTGAGCATTGTTGGCTTTGTGATCTTTGCCTCGACCCAGCCGATGCTGGCGGGCATTCTCAAATACTTCGTCGACGGCTTGAGCAACCCCGAAGCGGTGTTGTTCCCCAATGTGCCGTACCTGCGCGACATGCAGTTGCTCCAGGCGGTGCCCTTGCTGATCGTGGCCATTGCCGCGTGGCAGGGGCTCGGCTCCTTCCTGGGTAACTACTTTCTGGCCAAGGTTTCCCTTGGCCTGGTGCATGACCTGCGGGTTGAGCTGTTCAACAATCTGCTGGTTCTGCCCAATCGCTACTTCGACAGCCACAACTCCGGCCATCTGATCTCGCGGATTACCTTCAACGTGACCATGGTCACGGGGGCGGCGACCGATGCGATCAAGGTGGTGATTCGCGAAGGCCTGACCGTTGTTTTCCTGTTCATCTACCTGTTGTGGATGAACTGGAAGCTGACGCTGGTCATGCTGGCGATCCTGCCGCTTATTGCAGTCATGGTCGGTACCGCCAGCAAGAAATTCCGCAAGCAGAGCAAGAAAATCCAGGTGGCCATGGGGGATGTGACCCATGTCGCTTCGGAAACCATTCAAGGCTATCGCGTGGTGCGCAGTTTTGGGGGTGAACGCTATGAGCAGGAGCGGTTTGCCAACGCCAGTCAGAGCAACACCAACAAACAGCTGCGGATGACCAAGACTGGTGCGATCTATACACCAATGCTGCAATTGGTGATCTATTCGGCCATGGCCGTGCTGATGTTCCTGGTGCTGTTCTTGCGCGGAGATGCTTCTGCCGGTGATCTGGTGGCTTACATTACTGCCGCGGGCTTGTTGCCCAAGCCGATTCGCCAGTTGTCGGAAGTCAGCTCGACCATCCAGAAGGGTGTGGCCGGGGCCGAGAGTATTTTCGAGCAGTTGGATGTTGAGCCCGAGTGTGACACTGGGACGGTGGAGCGTGAGCGCGTCAGCGGTCGCCTTGAAGTGCGCAACCTGAGCTTTACCTACCCGGGCACCGAGCGTCAGGTGCTCAATGACATCAGTTTCAGTGCCGAGCCCGGTCAGATGATCGCACTGGTGGGGCGTTCCGGCAGCGGCAAGTCGACCCTCGCCAGCCTGCTTCCGCGGTTCTACAACCACGAGCAGGGCCAGATCCTGCTGGACGGCGTGGAAATCGAGGAGTATCGCCTGCGTAACCTGCGTCGGCACATTGCCCAGGTCACCCAGCACGTCACCTTGTTCAACGATACTGTGGCCAACAACATCGCCTATGGCGACCTGGCCGGAGCACCGCGTGAGCAGATCGAAGCAGCGGCTGCCGACGCCTATGCCAAGGACTTCATCGAGCAGTTGCCGCATGGTTTCGACACCGAGGTTGGTGAGAACGGCGTGCTGTTGTCCGGTGGCCAGCGTCAGCGCCTGGCAATTGCTCGGGCATTGCTCAAAAATGCCCCGCTGTTGATTCTTGACGAGGCAACCTCGGCGCTGGATACCGAGTCGGAGCGGCACATTCAGGCTGCGCTGGATCAGGTCATGAAAGGCCGAACGACCCTGGTGATCGCCCACCGACTGTCGACCATCGAAAAGGCCAACCTGATTCTCGTGATGGATCAGGGACGTATCGTCGAGCGCGGTACACACAGCCAGTTGATCGCGGAGAACGGCTATTACGCCCGCCTGCATGCGATGGGGCTGGACGAGCCAAGCAAGGCCGACATCACTTGATGCATGAATGCCGGGGCCTGCTGTGCCCCGGCTGCCAATCGGCGTGTGAGCGCCCGCGTGTACAGCGGCAATCAAGCCTCTGTTTCGCCTGTGCTAATATTCCGCCCCTGTTCATTTTGTATATGGGTTACCCATGAAGTTGTCCATGCCGCGTTTCGATCAAGCCCCGGTATTGGTGGTCGGCGATGTCATGCTCGACCGCTACTGGCATGGCGGCACCTCACGTATTTCGCCTGAGGCCCCGGTGCCGGTGGTCAAGGTCGAACAGATCGAGGACCGCCCGGGCGGTGCAGCGAACGTTGCCTTGAACATTGCTGCGCTGGGTGCGCCGGCGTTGCTGATCGGCGTTACCGGCCAGGACGAAGCGGCCGACAGCTTGACCAATAGCCTGAAGGCGGCCGGTGTCCGTTCGATCTTCCAGCGTATTGCCCATCAGCCGACCATCGTCAAATTGCGGGTGATGAGTCGTCACCAGCAGTTGCTGCGTATCGACTTTGAAGAACCTTTTGCCACCGACCCGTTGTCGCTCGGTGCCGAAGTCGATGCCTTGCTGGACGGCGTCAAGGTGCTGGTGTTGTCGGACTACGGCAAGGGTGCCTTGAAGAACCATCAAAGCCTGATCCAGGCCGCCCGTGCCAAAGGTATTCCGGTGTTGGCTGATCCCAAGGGCAAGGATTTCTCCATCTACCGTGGTGCCAGCCTGATCACGCCTAACCTGAGCGAGTTCGAGGCCATCGTTGGACGTTGCGCTGACGAGACCGAGTTGGTCGCCAAGGGCAGTCAGTTGATGCGCGAACTTGAATTGGGTGCGTTGCTGGTGACTCGTGGCGAGCATGGCATGACCCTGCTGCGTCCAGAGCAACCGGCCTTGCACTTGCCTGCGCGTGCGCGTGAAGTCTTCGACGTCACCGGTGCTGGCGATACGGTCATTTCCACCCTGGCGGCGGCCATCGCGGCCGGAGAAGCACTTCCGCAGGCAGTGGGCCTGGCTAACCTGGCCGCCAGTATCGTGGTGGGCAAGCTCGGTACTGCAGCCATCAGTGCACCGGAGCTGCGCCGCGCCATTCAGCGCGAGGAAGGTTCCGAACGCGGCGTGTTGGGCTTGGAGCAGTTGCTGCTGGCCATCGATGATGCCCGGGCGCACAACGAGAAAATCGTGTTCACCAACGGCTGTTTCGACATCCTGCACGCGGGCCACGTGACCTACCTGGAGCAGGCGCGTGCCCAGGGTGATCGACTGATCGTGGCGGTAAACGATGATGCATCGGTCAGCCGCCTGAAAGGGCCAGGTCGCCCGATCAACAGCGTGGACCGGCGGATGGCGGTGCTGGCAGGCCTGGGTGCTGTCGACTGGGTCATCAGCTTCCCTGAAGCGACCCCGGAGAACCTGCTCAGCCAGCTCAAGCCGGACGTGCTGGTCAAAGGTGGCGACTATGGTATTGACCAGGTGGTCGGCGCCGAGATCGTCAGAGCCTATGGCGGAACCGTGAAGGTGTTGGGGCTGGTGGAAAACAGCTCGACCACAGCGATCGTCGAGAAGATCCGCAAAAACTGACCCGAACAGCCTGCGCTACTTGTGCAGGCTGCCACGGGCCATCTGCAGCAGTTGCCTGGCCTTGCCCGTCAGGCGACTCAGCCCGGACTCGCTGCGGGCCGGGCTCAGGCCTTCCTGCCTGAGCCAGTCCTTCCAGCGAATACGCTCTTCCTTGACGACCCAGCCGTCCTGCCGGGCAAAACTCTCAGCCAGATACACGCCGCGGGTGCTGGCCGGGTTCAGACGATCCTTCTTCAGCGTGTAGAGCTCAGCCAGCGGTCGCCCGTCTTCGAGTGGCATCAGGTAAAGGTCGGGCCGGCTGCGATTCAGCCGAGCGACCAGTTGGTCACCTTCTAGGCGTTCGTCGACGTGGAACAGGCTCAGCGACCTCGCTTCCTTGGGTACCTGAAGGCGCAGGTCATAGACCAGTTGTAGCGACGCCGTGGGTAGATGCACATAGGCCCGTGGCCGTTCCAACAGTTGCAGGTTGGCGCAGTGTACGGGCTGTGCGGCACCTGAAAGTGGCGTCACGACAAAGGGCAGGGTGTCACGGTAGTGCAGGGCTTCAGCATAGGGCGCCGGTAACCAGGTTTCGTTGAAGCGTCCACTCAGCCACCCCTCGGGCGTCTCCAGCAGGCATTCCTCGGCCACTTCCTGTATCGCAGTGTGCAGCGGCAGGTTCAGTTCCTGAGCGGGGACATAACCGGAGATCAGCTTGAGCACGACATCGCCCCGGTCCTGGCGGCGCTGGCGCACCAGTACCCAATAGTCGCGGTTCTGCCATTGCAGCGTCAGTCGCACCGACACCCCGAGGTTGGCCAGCTCGGCCACGAAGTGTTGGTGATCGCCCAACTGGATGGGTTTGCGCCGCTGCAGGGTCTGGGCAAAATTCAGCGGTTTGCCGATGCTCTGGTAGCTCAGCCCTTCCGGGCTGGCTTCGACATGGAGCGGCAGTGTCTTGAAGTTGCTGGGGTTCTTGCGGATCAGCGTTCGCGGCATGTCGGCTCCTTCTTGCGTTGGGGTCGGCCGCGACGGCGGCTCAGCGCTTGCTTAATACCTGGGCAACGGTGGCCACGTTATGGGCCAGGTGTACGGGGTTGATGGTGCCGACAATAGCACTGCTAACGCCGGGATGGGCAAACAGTAGCTCAAAGCTGGCACGCACGGGATCTTCGTCCGCGTGCAGGCAGACATGGCCGCTGGCCAGTGCCTTCTTCACCAGAATGGCTTTACCGTGCGCGGCGGCATAGTCCAGTACCGGTCGTTCGCCCTGCTCGTTGAGATTGTAGGTGACCATGGCGCAATCGCCTTGTTCCAGAGCCTTCAAACCACCGGCGACGGTTTTTCCGGAGAGGCCAAAGCCGCGAATCTTGCCTTCCTGCTTGAGCTGCGCGAGGGCTTCGTAAACGCCTTCCTGCTCAAGGATACGCAGATCGTTGCCGTCAGAGTGCACCAGTACCAGGTCGATACAGTCGGTTTCCAGGCGCGTCAGGCTGCGCTCGACCGAGAGGCGGGTATGGGCCGCGCTGAAGTTGAAGCTCGAAAGGCCGTTGTCGAACTCTTCGCCCACTTTGCTGACGATCACCCATTCATGTCGCTGGCCACGCAGCAACGGGCCAAGGCGTTCTTCGCTGCGGCCATAGGCGGGCGCAGTGTCGATCAGGTTGATGCCCAGGTCGCGGGCCTGGTCGAGCAACTGACGGGCTTCACGGTCATCCGGGATCGTGAAGCCGTTGGGGTATTTCACGCCTTGGTCGCGGCCCAGTTTGACGGTGCCTAGGCCCAGTGGCGAGACCATCAGGCCCAGGCTGCCCAGCGGGCGGTGCAGGTCATGCAGGGTGGCTTGGTTCATGGCAGCAACTGCTCCCAGACAGGTGGTGCAATGGGCGGCTTTGGCAGTTCCGGCAGTGTGCTACAGGCCCCTGGCGTAATGCCGTCGCGCGTCAGGCTGGCCATTACGCGATCGGCGAAGTCGGGGGCCAGTGCCAGTTTGGTTGGCCAGCCGACCAGCAAGCGCTGCTGCTCGGCGAGGAAGGCGTTGTCTGGGCGTACCAGTCCTGATTGTGCCGGCTCTGCCCGATCAACCCGCAGGGTTGCCCAGCGCACCTGACTGAGATCGACCCAGGGTAGCAGGCTGGCCACTTCCTTCTTCGCTGCCGCGACCTGTGCATCCGGTTCGCGTGCAACGCCGTCTGCTTCTGCAAGGTCGCCGCCCAGGTACCACACCCACTGGCCATCGGCCGCCGGGTGGGTGGTGACGGTGACGCGTGGTTTGGGGCCGCCACCGAGGCAATGGGCATAGAGGGGTTTCAGGCTTGGCCCTTTGGCCAGCACCATGTGCAGGGGGCGTGTTTGCATGGCCGGCTGGCTAAGGCCAAGTGCCGTGAGCAGTTCGGCGTTGCCGGCGCCCGCGCTCAGCACCACGCGCTGCGCACGGATCTCGCGGCCATCGACCCGCAGGCCGACCAGTTCATCGCCTTCACGCAGCGGCTCGATCCGCTCACCGGCGAGCAGGCTGTCACCGGCCAGGGTTGCCAGGCGATCGAGCAGGCTGGGGACATCAATGACCAGTTCGGCCAGGCGATAGACTTTGCCTTTGAAGGCGCGATCCTGCAGGGCAGGTGGCAGCTGCTCGCCCTTGACCTGATCGACCCGGCCGCGCACGGCCTTGCTGGCAAAGAAACTGGTGAGATTGCCCGCCAGGGTACCCGGGGACCACAGGTAGTGCGCTTCTGACAGCAGGCGCACGCCGGACAGGTCCAGTTCGCCGCTACCGGCCAGGGCTTCGCGCCAGCGCCGAGGCATGTCGGCAATGGCTTCCGAGGCACCGGTCAGGGCGCCGTGCAGGGCGTACTTGGCGCCGCCATGGATGATCCCCTGGGATTTCAGGGTTTGCCCGCCACCGAGGCTGTCGCGCTCTACCAGAACCGTCGAATAGCCCTGACGACGCAGGCGCGCATTGAGCCAGAGGCCTGCGACCCCTGCGCCGACAATCAGGACGTCGGTAGAAATAACCGATGGCATGTACAAACCTCACAAGCTGGGACAGGAGCGCAGTATACAGCCTGTGGCGGTTTGCACCCTGCCTGGCATCAATGCCCGGCGGTTTTTGAGAACACCTGAATCACCACCACGCCGCCGACAATCATCGCCATGCCCAGGATGGCGGGGGTATCGAGCTTTTGGCCATAGAGGAGCAATGCGGCGATGCTGATCAGGACGATACCCAGCCCTGACCAGATCGCATACGCGATGCCCACCGGAATGCTGCGCACGACCAGGGTCAGCATCCAGAACGCCACGGCATACCCACAGACCATCAGCAGTAGGGGCAGTGGTGTGCTCAGGCCTTTGACAGCTTTCATGGAGGCGGTGGCAATGACTTCCGCGAAGATGGCAATAGCGAGGTAGGTGTAGGCGTTCATGGTGGGTGTCCTCTGTAGTTGGTGGGCATTCTAGAGGATGGCCGAATGCGGTAAAGTCATTGGCTATCTGGATTGGAGATAGGTTGCGATGAGCGAGCAGTGGAGTCTGGAGCAGGTGCGGCTGTTCGTGCGGGTGGCGGAGTTGCGCTCGTTTTCCGCTGTTGCCCGTGAGCAGCGCAAGGCGCAGTCGGCGATCAGCAGTGGCATTGCCTTGTTGGAAGAGGACCTGGGGGTCGTCCTGTTCGAGCGCAGTAGCGGCCGCCAACCGCGCCTGACCGAAGCAGGCGCGGCGTTGCTGGAGGACGCCCGCGAACTGTTGCGCCAATGCGAGCGCCTGGATGGCCGGGCCCTGGCGCTGATGCGCGGGCAGGAGGCGCAATTGCGTGTGGCCCAGGATGAGGCCATGCCTTATCAGCCGGTGATTGACAGCCTGGATGAACTGGCCCAGCGTTTTCCGCTGCTTGAAGTGCAGTTGGCCAGCGGGGCACAGGGGGATGTGGCGCGCAAGTTGGTTGAGCGTCGGGCAGACCTCGGGTTGCTGTTCCATCATGACCATATGCCTGCCGCGCTGGAACGTCGGGCGTTGGGCAGCGTCGAGATGGTCACGGTGTGTGCGATCCATCACCCGTTGGCGCAACTGCCGTGGGTCAGTCGGCAGCAATTGGCGCAGCACCGTCAGTTGTTGATTACCCCTCAGGAGAGCGGCTACCCCGGTGGTGAGCCGATCAGCCCGCAGATCTGGCGTGCAGACAGTTTCTACGCCATCGCCGAGCTGCTGATGCGAGGTCTGGGATGGGCCTGGTTGCCCCGGCATGTGGTGCAGTACCCGACTTACCAGACGCAGATGGTCGAGTTGGCCAGCGAATGGACGCCGCCAGCATTGGTGGTGGAACTGGCATGGCGGCGGGATGAGCCCCTGGGGCCGGCCGCACAGTGGTTGGCTGAACGCTTCGCACTGCACTTGCGCGCCATTGGCTAGTACACTGCGGCGCCATGAACAGAACCCTTTATACCCTGTTGTTTCACCTGGGCCTGCCGCTGGTCGCGCTGCGCCTGTACCTGCGCTCGCGCAAGGCGCCAGCCTATGCGAAACGTATCGGCGAGCGCTTTGCCAAGGGCCTTGCACCGATGCAGACCGGCGGCATCTGGGTGCATGCCGTGTCGGTGGGCGAAAGTATTGCTGCGGCGCCGATGGTGCGGGCCTTGCTCAAACGTTATCCACAGCTGCCCATCACCATCACGTGCATGACCCCGACCGGCTCCGAGCGGGTCAGGGCTATGTTTGCCGATGAGCCGCGCGTTCAGCACTGCTACCTGCCGTACGATCTGCCCTGGGCGGCGGCACGTTTTCTGGATCACGTACAGCCGCGGCTGGCGGTGATCATGGAAACCGAGCTCTGGCCCAACCACATCAACCAGTGCGCCAAACGAGGTATACCGGTGGCTTTGGCCAATGCCCGGTTGTCTGAGCGCTCTGCGCGTGGCTACGGGCGATTTGCCAGGCTGACCCAGCCGATGTTGGCGCAGATGAGCCTGATTGCAGTTCAGACCGAGGCCGAGGCCGAGCGTTTCCGTCAGTTGGGCGCCCGTCCCGAATGTGTTGAGGTTACCGGGTCGATCAAGTTCGACCTGAGCATCGATCCTCAGCTGTTGGTCCGTGCCGGTCAGTTACGTGCCCAGTGGCAAGCGGATCGGCGCCCAGTATGGATCGCGGCGAGTACCCATGAGGGCGAAGACGCGATCATTCTGCAGGCGCACCGGCAACTGCTGGAACACCACGCCGACGCCTTGCTGATTCTCGTGCCGCGTCACCCTGAGCGATTCAACGCTGTGTTCGAACTCTGTCAGCAGCAGTGTGTGACACAGCGCCGCTCCAGTGGCGAAGCGGTCACTGAGCAAACCCAGGTACTGCTCGGTGACACCATGGGCGAGTTGCTGTTCCTGTATGCGTTGGCAGACATTGCCTTCGTCGGCGGTAGCCTGGTCGCCAATGGTGGGCATAACGTCCTGGAACCGGCGGCCTTGTCCAAGCCGGTGCTCAGTGGGCCGCACCTGTTCAACTTTCTGGAAATCGCAGCGATGTTGCGTGAAGCGGGGGCTTTGCAGGAAGTGGACGACGCGCAAGGCCTGGCTGCACAGGTGCGCCGCTTGATTGAATTGCCAATCGACGCTCGGCGCATGGGTGATGCCGGGTTGTCAGTGATGCGCGCCAACCAGGGGGCATTGCAGCGCTTGCTGGACGGGTTGGCGCGGTTGTTCTGAGGGTGTCACCGGCACGCCAGCACGGTCCATTGCGGTCCCGTGTGCGGCTTGCCGGTGATGCGGTCAGGGGCGGCGCTCGAAGTTCGCTTGTGCGGCCTTGGCCAGGTCTGGCGGCAGGAAGTCCTTGTCCGGGTTGTAGTCGGCTTTCAGGTAGCGCGTCAGGTCTTGCAGGTCCTGCGGGCTCAGTGTGCCAGCGGCTTGCTTGAGGCGCAGGTTGTCGAGGATGTAGTCGTAGCGGGTGTTGTTGTAGTCCCGCACCGAGGTGTACAGCTGACGTTGGGCATCGAGTACGTCGACGATGTTGCGTGTCCCGACCTGGTAGCCGATCTCAGTCGCTTCCAGTGCGCTCTGGTTGGAGATGATCGACTGCTTGCGTGCTTGCACCTGCTCCACATCGGTGTTCACTGCACGGTGCAGGTTGCGGGTGTTTTCCACCACTTGGCGGCGCAGGCTCTCGCGTTGCTGTTCGGTCTGGTTCAGGCGCTGGTAGGCCTCGCGCACCTGCGAGCTGGTCAGCCCGCCGCTGTAGATCGGAATGTTCAGTTGCAGGCCAATGCTGCGTTGTTCGACATCGCCACCGTAGTGGACACCTGGCGTTGGGTTGCTGAACCCCAGGTTGTCGTTGTCGCCTTTCTGGTAGTTGGCCACTGCATCGAGCGTCGGGGCATGCCCTGCCTTGCGTTGACGCAGGGTTTCCTCCGCGGCGCTGACGGCATAGTTGGTCGCTTGCAAGGTCAGGTTCTGCCGGGCGGCGGTATCGACCCAGGCGGTGGCGTCGTTTGGAACCGGCACCTGCACGGGCAGGGTATGGACGATGCCCTGGATCGCGTTGTACTCACGGTTGGTCAGGGTGATCAGCGCCTGGAAGGCGTCTTCGACCTGACGTTGGGCAAGGATCCGGTTGGCCCGTGCCGTGTCATAGCTGGCCTGGGACTGCAGTACGTCGGTCTTGTCCGACAGGCCCACGTCAAAGCGTTCGTTGGATTGGTCCAACTGGCGCTTGAACGCGGCTTCCTCGGCCTTGGTCGCCGCCAGATTGTCCTGGGCACGCAGCACGCTGAAATAGCTGTCTGCACTCTGCAGAATCAGATTCTGTTCGGTAGCCGAAAGCTCCAGTGCTGCTTGTTCATTGACGGCCTGTGCCGCTTGTAACTGGAACCAGCGGTCGGCACGGAAAATCGGCTGCGACAGGGTCGCTTGCCACGAGTTGCCACTACGGTTAGAGGTGGTCGAGGGTTCATCGAACTGGGTGCGGGTGCTCTGCATTTCGGCCCCGGCCGAGAGGTTTGGCAGTAGCCCGGCACGCGCCTGGGGTACGACTTCGCGGCGAGCACCGTAGTTGGCCTGGGCCGCTGCCAGGTCGGCGTTATTGTTGACTGCTTCTTGATAAACGCTGACCAGGTCGGTCTTTGCGGACAAGGGCGCTTCTGCTGCCCAGGCCATTCCGTTGGTAGCACAAGACACGGCAAGGGCCAGTGAAAGTTTGCGCAGCATAGGGCAATCCTTGAACGAGTTAGATAGTCGCTTAGTCTCAGAGCGTAGTGCAGTGTAGTTGCGCTGGCATGTTGCAACAATCTGCCATATCCGCCATTGATCGTACGCAGTTTTACAGTGGTGGCTTTACGCGTCACTCCAGTCTAGACTGACCCGGTTCTTGTCGGGGTGCCTTGTGTTGAGGCTGAGATCGGATAATTCCGGATCCCGTTGAACCTGATCAGGTTAGCGCCTGCGTAGGGAACAAGATTGCTCGCCTTCCCGCGAGCCCTCTTGTGCCAGGGTCCGGGAATGTCGAGTCAGCTTCAGGCTGCCAGGCATCGCCGACTATGGCACAGCACCAGTCCTGGTGCGTCCGTGCCTTTCAGGTTCACTCCGACATTCCACCGCTGGATGCCGTCTGGAGAGCCTGTGATGAGTAAACAAGAAAAATACGCCAACCTGAGTGAATCGGCTCAGGTCGATCAGCAGTCCGTGCAACCTTTTACCCGTTCGCGCAAAATTTATGTCGAAGGCTCGCGCCCTGACATTCGTGTGCCGATGCGTGAAATCAGCCTGGACGACACGCCGACCGACTTCGGTGGCGAGCCTAACGCTCCGGTGCTGGTCTACGATACTTCGGGCCCTTACACCGACCCGAACGTGGTGATCGATGTGCGTAAAGGCCTGGGCGACGTGCGCTCGGCCTGGATCGAAGCCCGTGGCGACACCGAGCGCCTCGACGGCCTCAGCTCGCATTTCGGCCAGCAACGCCTGAGTGACCCGGAGCTGACCGCACTGCGTTTTGCCCACGTCAAAAACCCGCGTCGGGCCAAGGCCGGTGCCAACGTCAGCCAGATGCACTATGCGCGCAAGGGCATCATCACGGCCGAGATGGAGTACGTTGCCCTTCGCGAAAACATGAAGCTGCAAGAAGCCCGTGCCGCAGGCCTGCTCAACCAGCAGCACGCCGGTCACAGCTTCGGTGCCAGTATTCCGAAAGAGATCACCCCGGAGTTCGTCCGCGAGGAAATTGCCCGTGGCCGTGCGATCATTCCGGCCAACATCAACCACGTTGAACTGGAACCGATGATCATCGGGCGTAACTTCCTGGTGAAGATCAACGGCAACATTGGCAACAGTGCCCTGGGCTCGTCCATTGAAGAAGAAGTGGCCAAGCTGACCTGGGGTATTCGCTGGGGTTCGGACACTGTCATGGACCTGTCAACCGGCAAGCACATTCATGAAACCCGCGAGTGGATCATCCGCAACTCGCCGGTTCCGATCGGTACCGTGCCGATCTACCAGGCATTGGAGAAGGTCAATGGTGTCGCCGAGGACCTGACCTGGGAACTGTTCCGTGACACCTTGATCGAGCAGGCCGAGCAGGGTGTGGACTATTTCACCATCCACGCCGGTGTGCTGCTGCGTTACGTGCCACTGACCGCCAAGCGTGTGACCGGTATCGTCAGTCGTGGTGGTTCGATCATGGCCAAGTGGTGCCTGGCGCACCACAAGGAAAACTTCCTCTACACCCATTTCGACGAAATTTGCGAAATCATGAAGGCCTACGACGTCAGCTTCTCGCTGGGTGACGGCCTGCGTCCGGGTTCGATTGCCGACGCCAACGACGAAGCGCAGTTCGGTGAGCTGGAAACCCTTGGTGAACTGACCAAGATCGCCTGGAAACACGACGTTCAGTGCATGATCGAAGGCCCTGGCCACGTGCCGATGCAGTTGATCAAAGAGAACATGGACAAGCAGCTGGAGTGCTGCGACGAGGCGCCGTTCTATACCCTCGGCCCACTGACCACGGACATCGCTCCTGGCTATGACCACATCACCTCCGGTATCGGTGCGGCGATGATCGGCTGGTTTGGCTGCGCCATGCTCTGCTATGTGACGCCCAAAGAACACTTGGGCCTGCCGAACAAGGATGACGTCAAGACCGGCATCATTACCTACAAGATCGCCGCGCATGCTGCCGACCTTGCCAAGGGCCATCCGGGGGCGCAAATCCGTGACAATGCCTTGTCCAAGGCGCGCTTCGAGTTTCGTTGGGAAGACCAGTTCAACCTTGGCCTGGACCCGGACACTGCACGCAGCTTCCATGACGAAACCCTGCCGAAGGATTCGGCCAAGGTCGCGCACTTCTGCTCCATGTGCGGGCCGAAGTTCTGCTCGATGAAGATCACTCAGGAAGTGCGCGAGTACGCCGCCAACCAACGCATCGAAGCGCTGGATGTATCGGTCGAGGAAGGCATGCGTGAGCAAGCCGAGCGGTTCCGCCAGGAAGGCAGCCAGTTGTACAAAAAGGTCTAAGGACATCCTGGGGCGGCGCGCCATGCGCACCGCCTCGCAACCAGGCCAACCCCTACAGACACTGCACATGCCGGTGCCTGTGGGGGTTGGCTTGGCCGCAATGGGATTCAAACGACTACCTGACTCTCTCCCTGTCGAGACCATCGCCGTGAGCACATCCAGCCACTACTCCCCCGACCATCCTGTTCCCAGTCATCAGCGTACCTTCGGTGCACGTGACCTGTTTTCCCTGTGGTTTTCCCTTGGCATTGGCCTGATGGTGCTGCAGACCGGCGCCTTGCTTGGTCCGGGGCTGGGGCTTGCGGGTGCGTTACTGGCGATTGTCCTCGGTACGGCCGTGGGCGTGTTGTTGCTGGCGGCGGTCGGCGTCATCGGCAGTGATACCGGCCTCTCGGCCATGGCCGCTTTGCGGTTGAGCCTGGGGCGGCAGGGGGCGGCCTTGCCGGCACTGTTGAACCTGCTGCAACTGATCGGTTGGGGCGCGTTCGAGATCATTGTCATGCGCGATGCCGCCAGCTTGTTAGGGGCGCGGGCGTTCGGTGACGGGAGCCTCTGGGCCGGTCCGTTGCTTTGGACGCTGTTCTTTGGTGGCCTGGCGACCTTGCTGGCCGTCAGTGGCCCGTTGACCTTCGTACGGCGGATCCTGCGCAAGTGGGGCATCTGGTTGCTGCTGGGTGCCTGCCTGTGGCTGACCTGGAACCTGTTCGCCAAGGCAGATCTGGCCAGCCTCTGGCAACGTACGGGAGATGGTTCGCTGTCATTTGCACTGGGCTTTGATATCGCGATTGCGATGCCGTTGTCCTGGCTGCCGTTGATTGCCGACTACTCGCGTTTCGGTCAGCGTGCTTCGCGGGTGTTCGGTGGCACGGCGCTCGGCTTTTTTATCGGTAACTTCTGGCTGATGAGCCTGGGCGTAGCGTACACCCTGGCATTTGCCCCAAGCGGTGAAACCAATGCACTGCTGTTGGCCCTGGCCGGTGCTGGCCTGGGCATTCCCTTGTTATTGATTTTGCTCGACGAGTCGGAAAACGCGTTTGCCGATATTCACTCGGCCGCTGTTTCGACAGGCCTGCTGCTGCCCTTGAAAGTCGAGCATCTGGCGTTGGTCATCGGCCTGGTGTGCACACTGATCGCGTGTTTTGCGCCACTGGCGCAGTACCAGAACTTCTTGTTGCTGATTGGCTCGGTGTTTGCCCCGCTGTTTGGCGTCGTGCTGGTGGATCACTTCATCTGGCGCCGCCGCCGTGCGGACGTCAGCATACGGGCACTGCACTGGGGGGCATTGCTGGCCTGGTGCGGCGGTGTGCTGATCTACCACCTGCTGGCGAATTACTACCCTGAAGTCGGCGCAACCCTGCCGGCATTGCTTTCGGCAGGGTTGTTGTACGGGCTCTCAGCGGGGGTATTCAGCCGCGGCCAGGAAAAAGCTCCGGCTTGAGGATGCCGTTCAGGCGCGGGTAAGGGATCTTCAGCTCAGTGTGGCCCATGGAGTAGGGCGCGATGGTGTAGACCTCATATTTGAGCACCAGCGCGCCGTACGTCAGGGCAATGTGTGGGGTCTTGCGGAAGGGCCAGGTTTGCACGAACTCCGGGTCCTGATCCATCTTGACGCTCGCCAGCCAGCTCTTGTGAGCCAGTTGCGCTTGCTGCCAGAAGGCTTCCTCCTGACCAGGCAGGAGCATGTCCTGCAACGTCAGTACCTTGTCCTGTTGGCGCGAGTAGTTGATGAAGCCGCGCCCGGGCATACCGTGGGCACCGCCGGTGTCCAGGTAGCTGGACAGTTCAATGATCACCAGTCCGTCATGCTGTTCACGTACCTTGGCTTGCAGGTAGCTGCTGTTGCGGCTTTCTGCGTCACGCAAAAACTGTTCTTCGTAGGCTTTGAGCGAGGCAGGCAGTGCTGTGCGGTTGTTGTCCTGGGTCATTTGCAACAGGCGCCGCTCGACGAGTGCATCCAGCTTTGGCTGTGCCGGGAAGTGAATCGTGTCGATGTTTACCAGCGGGCAGTCGGTGTTGTTGCAGCCTGGCTTGATGTGTTCCCAGGCCTCGCGTTTGACCTCCAGTGGCGTACGCATGTTGGGCTGGAACACGCTTTGGCAAGCGCCCAGCGCCAGTGCCAGTACGGCCACGGAAGTCAGTTTCGCAAGCGTCATGATGGTCCCTGTAAGGCTAAGGTAATCGGGCTTTGACCGTCGGCGGCGCCTTCGGTTCGCCACTAAGCTGAATAGACCAGCGGGCTGCCTATCCTCGCAGCCTCGCCGGTATCTTTAAAGAGGTGAAAGCTGGCCGAGTGCGCGTTAGGATGGCGCCAAGCGGTACACCGAAGCAATGAGGATTTCCATGACAGACAAGGCTAGTGCTGTGCCCAGCGCCGTTGAGATCGTTCAACGGGACAACTGCTACAAGGGCTTTTACCGGCTCGATAAGGTGCGCCTGCGTCATGAGCTGTTCGCAGGCGGCATGGGGCGGGAGATAAGCCGTGAGCTGTTTGTGCGTCACGATGCCGTGTGTGTGCTGCCGTACGACCCGCAGCGTGATGAAGTAGTGCTGATCGAGCAGTTTCGCGTCGGTGCCATAGGCAAGGTTGAGAACCCTTGGCTGATAGAACTGGTTGCTGGTCTGATCGATAAGGACGAACAACCGGAAGAAGTTGCACACCGCGAAGCCGAGGAGGAAGCTGGCCTGAAGTTCACTGCCCTGTGGCCCATGACGCGGTATTTTCCATCGCCGGGCGGCAGTGATGAGTACGTTCATTTGTACCTTGGCCGTTGCAGCAGCGTGGGGGCGGGTGGCTTGCACGGTTTGGAGGCTGAGGGCGAAGATATTCGCGTGAAGGTCTGGGCATTCGAGGATGCCCTTCAGGCCGTGCGCGATGGGCAAATCATCAACGCGGCAAGCATCATTGCCTTGCAATGGTTGGCGTTGAACCGCGATGAAGTCAGGGGGCTATGGTCGTGAATCTGTTGCGTGAGCGCTATCGGGTCGATCTGGTGGGCTTGCAGGCTGCCTGCGAGGCCAACTATGCGCGCCTGATGCGGCTGTTGCCGGACATGCGCAACACCCAAAGCTCGCGCCGTATCGGTATGACCCAGGGCGACCAGATGCTTGGCGTTCTGGTGCTCGATGTTGTCCTTGCCTGTCCTTACACCACCACGCTCCGCGTACGTCAGGAACACAGCCTGCCCTGGTTGCCGGTGCCGCAGTTGGAGGTGCAGGTCTATCATGATGCGCGCATGGCTGAAGTGGTCAGCGCTGAGCATGCCCGACGCTTTCGCAGCATCTACCCTTATCCGAACACGCAGATGCATCAGCCGGATGAAAAGGCTCAGCTCAACCTGTTCCTCGGTGAGTGGCTGAGCCACTGCCTGGCCTGTGGACACGAGTTGGCGGCGGTACGTTAAAAATGTGAAGCCGGTCGTGTAACGGGTTTGCTCCGACGTTTCGTCGCCACCATAATCGTGCCGAATCCGCCCCAGGAGCGAGCCTTGCAGCCTCAATCGACTTCCACCAGTGATGCCTCAGTGCTACTGGTCCAGCTTTCCGACAGTCATCTGTTTGCCGATGAAGGCAGCACGCTGCTTGGCATGAACACCGGTGACAGCCTGCAGCGGGTCATCGGGCAGGTGCTGAACGAGCAGCCACGTATCGATCTGGTGTTGGCAACGGGCGATCTGTCCCAGGACGGTACGCAGGCGTCCTACGAGCGGTTTCGCCAGATGAGCGAGCAAATTTCTGCACCGGTACGCTGGTTGGCGGGCAATCATGACGAGCCCTTGCCCATGGCGCAGGCCGCGCAAGGCTCGGATGCGCTTGAACCGGTCATGGATATCGGCGCCTGGCGGGTCATTCTGCTCAATTCGGCGGTGTCGGGTGCCGTGCCAGGCCTGCTGGCCGAGGATCAACTGCAATTGCTTGAGCAGGCGCTGGCCACGGCGCCCGAGCGCCATCATCTGGTCTGCCTGCATCATCATCCGGTCTCGATTGACTGCGCCTGGTTGGCGCCGATCGGCCTGCGTAATGGCGATGCCCTGTTCGCCGTACTTGAGCGTTATCCACAGGTCAGGGCAGTACTCTGGGGGCATGTCCATCAGGAGTGGGATGAACAGCGTGGTGACATTCGTCTGCTCGCCTCACCGTCCACCTGTATTCAGTTCGAGCCAGGCAGCGAAGACTTCACCGTAGGTGCACAGGCGCCGGGGTACCGCTGGTTGCGACTCCACGGCAACGGTCAGATCGATACCGGCGTGTCCCGTGTCAGCGATTTTGCCTTCACGGTGGACTACGGTAGCACGGGTTACTGAGTACAAAGTGTTGCGAAGTCTCCAAAGCTGATCCAACGCCCGCCGGACACGCTAAACTGCATGCTTTTGCGCCCGCAGTGCGGGCCATGTCGATGCGCG
The DNA here is from genome assembly GCF_001695625.1 of Pseudomonas defluvii. Classification (GTDB taxonomy): domain Bacteria; phylum Pseudomonadota; class Gammaproteobacteria; order Pseudomonadales; family Pseudomonadaceae; genus Aquipseudomonas; species Aquipseudomonas defluvii. Next base: position 26,701 of record NZ_MBPN01000018.1, read on the forward strand.
GGGGTGGTATGTCGGGTTCGATTCTTTATATCCACGGGTTCAATAGCGCGCCGTCATCGAAAAAGGCCACTCAGTTGGTGGCGGTCATGCAGCAGCTGGGCTTGGAGGAACAGCTTCGGGTTCCGGCGCTGCACCACCATCCCCGTGAGGCAATCGCGCAACTGGAAGCAGCCATCGCCGAACTCGGTGCGCCATTACTGGTCGGCAGCTCACTCGGCGGCTACTATGCGACCAGCCTGGCCGAGCGCCACGGTCTGAAGGCCCTGTTGATCAACCCGGCAGTCAATCCGCACCAGTTGTTCGACGGCTACCTGGGTAGCCAGCAGAACCTCTACACCGGTGAAACATGGGAACTGACGGTCGATCATGTGCATGCATTGGCCGAACTGGAAGTGGCCCCGCCACGCGATGCCGAGCGCTTCCAGGTCTGGTTGCAGACCGCTGATGAAACCCTTGATTATCGCCGTGCCGAAGCCTTCTACCGGGCATGCGCCTTGCGGATCCAGGCAGGGGGCGACCATAGCTTCCAGGGCTTCGCCGAACGTTTGCCGGCCTTGCTGAACTTTGCAGGAATTGCGCCGAAACAGTATCAAGCGCTCGATTTTTCTGTATTTTGATTGCTTATTTTTACCTACGAATGACGACGAGAACCCATGGCCAATCCCAGCGCTAGCGCCTATAACGCAGACGCCATCGAAGTCCTCTCCGGCCTTGACCCTGTGCGCAAGCGCCCGGGCATGTACACCGATACCAGCCGGCCGAACCACCTTGCTCAGGAAGTCATCGACAACAGTGTCGACGAGGCCTTGGCCGGGCACGCCAAGTCGGTTCAGGTAATCCTGCACGCCGACCATTCTCTGGAAGTCTCGGATGACGGTCGTGGCATGCCGGTGGACATCCACCCTGAAGAAGGGGTCAGCGGGGTCGAGCTGATCCTGACCAAACTGCACGCGGGCGGTAAGTTTTCCAATAAGAACTACCAGTTCTCCGGCGGTTTGCATGGGGTCGGTATTTCGGTGGTCAACGCCTTGTCCAGTCAGGTTCGGGTCAAGGTCAAGCGTGATGGCAACGAGTACCAGATGACCTTCGCCGACGGCTACAAGGCCAGCGAGCTGGAAGTGGTCGGTACGGTCGGCAAGCGCAACACGGGTACCAGCGTCTACTTCGCGCCCGATCCAAAGTACTTCGACTCGCCGAAGTTCTCCATCAGCCGCCTCAAGCATGTGCTCAAGGCCAAGGCGGTGTTGTGCCCGGGGTTGCTGGTCAGCTTCGAGGACAAGGCCAGTGGTGAGAAAGTCGAGTGGCACTACGAAGACGGCCTGCGTTCCTACCTGGTCGACTCGGTCAGCGACTACCTGCGTCTGCCGGACGAACCGTTCTGCGGCAGCCTGGCCGGTAACAAGGAAGCCGTGGACTGGGCCTTGCTGTGGCTGCCCGAAGGCGGCGACAGCGTTCAGGAAAGCTACGTCAACCTGATCCCGACCGCTCAGGGTGGTACCCACGTCAACGGCCTGCGTCAGGGCCTGCTCGACGCCATGCGGGAGTTCTGCGAGTTCCGCAACCTGCTGCCGCGCGGGGTCAAGCTGGCCCCCGAAGATGTCTGGGAGCGCATTACCTTTGTGCTCTCGATGAAAATGCAGGAACCGCAGTTCTCCGGGCAGACCAAGGAACGCCTGTCCTCCCGCGAGGCGGCTGCGTTTGTCTCCGGCGTGGTCAAGGATGCCTTCAGCCTGTGGCTCAACGCCCACCCAGAGCTGGGCATGCAACTGGCCGAACTGGCGATCAGTAACGCCGGGCGTCGCCTCAAGGCGAGCAAGAAGGTTGAGCGCAAGCGTGTCACTCAAGGGCCGGCCCTGCCCGGCAAGCTTGCTGACTGCGCCGGGCAGGACCCGATGCGCGCTGAACTGTTCCTGGTCGAGGGTGATTCGGCAGGCGGCTCGGCCAAGCAGGCACGGGACAAGGAGTTCCAGGCGATCCTGCCGTTGCGCGGGAAGATCCTCAATACCTGGGAGGTCGATGGTGGTGAAGTCCTGGCCAGCCAGGAAGTGCACAACATTGCAGTCGCCATCGGTGTCGATCCAGGTGCCAGTGACATGAGCCAACTGCGTTACGGCAAGATCTGCATCCTGGCCGACGCCGACTCGGACGGCCTGCATATCGCCACCTTGCTGTGCGCGTTGTTCGTTCAGCACTTCCGTCCGCTGGTCGAGGCGGGCCATGTCTACGTCGCCATGCCACCGTTGTACCGGATCGACCTGGGCAAGGAGATCTACTACGCCCTCGACGAGGCGGAGCGCGATGGCATTCTCGATCGCCTGGTCGCCGAGAAGAAGCGTGGCAAGCCTCAGGTGACCCGCTTCAAAGGTCTGGGTGAGATGAACCCGCCACAGCTGCGCGAAACCACGATGGACCCAAACACCCGGCGCCTGGTTCAACTGACCCTGGATGATTTCGCGCAAACCAGCGAGATCATGGACATGCTGCTGGCCAAGAAGCGTGCGGGCGACCGCAAAAACTGGCTGGAAACCAAAGGGAATCTGGCCGAGGTCATGGCTTGATTCGTTCGCTGTTGGCGAGCGTGCTGCTGCTTTTCGCCTTGCCGACGCTGGCTGCGCCCTGGCCGGAACTGACACTCCAGGCCGAGCATCCTGTCGACGGCATGCGTGGCGGCAACCTCTCGGGCCTGGCCTTGTGTGGCAAGGACCTGTGGGCGATTTCGGATCGTGATGATGACCTGCTGTACCGCCTGGACACCTCGGCGCCCGTCTGGCAGTCCATCGCTAGCACGATGGTGTTGCCCCCTGCGCCGAACAGTGCATTGCCTTGGGGAGTGCGCATGCGTAATTGGGCTGCGTCCTGGGTACGGGGTGGCTCGATTGATTTCGAAGCCGTGAGCTGTGACGCCACTGGCAACAAGTACCTGGTCAGCGAGGCCCATGCGGCCGTACTTCAGGTGCCGGTTGATGGTGTGCCAAACTGGTTGAAAATTGACCCCGGCGTTATTCGTCAGGCCCGTGGCAGTGGCATGCTGCTGCACTTCAATGCCTTGTTTGAGGGGCTTGCCGTCAACCCGTCCGGTGACCGTATCTGGCTGGCTGCCGAGCGCGAAAGGCGCGGTCTGCTGTTGATTAAACGACAGCAGACGACCTGGGACTGCAATGGCGGTTGTGTATTGCTCAGTGAAGGCGGGGCTGAACTTCAGCCGGAGCAGATGCCCAACGCGAAAGCCTGGGAGCGTGATTTTGCCGACCTGGCGTTGTTCAATGACAAGCTGTTCACCCTGGAGCGCAATGCGTTTCGAATCTGCCGCCGAGACCCCGCCACGGCCGTGGTCGAGCGCTGCTGGTCGTTTGCAGCTGAAGCCTTGACGGAGCCGCGTCGCTATTCACAACCCTTCGGCCTGGCTGAAGCGTTGGTGATCGACGCTGAAGGTGCCTGGGTAGGCCTGGATAACAATGGTGGCAGCCGTGCGGATGGCGAAAGCCGCCCGATCGTCTGGCGTTTTGCTGCGCCCAAGGACGGTTGGAGCGCCAAGCCATGAGCCAGGCCCCGGGCAAGCGTGCCGGTCGGGTGTTCCTGATACTGGCGTGGGCCGCCGGTCTGTTTCTGGCGACACGCTTTTTCGGGCAGTGGGAGCAGCGTCAGGAAAACCCGAACAAGGTCGTCAGTTCGGTGCGGGGCGAGGATTACATCGAGGTGCAACTGGTCGGTAATGGCCAGGGTCACTTCGTTGCCGATGGCCAGATCAATGGTCAGGCGGTGCATTTTATGCTGGATACCGGGGCGACCGATGTGGCCATCCCCGAGCGTCTGGCAACCCGGCTCGGTCTTGAGCGCGGCGCTCCGGTCACCCTGAGCACTGCCAATGGCCGTACAGAGGGTTACCGCACGCGGCTGGACGAACTGCAGTTGGGCGATATTCGCTTGCTCGATGTGCGTGCCCTGGTGGTGCCGGGGCTAGGCGGCGAGCAGGTGCTGTTGGGCATGAGTGCCCTGAAACGACTTGAATTTACCCAGCGCAGCGGCACCTTGCTGCTGCGCCAGACCTTGAAATGATGAGGCCCGCATGAGCGACTCCCTTGATCTCAGCCTCGATGGCGTAGAGCGCCGGTCACTGGCTGACTTCACCGAACAGGCCTACCTCAACTACTCCATGTACGTGATCATGGACCGTGCGCTGCCACATATCGGCGATGGCCTGAAACCGGTGCAGCGACGTATCGTCTATGCCATGAGCGAGCTGGGGCTGGACGCTGACGCCAAGCACAAGAAATCGGCACGTACCGTTGGTGATGTACTCGGCAAATTCCACCCCCATGGCGATTCGGCCTGTTATGAAGCCATGGTGTTGATGGCCCAGCCGTTCAGCTACCGCTACACACTGGTCGATGGCCAGGGTAACTGGGGGGCACCGGATGATCCGAAGTCCTTTGCCGCCATGCGTTACACCGAGGCACGCCTGTCGCGTTACTCCGAAGTACTGCTCAGTGAGCTGGGCCAGGGTACCGCCGACTGGGTGCCGAACTTTGACGGCACCCTCGACGAACCTGCCGTGCTGCCAGCACGTTTGCCGAACATTCTGCTCAACGGTACCACCGGTATCGCAGTGGGCATGGCGACTGACGTGCCGCCCCACAACCTGCGCGAAGTGGCCAGTGCCTGTGTGCGGCTGCTCGATGAGCCGAAAGCGACCGTCGAACAGCTGTGTGAGCATATCCAGGGCCCAGACTATCCGACCGAGGCGGAAATCATCACGCCACGGGCCGACCTGCTGAAAATCTACGAAACCGGTCGTGGTTCGGTGCGCATGCGCGCGGTCTACCGCATCGAGGATGGCGATATCGTCGTTACCTCGTTGCCGCATCAGGTCTCCGGCGCCAAGGTGCTGGAGCAGATCGCCGCGCAGATGCAAGCCAAGAAGCTGCCGATGGTGGCCGATCTGCGGGACGAATCTGACCATGAAAACCCGTGCCGGATCGTGATCATCGCCCGCTCCAACCGGGTCGACCTCGACGAGTTGATGCAGCACCTGTTTGCGACCACGGATCTGGAGTCCAGCTACCGGGTCAACATGAACATCATCGGCCTTGACGGTCGCCCTCAGCTCAAGAACCTGCGGGCGCTGCTCAGCGAGTGGCTGGAGTTCCGGGTTGGTACTGTGCGTCGTCGTCTGCAGTTCCGCCTGGACAAGGTCGAGCGGCGCCTGCACCTGTTGGAAGGTTTGCTGGTGGCGTTCCTCAACCTGGATGAAGTGATTCATATCATCCGCACCGAGGATCAGCCGAAGGCTGCGCTGATCGCCCGTTTCGGCCTGACCGAAACCCAGGCGGAGTACATTCTCGAAACCCGCCTGCGCCAACTGGCGCGGCTGGAAGAAATGAAAATTCGCAATGAGCAGGACGAGTTGGCCAAAGAGCAGGCTCGCCTGATCGCCTTGCTGGGTAGCGAATCCAAGCTGCGCAAGCTGGTGCGCACGGAACTGATCAAGGATGCCGAGACCTACGGCGATGATCGCCGCTCGCCGATCATCGAGCGTGCCGAGGCCAAGGCCCTCTCGGAAAACGAGTTGATGCCGACCGAGCCGGTTACCGTGGTGCTTTCGGAGAAGGGCTGGGTGCGTTGCGCCAAAGGTCACGACATCGATGCAACGGGGCTTTCCTACAAGGCCGGCGATGGTTTCAAGACTGCCGCTGCGGGGCGTTCCAACCAATTCGCGGTATTCATCGACTCGACAGGCCGCAGCTATTCGGTGGCGGCTCATACCCTGCCGTCGGCGCGGGGGCAGGGAGAGCCGCTGACCGGCCGACTGACACCGCCGCCAGGGGCTACTTTTGAGTGCGTGCTGCTGCCTGACGATGACGCGCTGTATGTGATCGCTTCCGATGCCGGCTATGGCTTTGTGGCCAAGGGCGAAGACCTGCAGGCCAAAAACAAGGCGGGCAAGGCGCTGCTCAGCTTGCCCAATGGTGCCAAGGTCATTGCGCCGCGTGCGTTGGCCGACCGTGAGCAGGATTGGCTGGCAGCCGTCACGACCGAAGGTCGGTTGCTGGTGTTCAAGGTCAGCGACTTGCCGCAGTTAGGCAAAGGAAAGGGCAATAAAATCATTGGTATTCCAGGTGAGCGGGTTGCTAGCCGCGAAGAGTACGTCACTGATTTGGCGGTCGTTCCTGAGGGTTCAACCCTTGTATTGCAGGCCGGCAAGCGTACCCTGTCTCTCAAGGCTGATGACCTGGAGCACTACAAGGGTGAGCGAGGGCGGCGCGGTAGCAAGCTGCCACGTGGTTTCCAGCGGGTTGACGCGTTGCTGGTCGAGAGCCTTGGCTAGTGTGCTCGTGGGCCGCATACCCGGCTTTTTTGGTCGGGTATACGGCACAAATGCTGGAGTCACGCCGCATATTCGCGGATGATAGGCGCCTTGTGGTGCCCAGGTAGTTGGGTGCCCGAGTGAATTTATGTGTATCACTGCGGTGAGCCGAGTGGCGACCGCCTGGATGGGATGATGACTTTTCTGCGCCTTCCATTTGTTCTACTGCTGGCAGGGGTATTGGGCCTGGCTGGCTGTAGCATGCATCAACCGGTTGCGCTGTATCAGCTCGACGATGGTCAGCCTGAGCAGCCTAAACAGGCGGGCGGCATGGCCGTTGTGCTGGGGCCGGTGTCGGTTGCTGATTACTTGCAACGTGAAACCTTCCTGCAGCGTCAGGCGGATGGCAGCCTGACTGCTGCTACCGATGGTCGTTGGGCAGGCAGCCTGTCGGCTGACATCGATCAACTGCTGGTACGTCAGTTGGCCTGGCGTCTGGACAGCCATCGCGTCGTGCTGGCGCCGGCCACCTCGGGTTTCAGTCCTGACGTGCAAGTGCTGCTGTCGATCACACGTCTGGATTCGGGCGTGCATCAGCCTGCCATTCTGGATGCCCAGTGGCGTTTGATTGACCGTCGTGGCAAGGTTCGTGACAACCGTATCATCCACCTTGAGGAACGGCATCTGGGCAGTTCTGCTGATCAGGTCAAGGCTCAGGGTGTGTTGCTGCAGCGATTGTCTGAACAGTTGAGCGCTGCGCTCAAACCGCTGGCCAATCAGCCGCCTGTGGTCGAAGAAACACCACGCAAGGCTGCTCCTGTGCAGGTGCGCAAGGAGGGGCCTGAAAAGTCGAAGATCCCGCTGGCTTCGCCAATCCGCACCGAAATGGAAGTGTTCCGCTTCTGAAGAACGAGCCCGCAGTGATGCGGGTTCCGGCTGTCGATGCTGCGCACTTACGGGTGCCCGTGCTGACGCCATCGCAGGCAAGCCTGCTCCCGCAGGGATGTAGCGTTCTGCGCGGCCCCCTGTTGGCTTGCCAACGATGCAGGCGCTGCGCACTTACTGACACTCCGCCAGCGCCATCGCAGGCACTCCCACAGAATGCAGTGTACTGCGCGGACTCCTGTGGGAGTTGGCTTGCCAACGATGCAGGCGCCGCGTAATCACTGGCGCCTGCGCTGACGTCATCGCAGGCAAGCCTGCATCGGTGGGTGGGCTAGTTCTTGACGCGGCTTTCGTGCATGCGTGCCAGTTGGCGTTCCAGCATCGATGGATAAGGTTCCATCAGTCGTTCGACGCAGCAGGCCCCTTCAGGGCTGGCGATCGGGCGAATGCGGGCGCGCTGGCGAATCAGGGCGTCGTCGCTGATCTTGCGTTCGACCAGTAACAAATTGCGGCTGTGCTGGGACAAGGCCAGGGCATCCTGGGCCTTTTCGGTCAGCAGCAGGTCGATCTGGCTCAGGCCATGCAGGCCTTCACCCAACACCAGACCCAGCTGCAGTTGCAGGGTGATGCCGCTGTCCGCGACCTCGATCTGCAGTGCATGGCCGAGTGCGCGCAGCAGTTCGCCGCAGCAAATGGCGTTGGTCAGGTAGTCGTCACCGCTGTCCTGGCGGTGGAACAGCATCAGGGTGCTGCCGTCATTGAGCGTCTGCACTTCGCCTTCATACAGCGAGGCGGCCTGGTCGAGGCAGTCGCGGTAGCGTTCCAGCAGTTCAGTCAGGCGCGCGCGTGGTAGGCGACGCAGTTGTTCCTGCGAGCCCAGTTGTATGGCCAGAACTGCACTGGCCTGCGGTGGGCGTGCAACTGCTTGCGGGGCCGGGCGGGCGACGTCGGTGTCATCATGCAGGTCGGCGAACGCCTCGTCGTCCTCGTCCTCGTCCACGACAGCTCGGACGGTAGGGCGTGCAATGGCTGGGGTTTCGTCAAAGCTTGGGTCGCGCAGATTACGCACTTCAAATGTCGGTTCGTCCGCCTCGCTTTCCAGCAAGTCGTCATCCTCTGCTTCTGGCTCTACCTCACGCGGCGGCGGCGCGAAGCGGGCATGCAGTTGGCGCGCCAGGTCGCCAATCTCGTCCTGGCGCTCAGTGGCCGGGGTGAATTCATTCAGGTCACGCAGCCATACGCGCAGTTGCAGCAGCGGCGTGGAGATGAAACGCCCCAGACGAAGGCTCAAGGCCAGTGCCAGTGCCAGCAGGATACCGGCCAGAATGCCCATGCTTTGCAGGCTGATGGTCAGCGGTTGCTGGAACTGGCTCATGTCCAGGCTGATGCGCAGTTGCCCTGCCGTCACGTCCTGGAAGGTGATTTTGGTCTGGTAGAGGCCTTCCGCTTCGCCCAGCAGGCCGTTTTTCGGGCGCTGGCCAGCCTCGGCCAGAATCCGGTTATCGACGCTGTAGATGGCCGCGTGGGCCACCAGCGGGTTCTTCACCAGGTTGCCCAGCAGCACGTTGAGACTGAGGATGTCGTTGGACACCAGCAGTTCGGTAGCCGAGGTGGCCGTCTGGGTCGTCAGGCTCTGGCCCAGGGCATCAGCCTGTTCATGCATGGCTTCCTTGAACTGCAGGCCCATCACAACGGCATAGATCACCAGTGCCAAGGCGACCAGGAAGACGTTATGGCAGGCGATCCGCAGCGCCAACGGTACTCGGCGCTGGCGCAGGGCACGAAAGATCAGCAGGAAGAAGTTGTCGGTTTTTACAGGCGTAGGCCGGTTCACAGAGCGCGGCTCTTTATGTCGGTTAAGTTGCTGCGCAGTATAGCGAGCAGCTACAGGGCGGCAAAGTATCGGCGGTGCCCGATAGTCAGTGAAAGTCGGTAGAATGCGCTTTTTTTCAACGAGTCGGAGCCCGTCTTGCGCGAAATCGTCCTGATCAACATCACTGGTGAGGACCGTCCGGGTCTCACCGCCGCCATCACCGGTGTCCTGGCGAGGAGCGGTGTGAACATCCTCGATATCGGTCAGGCGGTGATTCATGACACCCTGTCCTTTGGCATTCTGGTCGAAATTCCAGAAAGCGAGCATGCCTCTTCGGTCCTCAAGGACATCCTGTTCGCTGGCTACGAGCTGGATCAGCAGGTGCGTTTTACGCCGGTTTCCGAAGCCGATTACCAGGCCTGGGTAGAGGGTCAGGGCAAGCCACGGCATATCGTTACGTTGCTGACCCGCAAGGTAACCGCTGAGCAAGTGCAGCGAGTGAGCGCGATTACCGCGCAATACGGCCTGAATATCGACCACATCGACCGTCTGTCCGGCCGCGTTGCGTTGGATACGCCGGTGGAAAAGAGCAAGGGTTGCATCGAGTTCTCGGTACGTGGCGAACCCGCCGACCCCCAAGCCCTGCGCGCCGAATTTCTCAGCGTGGCTCAGGAACTGAACGTCGACATCGCTTTCCAGCAGGACTCGCTGTTCCGCCGTAACCGTCGTCTGGCGGTATTCGACATGGACTCCACCCTGATCGAAGCCGAAGTCATTGATGAGTTGGCCAAGGCTGCGGGTGTGGGTGAGCAGGTCTCGGAGATCACCGAGCGCGCGATGCGCGGCGAGCTGGATTTTCGGGCCAGCTTCAAGGAGCGCCTGGCGTTGCTCAAAGGGCTGGATGTCAGCGTGCTGGATGAAATCGGTGCGTCGCTGCGTTTGACCGAGGGTGCCGAGACCCTGTTTGCCGAGCTCAAGCGCCTGGGCTACAAGACCGCCATCCTGTCCGGCGGCTTCACCTACTTCGCCAAGCAGTTGCAGGCCCGTCTGGGTATTGACTATGTCTATGCCAACGAGCTGGAAGTCGTCGATGGCAAGGTCACCGGTGTGGCGGTAGAGCCGATTGTCGATGCACAGCGCAAGGCTGATCTGCTGACCGAGCTGGCACGCAAGGAAGGCTTGCAGATGGAGCAAACCATTGCCGTGGGCGATGGTGCCAATGACCTGCCAATGCTGGCCATTGCAGGGTTGGGTGTTGCGTTCCGGGCCAAACCGCTGGTCAAGCAGTCGGCCAAGCAGGCGATTTCGACATTGGGCCTGGACGGTGTGTTGTACCTGCTGGGCATGCGTGACCGCCACGGTCGTGGCTGATCACGCTGCTGGTTAGCCCCGCATGACATGCGCCCCGGCCTGGGGCGCATGTCTGTCTGTAGCGTCAGGCTTGTGCAGGCAGTGCCAGGCCTTGGCCCATCCGTACAGCAGAACCTGCTGTCAGCTCTTCAGCCCATTTCACTTGATCCTGACCGAACAGCACGATAGCGGTCGAACCCAGTTTGAAACGTCCCAGCTCCGCACCCTTCTCCAGGTGGATCGGCGCACGGGCGGCGTCGTCGTAGCGGAAGGTTTTCAGCTCGCGCTTCGGCGGTGTCACCAGGCCCGCCCAAACGGTTTCGATCGATGCCACGATCATTGCACCCACCAGCACCACGGCCATCGGGCCACGTTCGGTGTCGAACAGGCAGACCACGCGTTCGTTACGGGCAAACAGCTCCGGTACGTTTTCGGCGGTAGTCTGGTTGACCGAGAACAGGCGACCCGGTACGTAGACCATCTCGCGCAGTGTGCCGGCCAGTGGCATGTGCACGCGGTGGTAGTCCTTCGGCGACAGGTAGATGGTGGCGAACTGGCCGCCCATGAACGGCGCAGCAAGTGCTGGATCGCCGCCCAGTAGTTCCAGGGCGCTGAAGCTGTGGCCTTTGGCCTGGAAAATGCGTCCGTGCTCGATAGGGCCGAGCTGGCTTACAGCGCCGTCGGCTGGGCAGAGAATCGCCCCTGGAGTTGTGTCCAGTGAGCGTGCATCCGGTTTCAGCGCGCGGGTGAAGAAGGCGTTGAAGTGCTCGTAGGCGGTCACGTCTTCGACCAGTGCTTCACTCATGTTGACCTGGTAGCGTTTGGCGAACCATTGGGTGAACGCATTCTTGAACCAGCGCACGCGGCACTCGGCAATACAGCCTGCCAGGCGCGAAAGCAGGTGATGCGGCAGCAGGTACTGGCTGATGATGAACAAGCGGGATTTCATTGGGTTTCCTTAAACTTCTACAGGCGTGTCCGGATGGTTGCCCCATTCGCCCCATGAGCCGGCATACGCCTTGACCCGTGGGTAGCCGAGGGCCTTGGCCACCAGGTAGGTAAAGCCGGAGCGGTGATGTGTCTGGCAGTGGGTAACCACTTCCTTGTCTTTGCTGATGCCCAGTTGCTCGAGGATCTGCGGCATGTCTTTGCGGATACGCAGGGCGTTGTCGGTGTCCATGCCCTTGGTCCACTCGAAATTGACCGCGCCGGGGATATGTCCGCCCTTGGCGGCGAGGACCTTTTCACCGCTGTATTCCAGTTGGCTACGCGCATCCCAGATTGCCAGGTCGGCTGCGCCGAGGCGGCTTTGCAGGTATTCGCGGGTGGCTGTCGGTGCGTCGTTCAGGCGCAGGCTGACCGGGCCGCCAGCGCTGGCCGGCACATCGGTGGACAGGGCCAGGCCTGCCCCATGCCAGGCATGCAGGCCACCATCCAGGTAGTGGTAACGCGTGTGGCCGATTACGTCCAGCAGCCAGATGAAGCGCCCGGCCCAACCGCCACCTTCGTCGTCATACACGACATAGACGGCATTGGGGTTATGCCCGAGCTCGCCGAACAGTTTTTCCAGGTCAGCTTTGGCCGGCAGCAAGCCTGGCGCAGGAGGCTGACCCAATTGCGTGCGCTTGGGATCAACGAAGCGCGCCCCCGGGATATGTCCACTGCCGTAGCGGTTGACGCTGGTCAGGTCGACCAGAATCAGCTCCGGGGCCTCAAGGCGAGCCTGCAGGTCAGCGGGCTCGATCACCAGGGGCAAGCCAGAAAAGTCAGTCATCCAGGGTCTCCACGTCGAAAGAGAGGGGGCGATTGTAGCGCATGGGTCAGGCACTGCGATTGCTGAAGTTGTTCAGGGCGCGTTCGATGCATTGCGCGGTCTTGCCGAAGGCTTGCACGCTGATTTCCGAGAAGGGCGCGCCGCCTTGGTCGGCCACCAGCAGCATGACGACCCGGCCATGGCTCGACAGCGAGCGCAACAGCACGTGACTGCCCTTGAACAGGCTGCGCAGGCTGGCCGGCAACAGTGCAGAAAACTGCGCGTTGTTTTCCGGGGTCAGGCGCAGTTGGGCTGACTGAGCCAGCAGGCGTTGCAGCACTTTGCTCTGATCGATCTGCAGGTTCAGGCTGGCAGCCTCTTTGGCCAGGCCGGCAATTTGATGAACGCGCAGGTGGGTCAGGTTCTTGTCGGTCATCAGTAGCATCACCCGCTGCATGCCGCAGGCGAGCAGCGCGTCCCGGGCGTGAGTCGTCAGGTGCATGGCGTTGGTGAAGGGGCTGGGTTCGGCCAGCAGTTCGGCGCAGTACTTGCGCCAGGCACCCAGTGCCTCGGTTGACGGCGGCGCCGCTGGCAACAGGCCGCGCGGGATACGGCGTGCCTCCCACGGCCAGATCAATGCTTCCGCCGGGTGGAACAGGTCGGCGTCTGCGTGGCTGCGGGCACTGCTGGCGGCGTGTTGGTGAATCTGCTGCTGTACCGCGTCGAGAGGTTCTTGCAAGTACAGGCTGATCAGGTACTCCCAGCGAACGTTGTGCGGGCTGGTCCAGGCCACCTGGGCCGACAGCGCCAAGCCATTGGCCAGTAGCACCGTGTTGGCCGGCTGGTTGAACCAGCGTCGCAAACCGGGATCATCGTCCAGTTGCTGTTGTTGATGCAGCGGGTCGTCATCACGCGCAATGTGGGTGACCTTGGCCAGCAGTTCGCGCTCCTCCTGCAGCAAGTGATAGCCCTGAGTGACCCAGTTTGGCAGGCGCCAATGATTGGCCAGGGCCTGGAAGATGGCGAGCAGGCGCACACCGAACAACTCGTGCTCAACGGCTGTTGATGACTCGCTCTTGTGGACAACCCGCACTTCCCATTCTTCAAGCAACTTGGGGTAAGTGATTGCCAGAGGCCAGAGCGGTGACAGGAACAGCAGGCTGCCCCAGTGGATTTCCTGCCATAGTCGCGCCAGTCGATTGGCGAAGAGGCCATTGGCTTGCGTGCAGGCATGCTGGCTGACCATCTGCAACTGCCGCAGGGGTTGCGGGATCTGCGCCTGATCCAGGGTGGGCAAGCGCTCAAGCAGTTCTTCGGTGCGCTTGAGGCCCAACCTGTTCAGGGCGATTTCCAGGCTCTCGGCCGGTTCACTCATGCTCGAATGAGTGTGTTGATTGGCCTCGCGGATCACGCTCAACACCAGCGCTGGGCTGCCCTGCATCAGCTCGGCAATGTCACGTAACGAGCTTCGGTTGTCGCTGATTGCCGCACGAACCCGTGCATGGCTGTCGCGGGGTACCGGAAGGCGAGCGCTGTCTAGAAGCCTGACCCAGGCATCGAGTGTTTTTGGGGTTTTATTTGGCACGATAGTTTCATTAGGCATGCTGTAGGGCGCCTGAACTGGCTTTTCGCCTTGACTGGCTATAGTCTGGCGCAGAAGTGCCGATAAGTAGAAGAAGAGTTTTCGAGCTTCCGCCCCCCCCCGACCCTGACCACGACAGTAAGTGCTTTAAACTATGGCTAAAATTATCGGCATCATCGTCGTATTCGCGAGTGTGCTTGGCGGATATGTGCTTTCTCACGGCAAAATCGCTGCGTTGATTCAGCCTTTCGAAGTGCTGATCATCGGGGGTGCTGCATTCGGTGCGTTTTTGCAGGCCAACCCTGGCCATATGACCATGCACGTGGTCAAAAAATCGTTGCAGATGTTCAGCACGCGCTTCACGCACACCTTTTATATCGAGGTGTTGGGCCTGGTCTACGAGATCCTCAACAAGAGCCGTCGTGAAGGCATGATGGCGATTGAAGCCGATATCGAAGACGCGGCGGCCAGTCCGATTTTTGCCAAGTACCCGGCTGTGCTCAAGGATGAACGCATGACCGCGTACATCTGCGACTACTTGCGCATCATGTCTACCGGCAACATGGCTCCTCACGAGCTGGAAGGCCTGTTCGACATGGAATTGCTGAGCCTTAAGGAAGAGCTTGAGCATCCGTCGCACGCGGTGACGGGTATTGCCGACGGTATGCCGGGTTTCGGTATCGTGGCTGCCGTACTGGGTATCGTGGTGACCATGGCCTCGCTGGGTGATGGCGATCAGAAATCCATCGGTCTGCACGTGGGCGCGGCGCTGGTCGGTACCTTCTTCGGTATTCTCGCGGCCTATGGTTTCTTCGGTCCACTGGCCAATACGCTGCGTCATGACGCCCGTGAAGAACTCAATGTCTACGAGGCCATCAAGGCTTCGCTGGTCGCCTCGGCGTCGGGCATGCCGCCATCGCTGGCTGTCGAGTTCGGTCGCAAGGTGCTGTTCCCGTCGCATCGTCCGAGCTTCGCTGAGCTGGAACAAGCGGTTCGCGGTCGCTAAGCCATGGAGAACAATCAGCCCATTATCGTCAAGCGCGTCAAACGCTTTGACGCTGGCCATCACGGTGGCGCCTGGAAGATTGCGTTCGCCGACTTCGCGACGGCGATGATGGCGTTCTTTCTGGTGCTCTGGCTGCTGTCGACGGCCACGCCGGAACAGAAGCTTGCCATCGCAGGTTACTTCAAGGACCCGATAGGGTTCTCTGAAAGTGGTACGCCGTACATTATCGACCTGGGCGGTTCGCCTCAGTTGGCCCCTGAAAAGACTATCAACCCTGAGGTGAAGTCCGAGCCAACGCCTGACACCAGCATCCAGCTGGATAAGGACAAGGTCGAAACCATGGCCGAACAGGTTGAGCGTGAGCGTCTGGAGTTGTTGCTGCAGGAACTGCAAAACAAGGTCGAAGAAAACCCGCAGCTACAGAAGTTCAAGGATCAGATCCTCTTCGAGATTACCCAGGACGGCCTGCGTATCCAGATCATGGATGCGGAAAACCGGCCGATGTTCGATTTGGGCAGTGCGCGCTTGCAGCCTTATTTCGAAGATATCCTGCTGGCCATGGCCGATACGATCAAGGCCGTACCGAACAAGATCAGCATCAGTGGCCACACGGATGCCAAGCCGTTCGCCGGTACGGGTGATTTCGGTAACTGGGAGCTTTCTGCCAACCGTGCCAACGCCGCTCGGCGTGCGCTGGTGGCGGGCGGTTACCCGGACACCCAGGTCGCTCGGGTAGTGGGTTATGCGTCGTCGTCGCTGTTTGATCGCGCTAACCCGTTCAATCCGGTTAACCGTCGTATCGACATCATCGTGCTGACCAAGAAGGCCCAGCGTGCGATGGAGGGTGAGCAGGCGCCTGCCGCGCCGGATGGCGCTCAGCCAGGTGGTGCACCGGTTTCGCCGGGCGGCTCCAGCGGTGCTACTGCACCAGAGCCCGAGCCCATGCAGCCACATGAACTGCGCCAGAAGCTGAACATCTTCGAGGATGGTGTGTTGAAGATGGACGAGCCGGGCAAACGTTAAGTCCAAGGTACTCAAAACGCCCGCGCAGAGCGATCTGCGCGGGCGTTTTGCTGTGTGCTGACGGGCTCGTTACTGCTTAGTAGCTGTCTTGCGGCAAGCTGGCAATGATCGAGCGGTAGCTGTTCATGCGCTGCTGCTGGATGCGCCCGTCTTCCAGTGCCTTGAGCAGGGCGCAGCCGGGTTCGCGATCATGCTTGCAGTCGCGGAAGCGGCAGGTGCCGAGCAGGTCATTGAACTCGATAAAGCCCGACTCGACATCAGCGCGGCTGACATGGCCCAGGCCGAACTCACGGATACCCGGTGAGTCGATCAGTTCGCCACCCCCGGGGAAGTGGAAGAGGCGGGCGGTCGTCGTGGTATGGGTGCCTTGGCCTGACCATTCGGACAGCGCGCCAACACGGGCTTGCACCTCGGGTAGCAGGCTGTTGACCAGCGATGACTTGCCCACCCCCGACTGGCCGACGAACACACTGATATGGCCGTCGAGTTGGGACTGCAACTGTTGCATGCCGTCGCCATGGTGGGCCGAAACCTCCAGCAGCGGGTAACCCAGTTGCCGGTACACCGCCAGCAGTGCATTGAGTGCCGGGGCGTTCTGTTCGTCGATCAGGTCGGCCTTGTTCAGCAGGAGCAAGGGGCGAATGCCGGCGTGCTCGGCGGCTACCAGGTAGCGGTCGATCAGGTTGGCATGCGGTTCGGGCATTGGTGCGAAGACGATCACGATCAGGTCGACGTTGGCCGCCACCGGTTTCAGCTGGCCGCGCGAGTCTGGGCGGCACAGTTCGGTGCTGCGCGGCATTTGCGCCACGATCACGCCAATGCCCTGGTTGCCTGCGCGCCAGACGACGCGGTCGCCGGTTACCAGTGCTGGCAGGTTCGCGCGAAGGTGGCAACGAAAGACCTGGCCGACCTGTTCGCCGTCCTGGGCTTCGACTTCAACTTGTACGCCAAAGTGGGCGATTACCAGGCCCAGTTGCTCGGGCCCCAAGTCGCCACCTTCGAGTACCTCCATGGCTTGTTGTTCGCGTTTGGCGGCGCGTGCAGCGCGTTCGCCCTGGATTTTTTCGATACGCCAGTTTTGGCGACGATTGAGCTGGCGTTTGGCCATGAAGGTTCCGTGCGGGAGGCAATATTAAATCGGTCTGGAGTTTAGCATGCTCCACTAGGCTAAACTGCGCAGCTACGTTGAGGAGCACACTGTATGCAGAACCCCCAGAACCTGATCTGGATCGATCTGGAAATGACCGGTCTGGACCCTGATCATGATGTCATCATCGAGATGGCCACGATTGTCACCGACAGTGACCTGAATACCCTGGCTGAAGGGCCGGTCATCGCGATCCATCACAGTGATGAGGTGCTGGCGCGCATGGACGAGTGGAACACCCGTACCCACGGCGCTTCGGGCCTGACTCAGCGTGTACGGGAGAGCAAGATCGACATGGCCGCCGCCGAAGCACAGACCCTGGCCTTCCTCGAGCAGTGGGTGCCGAAGGGCAAGTCGCCGATCTGTGGCAACAGCATCTGTCAGGACCGCCGCTTCCTCTACCGCCACATGCGTGAGCTGGAAAACTATTTCCACTACCGTAATCTCGACGTCTCAACGCTCAAGGAGCTGGCCGCACGCTGGGCGCCTGAGGTCCGCGACAGTTTCAAGAAAGGTGGAACCCATCTGGCGCTGGACGACATCCGCGAATCCATTGCCGAGCTGCGTCACTACCGCGAGCACTTCATCAAGTTCTGATGCGGTGTGCACCCCGGGTGTGCGGATTATCCTCCGTGCGCCCCCTTTTGGTGCCGCGGGCAACTGGGTAGACTGCGCGCCCCTTTGCTCGGATCTGCACCATGTTGTTGATGCTCTACTTGATTGCAATCACCGCTGAAGCCATGACGGGTGCGTTGTCGGCCGGTCGTCGCGGCATGGATTGGTTCGGCGTGGTGCTGATCGCCTGCATTACCGCACTGGGCGGTGGCTCGGTGCGGGATGTACTGCTGGGGCATTACCCGCTGACCTGGGTCAAGCACCCCGAGTACCTGGTGCTGACCAGTGTTGCGGCGCTGGTCACTATCTTCATTGCCCCCTTGATGCGCCACCTGCGTTCGCTGTTCCTGGTGCTTGATGCGCTGGGGTTGGTGGCCTTCACCCTGATTGGCTGCATGACTGCCCTGGAAATGGGCCAGAGCTTTTTGGTTGCCTCGATCAGTGGGGTCATTACCGGGGTCTTCGGCGGCATCCTGCGCGACATCTTCTGCAACGACATCCCACTGATATTCCGTCGTGAGCTCTATGCCAGCGTCTCTTTCGCGGCGGCCTGGTGCTATCTGGCCTGCGTTGCGCTGGAGCTGCCAGGCGAGCAGGCCATTCTGCTCACCTTGTTCGGCGGCTTCCTGTTGCGCCTATTGGCCATTCGCTTTCACTGGGAAATGCCCAAGTTCCATTACAACGACGAGCAATGATCAAACCGACAGGGGTGACAACCGCTCGGCATGTTGCCTTAGCGCCCACTCGACGTGCTCGCGTACCAGATCGGAAGGGTAGTCGCGACGCGCCTTGAGGGCTTCCAGCACGGGAATGCTCGAGGGCGCGTTGCCCAGGCCCACGGCAAGGTTGCGCAGCCAGCGCTCATAGCCGGCCCGGCGCAACGGCGAGCCCTCGGTGCTGGCCAGGAATTTTTCTTCATCCCAGAGAAACAGCTCGGCCAACTCGGCGTTGTCCAGGTTGTGTCGAGGCTTGAAGTCGCGCTCTTCGGTTGGGCGAGCAAATCGGTTCCAGGGGCAGACAATCTGGCAGTCGTCGCAACCGAAGACCCGGTTGCCAATGAGGGCGCGCAGGTCTTCGGGGATGGCGTTTTTCAGCTCGATGGTCAGGTAGGAAATGCAGCGTCGGGCATCCAGTACATAGGGGCCGACGAAGGCTTTGGTCGGGCAGATATCCAGGCAGGCACTGCAGCGACCACAATGCTCGCTGGTCTGTGCCGGGTCGACGGGCAGTGGAATGTCGACGAACAGTTCGGCAAGGAAGAAGTAGCTGCCGGCCTTGCGGTTCAACAGCAGGGTGTTTTTGCCGATCCAGCCGAGCCCGGCCTGCTCGGCGATGGCTTTTTCCAGCACCGGGGCACTGTCGACAAAGGCGCGAAAGCCAAAGGGGCCAATAGCCTGCTGGACACGTTCGGCCAGTTGTTGAACACGCTTGCGGACCAGCTTGTGATAGTCGCGGCCCAGGGCGTAGCGGGAAATGTACGCTTTTTCGGGTTGTGCCAGGCGTTGTGCCATCTGGGTGTCGCCCGGCAGGTAGTCCATGCGCAGCGAAACCACCCGTAGTGTACCGGGCACCAGTTCCTCAGGGTGCGAGCGCTTGCTGCCGTGGGCGCCCATGTAGTCCATCTCGCCGTGGTAACCGGCTTCAAGCCAGCGCTCCAGGTGTTTTTCATGCTCGCCAAGTGCCACCCCGGCAATACCGACATGGGCAAAGCCAAGCTCGCGGCCCCATTCCTTGATGGATTGGGCCAGGGCGGGAAGATCAGTGACAGGAACAGGCATGCTAAACAAGGCAATCAGGACTCAGGTGCGTATAATTCTGCCAGACATCGGAGCCCAGTACGCATGCCGCATACCAAACACATCGCAAAAGACGTGCTGACGCTTGAGGGCGACAGCCTGCCGTTGCTGGCAGCACGACCCGTTGATGCACATAAGGGCCAGTTTGGTCATGTGCTGGTAATCGGCGGGGATCGCGGTACCGGCGGTGCCGGGCTTCTGGCCGCAGAGGCTGCCCTGCGCTGTGGTGCCGGGCTGGTTTCACTGGCGACCCGTGGCGAACACCTGGCTGCAGCGCAGGCGCGGTTGCCGGAAGTGATGAGCCTGGGTGTGCAGTCGGCCAACCAGTTGATGGCGCCGTTGTCACGTGCCTCGGTGTTGGTGGTGGGGCCCGGTCTGGGGCAGGCGGCTTGGGGCCGTAGCCTGTTGTCAGCCCTTGTTGATGTGGCGTTGCCGCAGGTGTGGGATGCCGATGCATTGAACCTGTTGGCGCGCTCGCCCTTGTCGGTGCCCGCCCATAGCATTCTGACGCCGCATCCGGGTGAGGCCGCACGTTTGCTGGGTATCGCCACCGAAGCGGTGCAGGCGGATCGGGCCGGGGCGGCACGCAAGCTGGCACGCAAGTATGCGGCGGTGTGCATTCTCAAGGGCGCCGGCAGCCTGGTTGCCGCTCCGGATGGTCATCTGGCCATGTGTCAGCATGGGCATCCGGCCATGGCGACAGCAGGCTTGGGTGATGTGCTCAGTGGTGTGCTGGGGGCACTGCTGGCGCAGGGAATGGCGCCATGGCAGGCCGCCTGTCTGGGTGTTTGGTTGCATGCCCGTGCCGGAGAGCGGCAGGGTGAAAAAGGGCGTGGCCTGGCGGCCAGTGACCTGATTCCAGAGATTCGTCAGTTGTTGGAGGAGCATTCAGCGTGTCAGGTGTAACCCTGTTTATGGCCGATGAGCAGGCCATGGTCGATTTCGGCGCACGTATTGCCGAGGTGACTGAAGGTCGCGGCGTGATCTTTCTCGAGGGCGACCTCGGGGCGGGCAAGACTACCCTGTCGCGCGGCATTATCCGTGGGCTTGGGCATCATGGCGCGGTGAAAAGCCCGACGTTCACCTTGGTTGAACCCTATGAGATAGGTGACAAGCGCGCCTTCCACTTTGACCTATATCGTCTGGTCGATCCCGAAGAGCTCGAGTACATGGGCATTCGTGACTATTTTGATGATGACGCCCTGTGTCTGCTGGAGTGGCCCCAAAAGGGGGCGGGCATTTTGCCAAAGCCTGACCTGACCATTACCATAAGCCCACAAGCGGGCGGTCGTTCGCTGAACCTGTTGCCGCAGGGCTCGCGCGGCGAAGCCTGGTGTGTCGCTCTGGCCTTGGAATTCAAATAGAAAATGGGGATAGGTATGCGCATTCGCGCACTGGTTGCCGTCGTAGGACTATTGCTTACGGTCGTGACCGTTGACGCTTTGGCCGTCACTCAAGTCAAAAGCGTGCGTTTGTGGCGGGCGCCGGACAACACGCGGCTGGTATTCGACCTGTCGGGGCCTGTGCAGCACAGCGTATTCACGCTGAGTGCGCCGGATCGCCTGGTGATCGACATCAACGGCGCTACCATGGCCGCGCCGCTGTCGCTTCCCACTGCCAATACCCCGATTACCAGTGTGCGCTCGGCGCAACGTACCCCGACTGACCTGCGTGTGGTGATTGACCTTAGCAAGGCAGTCAACCCCAAGAGTTTCATTCTGGCTCCGAATCAGCAGTACGGTAACCGCCTGGTGGTGGACCTGTTCGATCAGGACGCCGATACCTCGCCGTCGACGCCAGCACCGCCGCCGACCACTGCAACCGCGCCTGCCGTTCCGGTCACGCCTGCGCAGCCTGCGATCAAATTGCCGCCGGTACCGAACGGCAAGCGCGATATTGTCATCGCCATCGATGCCGGTCACGGCGGTGAAGACCCGGGCGCCTCGGGCTCGCGTGGCCAGCATGAGAAAGACATTGTCCTGGCGATCGCCAAGGAACTGCAGCGCCAGATCAATACCGAGAAGGGCTTTCGCGCCGAACTGACCCGTACCGGCGACTACTTCATCCCGCTGCGTAAACGTACCGAGATTGCCCGCAAGAAAGGCGCCGACCTGTTCATTTCGATCCACGCCGACGCGGCGCCCTCCACGGCAGCTTTCGGTGCCTCGGTGTTTGCCTTGTCCGACCGTGGTGCGACGTCGGAAACCGCGCGCTGGCTGGCGGACAGCGAGAACCGTTCCGACCTGATCGGTGGTGCCGGTAACGTCAGCCTGGACGACAAGGACCGCATGCTTGCCGGCGTACTGCTCGACCTGTCGATGACCGCCTCGCTGAGTTCCAGCCTGAACGTTGGGCAAAAGGTGCTGGGTAACATTGGCCGTATCACCCCGTTGCACAAGCGTCGGGTTGAACAGGCAGGCTTCATGGTGCTGAAGTCGCCGGATATCCCGTCGATCCTCGTGGAAACCGGGTTTATCTCTAACGCCAACGAGGCGTCCAAGCTGGCCACGCCTAGCCATCAGCAGTCGCTGGCGCGTTCTATCCACAGTGGCGTGCGGCAGTTCTTCCAGCAAAACCCGCCGCCGGGCACCTATGTGGCCTGGCTGCGTGACAGCGGCAAGATCGCCCAGGGGCCACGTGAACATGTGGTGCGTCCTGGCGAAACGCTGGCGATGATTGCCGTGCGTTATCAGGTCAGCGTGGCGACGCTGCGCAGTGCCAACAGCCTCAAGACCGATGAACTGAAGGTTGGTCAGAACCTGGACATTCCCAGTGCCACCCTGGCGGCCCAGCAATGAATACCAGCGCTCGAATCGAGCTGCTTAGCCCTAGGCTCGCCAACCAGATTGCCGCCGGTGAAGTTGTTGAGCGTCCGGCTTCGGTGATCAAGGAACTGTTGGAGAACAGTCTTGATTCCGGCGCCCGGCGTATCGATGTGGACGTGGAGCAGGGTGGGGTCAAACTGCTGCGCGTGCGTGATGACGGTAGCGGTATCTCTGCCGATGATCTGCCACTGGCGCTGGCACGCCACGCTACCAGCAAGATTCGCGACCTCGAAGACCTGGAACGGGTAATGAGCCTGGGTTTTCGCGGTGAGGCGCTGGCGTCGATCAGCTCGGTTGCACGCCTGACCCTGACCTCGCGCACCCGTGACGCCGACCAGGCCTGGCAGGTCGAAACCGAGGGGCGCGACATGGCGCCAAGGGTGCAGCCTGCGGCGCATCCGGTAGGAACGTCGGTGGAAGTCCGGGACCTGTTCTTCAATACGCCGGCCCGGCGCAAGTTCCTCAAGACTGAAAAGACCGAATTCGATCACCTTCAGGAAGTCATCAAGCGCCTTGCGCTGGCACGTTTCGATGTGGCGTTCCACTTGCGCCATAACGGCAAGACCATCCTGAGCCTGCATGAGGCCAATGACGATGTGGCTCGGGCGCGGCGCGTTGCCGCGGTTTGCGGCCCCGCGTTCCTTGAGCAGGCGTTGCCGATCGAGATCGAGCGTAACGGCTTGCACCTGTGGGGCTGGGTCGGCTTGCCGACCTTCTCCCGCAGCCAGGCAGACCAGCAGTATTTCTTCGTCAACGGTCGGGCCGTGCGCGACAAGCTGGTGGCTCATGCGGTACGCCAGGCCTACCGCGACGTGCTGTTCAACGGCCGGCATCCGACCTTTGTGCTGTTCTTCGAAGTTGACCCTACGGGTGTCGACGTCAACGTGCATCCAACCAAGCACGAAGTACGCTTCCGTGACGGCCGTATGGTGCATGACTTCCTCTACGGCACGTTGCACCGGGCGCTGGCTGATGTTCGTCCGGAAGATCAGGTGGCGGCGCCTGCGGCAGTGCCTGAAGCGATTCGGCCGAGTGGGCTGGCGGCGGGCGAGTTTGGTCCTCAGGGCGAGATGCGCCTGGCGGCCAACCTGCTCGAGCAGCCTGTGGCCGAGCCTGTGTCTCGTCCGGCCGGCAGTGGTTCGGGTGCCGGTTACGGGTATCAGTACACCCCGCGCCCTGCTTCGCCGATGCCAACGGCGGAAACCCAGAGTGTCTACCGCGAGTTCTTTGCCCCTCTGCCCGAAACTGCAGCGGTCGCCTTGCCGGAAGGCCAGGGCGACATTCCGCCGTTGGGCTATGCCCTGGCCCAGCTCAAGGGTATCTATATCCTGGCCGAAAACGCTCAGGGGCTGGTGCTGGTGGACATGCATGCGGCCCATGAGCGGATCATGTATGAGCGCCTGAAAATCGCCATGGCCAGTGAGGGGCTTAGTGGGCAGCCACTGTTGGTGCCGGAGTCGCTGGCATTGAGTCAGCGTGAGGCTGACTGTGCTGAAGAGCATGCCCAGTGGTTCCAGCGCCTGGGCTTCGAGTTGCAGCGCCTTGGCCCGGAAACCCTGGCAATCCGGCAAATTCCGGCCTTGCTCAAGCAGGCTGAAGCCAATCGCCTGGTTCAGGATGTCTTGGCCGACCTGATGGAGTACGGCACCAGTGACCGTATTCAGGCACACTTGAACGAGTTGTTGGGCACCATGGCCTGTCATGGCGCGGTGCGTGCCAATCGCCGCCTGGCGGTGGCAGAAATGAATGGCTTGCTGCGCGATATGGAAAACACCGAGCGCAGCGGTCAATGTAACCATGGTCGTCCGACTTGGACCCAATTGGGCCTGGATGACCTGGACAAACTGTTCTTGCGTGGTCGTTGATATGCCTGCTTCCAGGCCGCCGGCAATTTTTCTGATGGGCCCGACTGCCGCGGGCAAGACCGATCTGGCCATCGAACTTACAAAAGTATTGCCCT
Organism: Pseudomonas defluvii; assembly: GCF_001695625.1. Taxonomy (GTDB): domain Bacteria; phylum Pseudomonadota; class Gammaproteobacteria; order Pseudomonadales; family Pseudomonadaceae; genus Aquipseudomonas; species Aquipseudomonas defluvii. The sequence goes on from NZ_MBPN01000018.1 coordinate 50,760, forward strand.
GCGAACTGATCAGCGTTGACTCTGCGCTGGTCTATCGCGGTATGGATATCGGCACGGCCAAGCCGTCCAAGGATATTCTGGCGGCTCACCCGCATCGCCTGATCGACATTCTGGACCCCGCCGAGAGCTATTCGGCCGCGGACTTCCGGCGCGATGCCCTGGAAGCCATGGCTGAAATCACTGCGCGGGGCAATATCCCGCTGTTGGTGGGCGGTACCATGTTGTACTACAAGGCGCTGCTCGAAGGGTTGGCTGATATGCCGCCCGCCGATCCGCAGGTGCGGGCGGAAATCGAAGACGAAGCCCAGCGCCTTGGATGGCAAGCCCTGCACGATCAACTGGCGGCCATCGATCCGGTATCGGCGGCGCGTATTCATCCCAATGATCCGCAGCGGCTGATGCGTGCGCTGGAGGTCTATCGGGTCAGCGGCTTGAGCATGACGGCCCATCGAGAGCGTCAATCTGCGCAAAGTAGCGTACTAGGCGCGTCGGGACAGGGGCAATTGCCCTATACTGTCGCCAGTTTGGCGATCGCACCGAAGGACCGGCAGGTTCTGCATGAGCGAATTGCACTGCGCTTTGGTCAAATGTTGGAACAGGGCTTCGTTGATGAGGTCCGATTGCTGCGTGCCAGAAGTGACTTGCATGCCGGATTGCCGTCTATACGAGCAGTCGGTTATCGCCAGGTATGGGATCATCTCGATGGCAAGTTGACTTCAGTTGAAATGCAGGAGCGCGGCATTATTGCCACTCGCCAGTTGGCGAAGCGGCAGTTTACCTGGTTGCGTAGTTGGGCTGATCTGCACTGGCTGGATAGCCTGGCTTGCGACAATCTGTCTCGCACCTTGAAATACTTGGGATCGGCCTCCATATTGAGCTGAGTCCTTGCAATTGCCGTCTATCCTTGGGGTGGGGCGGCCTGAGCCATCAGTTTTTTTGAATTTTCTTACTATTGATCCTTACAGGAGTGCGGCACATGTCAAAAGGGCATTCGCTACAAGACCCTTACTTGAATACTTTGCGAAAAGAAAAGGTCGGGGTCTCGATCTATCTGGTCAACGGCATCAAACTGCAAGGCACGATCGAATCGTTTGACCAATTCGTGATTCTGCTGAAGAACACCGTCAGCCAAATGGTTTACAAGCACGCTATCTCGACAGTGGTTCCAGTGCGTCCAATCCGTCTGCCAAGCGCAGCTGATGCCGAACACGGTGACGCTGAGCCAGGTAACGCCTGATAGGAGTCTGCTTTGTTCTTTGAGCGCCACGGTGGTGGTGAACGGGCGATCCTCGTTCACTTGGAAGGTCAGGACCCTGAGGCGCGCGAAGACCCGCAGGAGTTTCAGGAGCTGGCAGTGTCGGCAGGTGCCGATATCGTTGCGTTCGTCACGGTGACGCGACACCAGCCTTCCGCCAAATTCCTGATTGGCACTGGCAAGGTCGAGGAGTTGCGCGACCTGGTCAAAGCCGAAGAAGCGGACCTGGTGATTTTCAATCACACCCTGACGCCCAGTCAGGAACGTAACCTCGAACGCGTTTTCGAGTGTCGCGTGCTTGACCGTACCGGTTTGATTCTCGATATCTTCGCCCAGCGCGCACGTACCCACGAAGGCAAACTGCAGGTTGAGCTGGCTCAGCTAGAGCACATGAGCACGCGCCTGGTACGCGGCTGGACCCACCTCGAGCGACAGAAGGGCGGTATTGGTCTGCGAGGCCCGGGTGAAACCCAGCTGGAAACCGACCGTCGCCTGTTGCGAGTCCGTCTGCGGCAAATCAAGGCACGCCTGGAAAAGGTGCGCAGCCAGCGAGAGCAGGCGCGTCGTGGACGCAAGCGTGCAGACATCCCGTCAGTCTCGCTGGTGGGGTATACCAACGCCGGCAAGTCGACCCTCTTCAATGCCCTGACCGCCTCCGAGGTGTATGCAGCCGACCAGCTGTTCGCCACCCTCGACCCGACCTTGCGCCGCCTTGAACTCGACGATGTCGGGCCGATCGTGCTGGCCGATACCGTGGGCTTCATTCGTCATCTGCCGCACAAGCTGGTTGAAGCTTTTCGAGCTACGCTCGAAGAGTCGAGCAACTCTGATTTGCTGTTGCACGTGATCGATGCCCATGAGCCGGAGCGCATGGCACAGATAGAGCAAGTCATGGCCGTACTCAGTGAGATCGGTGCTGAAGGCTTGCCGATACTTGAGGTGTATAACAAACTCGACCTGCTTGAAGGTGTAGAGCCTCAGATTCAGCGTAACCAAGAAGGTAAACCGCAACGTGTCTGGGTGTCGGCACGTGACGGACGCGGTCTGGAGCTGGTCGGGCAGGCGATTGCCGAATTGCTGGGGGATGACCTGTTCATCGGTACCTTGCGCCTTGAGCAGCGCTATGCGCGATTGCGTGCGCAGTTCTTTGCGCTCGGTGCGGTGCAGAGCGAAGAACACGATGAAGAAGGTAACAGCCTGCTGGCGGTGCGGTTGTCGCGAATAGAGTTCAATCGACTGGTTAGTCGTGAAGGGATGAAACCGTTGGATTTCATCGAGCAACACACTTTGCAATAAATGCCAGGCCTAGCGGTCAGGCAGCCGTGACAGGCATTCTGTAGCATTGGACGGCGCGCCGTGAGCGCGTCTTTGCTTTATCAGATGGAGAGCGCTATGGCTTGGAATGAGCCGGGTGGCAACTCGAACAATCAGGACCCTTGGGGTGGCCGCCGTGGTGGCGACAAGAAAGGGCCACCGGATCTCGACGAAGCCTTCCGCAAGCTGCAGGACAGCCTGAACGGTATGTTCGGCAGTGGCAAGAAACGTGGCGGCGACAGCGGCACCAGCAAGGGCGGTGGTTTTGGCCTGCTGGGTGTCGGTCTCGCCGTGTTGGCGGCTATCTGGCTTTACAGCGCCGTCTATGTGGTTGACGAGCAGGAGCAGGCAGTCGTTCTGCGCTTCGGCAAATACTACGAAACGGTTGGCGCGGGCCTGAACATCTACTTCCCGCCGATCGATCGCAAGTACATGGAAAACGTCACCCGCGAGCGTGCCTACACCAAGCAGGGGCAAATGCTGACTGAAGACGAGAATATCGTCGAAGTGCCGTTGACCGTGCAGTACAAGATCACCAACCTGCAGGATTTCGTGCTGAACGTCGATCAGCCTGAAGTCAGCCTGCAGCACGCGACCGACAGCGCATTGCGCCACGTGGTGGGCTCCACCGCGATGGATCAGGTGCTGACCGAAGGCCGTGAACAGATGGCGGTCGAGATCAAGGAGCGCCTGCAGCGTTTCCTCGACACCTACCGTACCGGTATCACCGTCACTCAGGTGAACGTGCAGAGCGCGGCAGCCCCGCGTGAAGTGCAGGAAGCTTTCGATGACGTGATTCGCGCCCGTGAAGACGAGCAGCGTGCCCGCAACCAGGCTGAAACCTACGCCAATGGCGTGGTGCCGGAAGCCCGTGGTCAGGCGCAGCGTATCATCGAGGACGCCAACGGTTATCGCGACGAAGTGGTTTCTCGTGCCAAGGGTGAGGCGGATCGCTTTACCAAGCTGGTGGCCGAGTACCGCAAGGCGCCTGAGGTGACCCGTCAGCGTCTGTATCTGGACACCATGCAGGAAGTCTACAGCAACACCAGCAAGGTGCTGGTCTCTGGCAAAGACGGCCAGAGCAACCTGCTCTACCTGCCGCTGGACAAGATGATCGAAAACACGCGCAGTAGTGGTCCTGTGAGCAGCGTGCCGGTCTCGGTCAATGATGCAGCCAACCGTGCTGCCACTGACCTGCAACAGCAGCAACGTGAGTCGCGTTCTAGGGAGAGCCGCTGATGAGCAATAAATCGCTGATCGCCCTGATCGTTGGCGTAGTGCTGGCGATCGTGGCCTGGAACAGCTTCTACATCGTTGCCCAGACCGAACGCGCCGTGTTGCTGCAATTCGGTCGTGTGGTGAAAACTGACGTTCAGCCTGGCCTGCACGTGAAGGTGCCGTACGTTAACCAGGTGCGCAGGTTCGATGCCCGCCTGATGACCCTCGATGCTCCGACCCAGCGTTTCCTGACGCTGGAGAAGAAAGCCGTGATGGTCGATGCCTACGCCAAATGGCGGGTCAAGGACGCCGAGCGCTTCTACACCGCTACCTCGGGTCTGAAGCAGATCGCCGACGAGCGTCTGTCGCGTCGTCTGGAAAGCGGCCTGCGTGACCAGTTCGGTAAGCGTACCCTGCACGAAGTGGTGTCCGGTGAGCGTGACGCCTTGATGGCGGACATCACCGCTTCGCTGAACCGCATGGCCAGCAAGGAGCTGGGCATCGAAGTCGTCGATGTTCGGGTCAAGGCCATCGACTTGCCGAAGGAAGTGAACCGCAGCGTGTTCGAGCGCATGAGCACCGAGCGTGAGCGTGAAGCCCGTGAGCACCGTGCCAAGGGTAACGAGCTGGCTGAAGGTATCCGTGCCGATGCTGACCGTCAGCGCCGTGTGCTGCTGGCTGAAGCCTATCGCGAGTCGGAAGAGGTGCGTGGTGATGGCGATGCCCAGGCAGCGGCCATCTATGCCAAGGCCTACGGCCAGGACCAGGAGTTCTACGCGTTCTACCGTAGTCTCAAGGCCTACCGTGAGAGCTTCGCGAACAAGAGCGACGTGCTGGTACTCGACCCAAGCAGCGATTTCTTCCGCTTCATGGGCAAGACCAAGCCTTGATGATGTACCCCGCCGGGCGGCTAATACCTCTGGCGGGGTGATCCTGCGCGAAAACGGGTGTATGATGCGGCAGCCGGGAAATTCCCGGCTTTTTTGCGTCTGCATGTTTGATCGGCAGCGCAGCAAGGTTTTCGAGGGTATCGCCCCGGCTTGAAGCGCCTGTACAGGCGGCGTCAGGCGATACCTGCTTCACTCAAGGCGGGCCTGCGGACAGGCCGTCGGGACCCAAGAGGAATGGCGTAATGGCAACGGTAGACCGCTGGCTGCTGCCAGATGGCATCGAAGAAGTACTGCCACCGGAAGCGGCGCGCATCGAAATCGCGCGTCGTCAGGTGTTGGATCTGTTCCAGAGCTGGGGCTACGAGTTTGTCGTAACCCCTCATATCGAGTACCTGGAATCGCTGCTTACCGGTGCCGGCCAGGACTTGGACCTGCGTACCTTCAAGGTCGTCGACCCACAATCCGGTCGGCAGATGGGCTTCCGTGCCGACATCACGCCGCAGGTGGCGCGTATCGACGCGCACACCCTGCGTCGTGAGGGCCCAAACCGACTGTGCTATGCCGGCAGCGTGCTGCATGCGTTGCCTCGGGCGCTTTCGACCTCGCGCAGCCCGATTCAGCTGGGCGCCGAGCTGTATGGCGATGCCAGCCCGGTCAGCGACGTCGAGGTGATCAGCCTCATGCTCGCAACGCTGCAACTGGCTGACGTGGCGGACGTCCACATGGACCTCGGGCATGTCGGTATCTACCGCGGCCTGGCGCGTGCCGCCGGGTTGTCCGGTGCGGTTGAGCAGCAGTTGTTCGACGCACTGCAGCGCAAGGCCGTCGACGAAGTTGAAGCGCTCACGGCAAACCTTCCGGCGGAGCTGGGCGGCATGCTGCGCGCCCTGGCCGAATTGTGCGGCGGGCGAGAAGTGCTGGAAGCGGCGCGTGTGCGCCTGGGGCGTGCACCTGCAGCGGTACTGGCTGCGCTGGATGATCTGCTGGCGATTGCCGAGCGCTTGTCCGCGCGTTATCCAGACCTGCCGCTGTATTTCGACCTGGGCGAGTTGCGTGGTTATCACTACCACACCGGCGTTGTGTTCGCCGTGTTCGTTCCGGGTGTCGGTCAGTCGATCGCCCAGGGCGGCCGCTACGATGATATCGGCGCGGATTTCGGTCGGGCGCGTCCGGCCACCGGTTTCTCTACGGATTTGAAGACCCTGGTCACACTGGGGCGAGCCGAAGTTGTGTTGCCGTCTGGCGGGATCTGGATGCCCGACAGCAGCGATGCCGCGCTTTGGCAACAGGTCTGCCAGTTGCGTAGCGAAGGTCAGCGTGTGGTTCAGGCATTGCCTGGGCAACCGTTGTCCGCCGCCCGCGAGGCAGATTGTGATCGGCAATTGATTCAGCAAAACGGGCTTTGGCAGGTTCTGCCACTGGCCATTTGAGTTTTCCCGCCGGCGATGCCCGGCGCCAAGTTTGCGCGAATGAGGACAAGTGTTATGGGTAAGAATGTCGTAGTCCTGGGCACCCAGTGGGGTGATGAGGGCAAAGGCAAGATCGTCGATCTGCTGACCGAACATGCTGCCGCCGTAGTGCGCTACCAAGGCGGTCACAACGCCGGTCACACCTTGGTGATCGACGGCGAGAAGACCGTGCTGCACCTGATTCCATCGGGCGTACTGCGCGAAGGCGTGCAGTGCCTGATCGGCAACGGCGTGGTGGTTGCACCAGACGCCCTGCTGCGTGAAATCACCAAGCTGGAAGAAAAAGGTGTACCGGTGCGTGAGCGCCTGCGCATCAGCCCATCCTGCCCGCTGATCCTGTCCTACCATGTAGCGCTGGACCAGGCCCGTGAAAAGGCCCGTGGCGAGCTGAAGATCGGCACCACCGGTCGTGGCATCGGCCCGGCCTACGAAGACAAGGTTGCCCGTCGCGGCCTGCGTATCGGTGACCTGTTCCACCGTGAGCGTTTCGCTGCCAAGCTCGGCGAGCTGCTGGACTACCACAACTTCGTGCTGGTCAATTACTACAAAGAGCCTGCGATCGACTTCCAGAAGACCCTGGACGAGTGCATGGCCTTTGCAGAAGAGCTGAAGCCGATGATGCTCGACGTCACTGCCGAGCTGCATGCTCTGCGTCGCGACGGCAAGGACATCATGTTCGAAGGTGCCCAGGGGTCGCTGCTGGACATCGACCACGGCACCTACCCGTATGTCACCAGCTCGAACACTACTGCTGGCGGTATCGCCACCGGTTCCGGTTTTGGCCCGATGTACCTGGACTACATCCTGGGTATCACCAAGGCCTACACCACTCGCGTTGGCTCCGGTCCATTCCCGACCGAACTGTTCGACGACGTTGGTGCTTTCCTTGCCAAGCGTGGCCATGAGTTCGGTGCTACCACCGGCCGTGCCCGCCGTTGTGGCTGGTTCGACGCCGTGATCCTGCGTCGCGCCATCGAGATCAACAGCATCTCCGGCCTGTGCCTGACCAAGCTGGACGTCCTCGACGGCCTGGAAACCATCCGTATCTGCGTTGGCTACAAGAACGAGAACGGTGCGGTTATCGATGCACCGACCGATGCCGACAGCTACATCGGCCTGGAGCCGGTCTACGAAGAAATGCCGGGCTGGAGCGAGTCGACCCTGGGTGCCAAGACCCTGGAAGAACTGCCGGCCAACGCCCGTGCCTACATCAAGCGTGTGGAAGAGCTGGTCGGCGCGCCGATCGACATCATCTCCACCGGCCCTGACCGCAACGAGACCATCGTGCTGCGTCATCCGTTTGCCTGATATACGTTTGCGTTAAACACAAACCCCCGCTTTTTAGCGGGGGTTTTTTTAAGCCAAAGACTGGTGCTGATCCCACAGGAAGCGCAGTGCTCAGGCATTTTATCGGGAGTGCGGCATGGGGATTGCTAAGAGAACCGTTACAGGTGAGCCATCATTTTAATGGCGCCAGAAAGTAGAGGGTTCTTTCGTGTCAGCCGTTCTCTCACTGTTACGAAGCCGCCTGTTGCGGCCTGTCTTTGTTGCCCTTGGTATCGCTCTTTTGGTGCAAGTGCTGGTAGCGGTAGCGCTTACCCGGAGCACGGTGACCACGCTTGAAGCGGATTTGGGTAATCGTTTGGGGGTCGACAGTCAGAAATTGTCGGCTGAATTGGAGCGTGCGGAGCAGGAGGTCAGCTCCGGTCTGGACAGCCTTTCGGCCAGTACACGTCAGCGCCTGACGGGCGGGCTCTCGGCTCGCCTGGAAAGCGAGCAGGCGCAGTTACGAGCCACCCTGGAAAAGAACCTCAAGGACTCGGCCAATGACATGGCTGAGTTGCTGGCCTCTGTGGCGCCAAGAGCGATGTGGGACAACGATGTGCCTACCCTATCGGAGTTCTCGCGACGGGCCCAGCGCAATCCCAATGTGCTCTTTGTGGTCTACGACGATGCTCAGGGTCAGCACCTGACCCGTTACCTGAACCGGCAAAACCCGATCAACCAGGCCTTGCTGGAAAAGGGTGAGGGAGAGCGGGCGCTGGACAAGGTGGTCAATGCTGCGCGCAACGATCCGTCGGTGTACTTCGTCGAGGCGCCGATCAACCCTAATGGTGTCGAGATCGGCAAAGTGCTCATGGGGGTATCCACGTCGTCAGTCGAACACGAACTGCAGGCCTTGGATCAGCGCTTCGCGGCGTTGATCGCCAGCGGTGATCAATTGGTGGGTGAGAGCCTGATGGGGGCTGCGGCAGACAGCACCAAGGCCTTGCGTGCGCGTTTGGAGGCGGCGCAGGCCAGTGCTGCGGGCATGCAGGCGAATACCTCGCAGAGCGTTCAGGAAGCCGCTGCTACGTTGCGCTGGAACATTGGTCTGGGGCTGGCGTTGGTCGGTCTTGGCGTGCTTCTGGTTGTGGCGGTGGTGCTGGGCCATCGGGTCGTCAGCAAGTTGCGTTTGCTCATTGCCGCGCTTAACGACTTGGCCGCTGGCGAGGGTGATCTGACCAAACGTGTGCCGATTGATAGCCGTGACGAAATTGGTGACATGGCGACGGCGGTCAACCGCTTTGTCGACAAGTTACAGCCGATTGTTCGCGAAGCCGGTGAAGTGGCACAGCGTACGGGCATCGAAATCGGTGTCATGGCCCAGCACAATGCCGGCGCCGATGCGGCGGCCGAGTTGCAGCGTGATGAAGTGGCCGAAAGCCTGCGTGCCTTGTCGGCCATGGCTGATGAGGCGCAGAACGAAAGTCAGGTAATGCAGTCTGCCCTGCAACAGGTTGTGGACATTCGCCAGGCCACGGATGAAGGCAGCCGTACCTCGGCTCAGGTGGCCGGCCTGATCGAAGCCTTGGCCGGGCAGGTGCAGACCGGCTCGAAAGTGATCGAGCGACTGGCTGAGCAGAGCGAGCAGATTGAAGTGGTGTTGACGGTGATTCACGGTATTGCCGAGCAGACCAACCTGCTTGCGCTTAATGCGGCCATCGAGGCGGCTCGTGCGGGTGAAACAGGCCGGGGCTTTGCCGTGGTCGCGGATGAGGTGCGCGCGCTGGCCAGCAAGACTCAGAGCTCAACGGGTGATATTCAAGCGCACATCGGGGCCTTGCAGCAGGGGGCGCGGGAGGCCGTTGCGGCGATCAGCCAGGCTGGGCGTCAAGCCAGCGAGGGGTTGCTGGTGCTGCGTGACAATGCGCGGGTACAGCAGGCCGTGCAGGCCTCGGTCGAGCAGGTGCATGCGGCCATCGGTATGGCAACCCGTGCGGCTGAGGAGCAGGCCAGGGGGGCGCAGGCAGTACGTGGTCGAGTGGAAACCATTCATGAGCAAGCTGAGCGCGCTGCCAGGGTGGTTCAGCAAACGACGGCCAGCAGTAAAGTGCTGGACGATCTGGCGGCTCAGCTCAAGGCCAGCCTAGGGCAGTTCCGTGCCTGAACAACTGATCGACAGCCGCTGATCGATCAGCGGCTGTCGGCAGTGTCAGGCCCGGTTCAGGTACATGCGTGTGGTCAGCAGATACACCGGCAGGCCCGAGACAAGGATCAACAGGGCTGCATAGGGCGCTGCTGCCGCAAACTCGACGTTGGCGGTGTGTGCCCATACCTCGGTAGCCAACGTGGTCATGCCTGTCGGGCTGAGCAGCAGGGTTGCCGTGAGCTCTTTCATGGCATCCAGAAAGACCAGCGCAAAAGCTGCTGCCAGTGCCGGGAAGATGATCGGCAGGGTCACCCGGCAGAAGGCGCCAAACGACGTTGCGCCAAGGGTACGTGCTGCCTCTTCCAGTTGCGGGGAGGCCTTGTTCAGTGCTGTGCGCACCGGCGCCTGAGCCAGTGGCAGAAACAGCAGTGCATAGGCCAGCAGCAACAGCCCGGTGGTCTGGTACAGGGCGGGCACGTAGTGCAAGGCGAAGTACACCAGCGTCAGGGCAATCACCAGCCCCGGCAGGGCATGTAACAAATACGGCAGGCGCTCAGCCCAGACTGCCAGGCGTCCCTTGTAGCGCACCACCAGGAAGCTCACTGGCAGCGCCAGCAGCAGGCTTACCCCGGCACCGCCCAGCGATAGCGACAATGAGGAGACCAGTGCCCGGCTGATATCGGCGACCGGGAAGGCTGCCGAAGAGCCGACGCTGAGCCAGTATGCGAGCATGCCCAGCGGAATGCCGCTGCCCAATAACATCAGTATCAGGCAGAACAGTTGTGCGATGGGCGTCCATACACGCAGGCGCACGGGAGCCGCACGACGTGCCACGCCTTGGCCGATACGTACATGGCGTGCCTTGCCGCGCACCCTCAACTCCAGCCATAGCATCAGCAGGCACATGAACAGCAGCACGGCTGACAGCATGGCTGCATTGGCATTGCTGAACTCCAGCTCGAATTGCTGGTAAATCGCCGTGGTGAAGGTTTGTAGCCCGAGGATCGACAGGGCGCCGAACTCCACCAGCATGTGCAGGGCGATCAGCAGGCTGCCGCCGAGAATCGACGGCCAGAGCAGTGGCAGGGTGATTCTGAAGAACACTCCCCAGCGATTCTGGCCCAGGGTGCGTGCCGACTCTTCCAGGGAGGTGTCGAGGTTGCGCAGTGTTGCGGCCACCGGCAGGAACACCAAGGGGTACTTGGACAGCGCCATCACCAGAATCGCCCCGCCCAGCCCCTCGAAACGCGGGCTCAGGGATACCCAGGTAAAGCCGCTGACAAACGCGGGCACGGCAAATGGCAGGCACAGGACGACGCCCCACAGGCGCCTTCCCGGCAAGTCGCTGCGTTCCAGCAGCCAAGCCAGCGCCAGGCCGAGTATCGCGCACGCAAGCGTAACGCCGACCATCAGCAGCAGCGTGTTGCGCATCAGGCCCCATACAAAGGGTCGCCAGAGCAGGCGCAAGGCTTCGTGCAGCCCTGCCTGCCAGGCCTTGAGCCCAACATACAGCAACGGCAGCAGGCTGAGCCCGACCAGCAGCAGAACCGGCAGCATCACCCAGATCGAGGGGCGCTTTCGTCGCGGTACATAGGCGGCGGAGGCCGCCAAGGGCAGGGCGGCGCTCATCAGAGCAGGCCAACTTCGCGTTCGAGTTCCAGGGCCTCCTCGGCGTTACCCAGATCGGCCGGGGTGATTTTCGGTGGACGCAGGTCTTCGAATGGCTTCAGGCCCTGATCAGAGACCATGCCTTTGTGCAGCGGGTATTCGGCGGTGGTTTGCGTGATCACCCGTTGGCCTTCTTCACTGGCCATCCAGGCCAGCAGCGCCTGGGCTTCCTGTGGGTGCTTGCTGGCCTTGACCGCTGCCGCGCTGGAAATGGTCACCAGGCCGCCGGCATCGCCATCGGCAAGGTAGTAGAGCTTCGAATCGAGCTGGCCGCGCTCTTTTTTCAGGGCATACCAGTAGTAGTTGTTGACCAGTACCGCAGCGACTTCACCATTTTCCACGGCTTTGAGCGCGACCATGTTGTTGGTGTAAGTCTTGCCGAAGGCTTTCAGGCCGGTCAGCCATTCCTCGGCGGCTTCGCGGCCGTGGAGTTTGAGGATTGCAACGGCCTGTTCCTGGAAGGCGCCGCTGGTAGGGACGAAACCGATCTTGCCGTCCCATTCCGGGTTGGCGAAATCCATGACCGAAGGCGGCAGCGACTTTTCGTCGATCACTTTGGGGTTGAAGGCGACGACGCGCGTACGTGCGGTTACACCCATCCAGGTGCCATTGTTGGCAACGTATTCCTTGGGCAGAACCTGCAAGGTTGCATCGTCGATCTTGGCCAGCAGGCCGAGTTCACCCAGGTTGTTCAGGGGGGGCGACTCTTCGGTGTAGATGACGTCGGCGGGTGAGCGATCGCCTTCTTCGATGATCTGGCTGGCCAGCTGGTTGCTGCTGCCCTTGCGGATATTGATGTGAATGCCGGTCTTGGCCTCGTAGGCTTTGGCGATGGCTTCACCGATTTCCTTGTGTTGGCCGTTGTACAGGGTCAGCGACACGGGGTCGGCGGCCATGGCCGGAGGGGTACCCAGTGCCAGTGTGAACAGGGAAGCGGCCAGGCCGCGCAAAATCGGTTTGATGCGAATCGTCATGCGGGTACTTCCTCGCTTACGGGTACAAATCTGGAAACAATAATAAACGATATTGTTTCTCAAGTACGCCTGTGAGGAAAAATTCATGAGCAGGCTATCGTTGCCATTCGCCTTTACTGAGAGGGAGGGTTTTAGCTGAAGGCGGGGGATAAGTGCTTTTCGCGAGGCATAAAAAAACCCGCTTTCGCGGGTTTCTTTAGAAATATGGTGCCCAGAAGAAGACTCGAACTTCCACGACCGTAAGGTCACCAGCACCTGAAGCTGGCGTGTCTACCAATTTCACCATCTGGGCAAAAGTAAAGCGTTGAAGCATGAAACGGTGTAGCGTGTTGCATAAATTCCAGATGCGTTACGCTAATCTGAAATTTGAAATTGGTGCCCAGAAGAAGACTCGAACTTCCACGACCGTAAGGTCACCAGCACCTGAAGCTGGCGTGTCTACCAATTTCACCATCTGGGCATTTCGTTAAGGTCACATGATGCTTCACATCACGTTGCTTCTCAACTATAACGACGGTGTCCGTCGCTGTGGTGCGCATAATACGGATGCTCAAAACGGCTGTAAAGCCCTGTTTGGAAAAAATCTTAAAAAATTCAAGTTGTTGTCCAATGACAGCACTTATAGCCCCTCACAGGGCTCTGGCGGGGCTGTCCAAGGCCGAAATTTCCGGTTTCAATACGCCTATGCCAAACTAACCCTTATATAGACAAGGTGAACCCCTCCTAATGGCCGATTGGCAGACCCTCGATCCCGAGGCCGCTCGTGAAGCGGAAAAATACGAAAACCCCATCCCCAGCCGTGAGCTGATCCTGCAGCACCTCGCTGAACGAGGTTCGCCAGCTGCCCGTGAGCAGTTGGTGGAGGAGTTTGGCCTGACGACCGAGGACCAGATCGAAGCCCTGCGCCGCCGGTTGCGTGCCATGGAGCGTGATGGTCAGTTGATCTATACCCGGCGCGGCACTTATGCCCCGGTGGACAAGCTGGACCTTATCCTCGGCCGCATCTCCGGCCATCGCGACGGTTTCGGCTTCCTGATCCCGGATGACGGCACTGAAGACCTGTTCCTCAGCCCGGCGCAGATGCGTCTGGTGTTTGACGGTGACCGAGCCCTGGCTCGCGTTTCCGGCGTTGACCGCCGTGGTCGCCGCGAGGGTGTGCTGGTCGAAGTCATCTCCCGTGCCCATGAAAGCATCGTTGGCCGTTACTTCGAGGAAGGCGGCATTGGCTTCGTAACGCCGGATAACCCGAAAATCCAGCAGGAAGTGCTGGTGACCCCGGGGCGCAGTGGCAACGCCAAGATCGGCCAGTTCGTCGAGGTGAAAATCACCCACTGGCCGACACCCCGCTTCCAGCCTCAAGGCGACATCGTCGAAGTCATCGGCAACTACATGGCGCCGGGCATGGAGATCGACGTCGCGCTGCGTAGCTACGACATCCCGCATGTCTGGCCGGAAGCCGTCATCAAGGAAGCCCGCAAGCTCAAGCCGGACGTCGAAGAGAAGGACAAGGAAAAGCGCATTGACCTGCGCCACCTGCCGTTCGTCACCATCGACGGTGAAGACGCCCGCGACTTCGACGATGCGGTCTACTGCGAGAGCCTGGGCAAGCTGCGCCTGTTCTCCGGAGGCTGGCGCCTCTATGTCGCTATCGCCGACGTGTCCAGCTATGTTCGCCTCGGTTCGGCACTGGACGCCGAGGCGCAGGTGCGCGGCAACTCGGTGTACTTCCCCGAGCGCGTCGTGCCAATGCTGCCCGAAGAGCTGTCCAACGGGCTGTGCTCGCTGAACCCGCATGTCGACCGCTTGGCGATGGTCTGTGAAATGACCATCAACAAGTCTGGCCAGATGGTCGACTACCAGTTCTATGAAGCGGTGATCCACTCCCATGCGCGTCTGACCTACAACAAGGTCAGCAGCATGCTTGAGCATTCGCGTACGCGTGAGGGCAAAGCCCTGCGTGACGAGTACAGCAGCGTGGTGCCGCACCTCAAGCAGCTCTATGCGCTGTACAAGGTGCTGTTGACCGCTCGTCACAGCCGTGGCGCGATTGATTTCGAGACTCAGGAAACCCGGATCATCTTCGGTTCCGAGCGCAAGATCGCGGAAATTCGACCGACTGTGCGTAACGATGCTCACAAGCTGATCGAAGAGTGCATGCTGGCGGCCAACGTTGCCACTGCCGAGTTCCTCAAGAAGCATGAAATTCCGGCCTTGTACCGGGTCCATGACGGTCCGCCACCGGAGCGCCTGGAAAAGCTGCGTGCCTTCCTCGGTGAGCTGGGGCTGTCGCTGCACAAGGGCAAGGATGGTCCGTCGCCGAAGGATTACCAGGCGCTGTTGGCACAAATCGCCGACCGTCCGGACTTCCACCTGATCCAGACCGTCATGCTGCGCTCGCTGAGCCAGGCGGTGTACAGCGCCGATAACCATGGTCACTTCGGCCTGAATTACGAGGCGTATACCCACTTCACCTCGCCGATTCGCCGTTATCCCGACCTGCTGACCCATCGGGCCATCCGCAGCGTGATCCGTTCGCGTCAGGACACCCCGCACGTCAAGCGCGCCGGGGCCATGAGCATTCCGAAGGCACGGATCTACCCGTACGACGAGAACACCCTGGAGCAGCTGGGTGAACAGTGCTCGATGAGCGAGCGGCGCGCCGACGAGGCGACCCGCGACGTGGTCAACTGGCTCAAGTGCGAGTACATGGAGGACCGCGTGGGCGAGAGCTTCCCGGGCGTGATCACGGCCGTGACCGGTTTCGGCCTGTTCATCGAACTGACCGACATCTACGTGGAAGGCTTGGTGCATGTCAGTGCCTTGCCGGGCGATTACTACCACTTCGATCCGGTTCACCATCGGTTGTCTGGTGAGCGTACCGGTCGCACGTTCCGCCTGGGCGATACCGTTGAAGTGCGGGTCATGCGTGTCGATCTCGACGAGCGCAAGATCGACTTCGAGATGGCCGAGAAAACCCTCAGCGCGCCGATCGGTCGCAAGCAACGCTCGGGCTCCGAGCCTGCTGCCGAGAAGGCCGCGGCGCCAGCGCCAAGCGCCGAACCGTCGCGTCGCAGCAAGAAAAGCGAGACCGCCGAGGCTTACTTCCCGTCCCATGCGGCGGCGAAGAATGCCGAGGTGCGCAAGAGCCGCGAAATGAAAAAGGCCTTGATGGCCGACGCCAAGGGCAGTCACGCCGCTGGCAAGTCGTCGTCCGGCAAGCCTGCGGCCAAGCCAAGCAAACACCGCAAGGGGCCGCCGAAGTCTGGCGCTGCTCCGCGTAAGAAGGGCAAGTCATGAGTCAGTTGGAAAAAATCTACGGCGTGCATGCCGTAGAGGCCCTGTTGCGCCACCATCCCAAGCGGGTCAAGCAGATCTGGTTGTCTGAAGGGCGCAGCGAACCACGCATCCAGGCGTTGCTGGAGTTGGCCGGGCAGAACCGCGTAGCGGTCGGTCAGGCGGAGCGGCGTGAACTGGATGCCTGGGTCGAGGGCGTTCACCAGGGCGTGGTGGCCGAGGTCAGCCCGAGCCAGGTCTGGGGCGAGAACATGCTCGAGGAACTGCTTGAGCGTACCGAGGGCTCGCCGTTGATCCTGGTGCTCGATGGCGTAACCGACCCGCACAACCTGGGTGCCTGCCTGCGTACCGCCGATGCGGCCGGTGCAACCGCGGTGATCGTGCCCAAGGACAAGTCGGCGACCCTGACGCCTGTCGTGCGCAAGGTGGCCTGCGGTGCCGCCGAGGTTATCCCGCTGATCGCGGTGACCAACCTGGCGCGGACACTGGAAAAACTCCAGCAGCGTGGCTTGTGGGTCGTCGGCACGGCCGGCGAGGCCGAGCAGGAGTTGTATCAGCAGGACATGACCGGCCCGATCGTGCTGGTCATGGGTGCCGAAGGCAAAGGCATGCGTCGCCTGACCCGCGAGCACTGTGACTTCCTGGTGAAATTGCCCATGGCCGGCAGTGTCAGCAGCCTGAACGTCTCGGTGGCTACAGGCGTCTGCCTGTTTGAAGCGGTGCGCCAGCGCCGCGCATGACGGCCTGCCAAGGCCCGCGTCTACAGCGATGCTGCAGGCGCGGGCCTTGTCGCTAAGGGCTGTAGAGCGTCGCGCTTCTCTTGCGCAACG
>NZ_MBPN01000189.1 GCF_001695625.1 Pseudomonas defluvii
GCTGGGTGCCAGGCCGGTTTACGCGGCTTTGGCGGCCTGTTGGCTCAGCGAGCGGTTCAGGGCACTGAACAAGGCCTTGAAGCTGGCGGTGGTGATGTTTTCATCGATACCGACGCCATGCACTGGGCGGCCACCGGCTACGCGCAGTTCGATGTAGGCCGCCGCCTTGGCGTTGGTCCCGGCACCGATCGCATGCTCGTTGTAGTCCATGATTTCGACGGCAACCGGCAAGCCGGCAACCAGTGCTTCCAGGGCGCCGTTGCCCTTGCCGCGCCAGTGCAGGGTGGTCTCGCCTTCGCCAGCGACTTCCACTTCCACGGCGCTGTGACCGTTCTCTTCCTGCAGACGATGGCTAACCAGCGCATACGGCGAGTTGGCCTGCAGGTATTCACGGTGCAGCAAGTTGTAGATCTGCTGAGCGCTCATTTCCAGGCCCAGACGGTCGGTTTCGCCCTGTACGACCTGGCTGAACTCGATCTGCATGCGACGTGGCAGGCTGATGCCGTATTCCTGTTCGAGCAGGTAGGTGATACCGCCCTTGCCGGACTGGCTGTTGACGCGAATCACGGCCTCGTAGCTGCGGCCGATGTCGGCCGGGTCGATCGGCAGGTACGGTACTTCCCAGAGGGCGTCATCTTTCTGCTGGGCAAAGCCCTTGCGGATGGCATCCTGGTGGGAGCCGGAGAACGCTGTGTGAACCAGGTCGCCAACATACGGATGACGTGGGTGCACGGGCAGCTGGTTGCACTCCTCGACCACCTTGCGCACGCCGTCGATGTCGGAGAAGTCCAGTTCAGGGTCGATACCCTGGGTGTAGAGGTTCAGTGCCAAGGTCACCAGGTCGACGTTGCCGGTGCGCTCGCCGTTGCCGAACAGGCAGCCTTCGGCACGGTCGGCACCCGCCATCAGGCCCAGCTCGGTGGCAGCAACGCCAGTACCGCGGTCGTTGTGGGTGTGCAGGCTGATGATCACGCTGTCACGACGCGAGATGTTGCGGCAGAACCACTCGATCTGGTCGGCGTAGACGTTCGGCGTCGATACTTCAACGGTGGCCGGCAGGTTGAGGATGACCTTGTGTTCCGGGGTCGGGTTCCAGACTTCGATCACCGCATCGCAGACTTCCTTGGCGAACTCCATTTCGGTGGCGCTGAAGGTTTCTGGCGAGTATTCGAACGTCCAGTGGGTGTCCGGCTGTTGGGCGGCATATTTGACGAACAGCTTGGCTGCGTTCACCGCAATGTCTTTCACGCCTTGCTTGTCCTGGTTGAAGACAATGCGACGGAACGATGGGCTGGTGGCGTTGTACAGGTGGACGATGGCCTTTTTCGCGCCGCGCAGCGACTCGAAGGTACGGGCGATCAAGTCTTCACGAGCCTGGGTCAACACTTGAATGGTGGTGTCGTCAGGAATGTGGCCGTCTTCGATCAGGGTGCGAACGAAATCGAAGTCGGTTTGCGAGGCGGAAGGGAACGATGCCTCGATCTCTTTCACGCCAACGCTGACCAGGGTCTTCCAGAAACGCAGCTTCTTCGCCGAGTCCATTGGTTCGATCAGCGACTGGTTACCGTCACGCAAGTCCGAGCTGCACCAGATCGGCGCCTGGGTGATGGTCTTCGATGGCCAGGTACGATCCGGCAAGTCGATGGTCGGAAACGCGCGGTATTTTTTCGAAGGGTCTTTGAGCATGGACATGGAAGCAATCCTTTAATGTGCGGCCTTGAAAGGGGCCCGCCGAGCAAACAAAAAGATGAAAAGGCGAGGCGACGCGATTCAGCTTGGTAGTCGGGCACTGACCAGGCAAAGGCTGCGGTGTTGGCGAAGCTGGAAGAGGTTCTGGAAGGTTTTCATGAGCTCAACCCTACCCAGTGGGGTGAAAGATGGCAAGCACTCGAAAAAAATTGATAGAAATGCTTAAAAAGTACTTTTTTGCGAGATTTTATAGCGCTTCATGGCGCAAAAGACCGCGTCTATTGCGCGGTCTTTTTAAATGGCGCAAACCTGCCTCAGGGCTGGAAGGCGCCGATGAAAATGGCCGGATCGACCCGTGCATCGTTCAGGCTGACGTTCCAGTGCATGTGCGGGCCAGTGGCGCGCCCGGTGGAACCCACCCGCCCGATGACGGCGCCGCGACTCAGTGTCTGCCCGGGTTTCACGTCGATTTTCGACATGTGGCAGAACATGCTGATAAAGCCTTGGCCGTGGTCGACGAAAACGGTATTGCCATTGAAGAAGTAGTTACCGACCAGGATGACCTTGCCATTGGCCGGCGTCTTGATTGGCGTGCCGGCCGGTACGGCAAAGTCCAGGCCTGCATGGGGATTGCGCTCTTCGCCGTTGAAGAACCGACGTACGCCAAAGCGGCTGGACAGGGGGCCGTTGACCGGCTTGTCGAGTAGCAGGTTGCTAGGCAGGCCTGGGCTGAAGCTGCGATAGGCACGAACCTGTTCGGCCAGTTCGGCGTCGATGCGCTTCAGGTCAGCCGGGTTGGGGTTGACCTGGCGCTTGTTCTTCAGGGTGATGTGCTGCTCCGGGTATTGCTTGCTGCCGACGGTAAAAGCCAGCGTCCGCGTGCCGAGGCTGAGTGTTGCCGGGCCGGGTTTCTGAGTCAGGGGCACGCCGACAATAGCCAGCCATTTGTCCTGTTCCTTTACCACCAGCACCGGTTTGCCATCGAAGCGAGCATTGGGCGCCTGAGCGCCTGGGCCCAAGTCAATGACTGCGACGCCGCCAGGCACCGGCTTGTTCAGTTTCTGGGTGATGTAGCTGGCGTGGGCGGTGCCGGCCAGTGTCAGGCAAAGCAGAAAAGCGAGCAGACGGGGCATGGATCAATCCAGTAGAGAAAGCGTGACCGGGGTCTGGTGGTTGTCTTCGACGCGTACCTGTAGCTGACCTTCGCCGAGGCGCGCAGTCAGGCGTTGGCCGTTGTGGGTCTGGCTGGCGCTGCGAATGGCCTGGCCACGTTCATCCAGCAGGATGCTGTAGCCGCGGCCCAGGGTGGCCAGCGGGCTGACCACCTGCAGGGTCTGAACGGTGGCCTGCAACTGCTGGCGACGATCCTTCAGGGTTTCACGCATGGCGCGTGGCAGGCGCTCGGAGAGGCTGTCCAGGCGTTGCTTGAGCAGTGCCAGTGTGCGCCCGGGGTGCTGCGCGGCCAGCCGTGTGTCAAGCCGGGCCAGGCGCTCGCGGCGTTGGTTCAGGCGTTGCTCGAATGCGCGGCGCAGGCGCATATCCAGGTCATCCAGGCGTTGTGCTTGCTGGCGCAGCCGTTCGCCGGGGTGGCGCAGGCGTCGGCTCAGGCCTTCGACACGCAGGCGCGCATGGGCCAGACGGTTTTGCATCTGCAGCAGCAGGCGCCGTTGCAGGCTGTCGATGCGCCGTTGCAGGTCACTGCTGTCTGGCGCCAACAGTTCGGCTGCAGCCGACGGGGTAGGGGCGCGGACGTCGGCGACGAAGTCGCTGATCGAAACGTCGGTTTCATGGCCGACTGCGCTGACGATCGGTGTTACGCAGGCGGCGATGGCCCGGGCCACATCCTCTTCGTTGAAGCACCAGAGGTCTTCAAGCGAGCCGCCGCCACGGGCCAGGATCAGCGCGTCGAAGCCCAGGCTGTCGGCCCGTTGCAGTGCGCGAACAATTTGCCCGATGGCTTCACGGCCCTGCACGGCAGTCGGGATCAGGGTCAGCTCAACCTGCGGCGCACGGCGCCGAAAGACACTGATGATGTCGCGAATCACCGCGCCGGTGGGTGAGCTGATAATGCCAATGCGCTGCGGATGCGCGGGCAGGGCAACCTTGCGTTCACTGCTGAACAGGCCTTCGGCGCCAAGCTTTTCCTTCAGCGCCTCGAAGGCCAGACGCAAGGCGCCATCACCGGCCGGTTCCACGGTGTCGAGAATCAACTGGTAGTCGCCACGCCCCTCAAACAGAGAGACCTTGCCGCGCACCTTGACCGCCAGGCCATCGCGCAACGCTTGACGCACCCGTGCGGCGTTGTTGCGAAACAGCGCACAGCGCACCTGGGCACCACTGTCCTTGAGGGTGAAATAGATATGGCCGGAGGCCGGGCGGGCGAGGTTGGATATCTCGCCCTCGACCCAGATACTGCTGAAAACATCTTCAAGCAGCACCCGGGCGCGGCCGTTGAGTTGGCTGACGGTCAGGACTTCGCGGTCCAGACCGAGTCGTTCGAAAGGGTCTCTGATCATGGGCCGCATCATAAAGGATTGTGAGCGCATTGCGCGCTATCGACGGTTCGAATGCAGCCGGTCGCGTCGGGCCGTTGCATCGCTGGTGGCTTGAGAGTGGGTTAAATCGAATGCTCCATGCGTGTGGTCAATGACCTGCGCTGCAGCCGAACAGTGAGGGTTGTTTAGGGAAACGTTGAGCCATTCACCCGTTCGCTTAGGAGAGGTCCTGCATTAATTCTGGAATCGGCTGATATACGCCCTCTAGCTAAAGTTGATTAGCTGTCATGCAGGCACAAGGCAAAGCGGTATGTGCAGCAAGTGTAGGCTGACATTAATGCTGCAATGGCCAATCTCGGGGTATTGGGCAATGCCTCTGCGCTGGAAACAACTCAAAGATGGCTGTAAGCCCTTGAATACCTGACGGTCACGAAAAATAGCGCGTAATGCACGCAGCATAAGCCAATGAAATTTACGCTGGCAGCCCTTTCACCACGATACTCAATGCATTTTAGGGAGTTTGAAATGAGTTATCTAGAGGATGTCATAATCAATGAGCCCATCGCTGACGTGCTGACGTGCTGACTGCATTCATTCCCAGAGTCCCATACCAGACGATTGATCGTCTGTACGTCCAATTCAAGTTCGAGGTCATCGCCAATGGTGAGCTTATTAAGGTGTATAAACAGCTTTTCAAAGACGGGGTTTTTGTCAAAAACGAAAAAGGCCTGCCGATGAAAGGCCCGAACTGGTCAGTTCCAGATTTTGTAACCTTGAACAAGTACAGGACCGACTCGTTGGATACACCCTCCAACCCGGTTTGATCCAGTGAAGG
>NZ_MBPN01000190.1 GCF_001695625.1 Pseudomonas defluvii
CGCGCAGCGGCTTCCTGACCCAGGCCCAGCAAGGCGACTACGCCTGGGCGCTGTGGCGGCCTTATTCGTGCTGCGAACGCCGGGGCCAGGTGTTCCTCGGCAGCGTCGATTTCCAATGAGGGTACGGCGATGAAGCGTCCTGAACTGATGAACCTCTCCACCAAGGCATGCCGCCTGCTGCGCCCCACAGTGCTGGCCGGCGCGCTCGCCCTGGGCTGCGGCCTCGCGTGGGCGCAGGCTGGCTTCCAGACCAGCGGCCCCGTCATCGGCGATGAAGTCATGTACTCGATCGGCGGCGGCAGCGCGGTATCCATGGGCCGCGCCGCCGGCATGCGCTCGATCGGGGTCGGCGTGGGCTGGAACAGCAATCTCATCTGCGGCGACATGAGCATCCAGACCACGCTGCGCAACCAGCTCAACGGCATCACGAACGGCTTCCAGCAGATCATGAGCAACGTGATCCAGAGCGCCACGAGCGCCGTGGCATCCCTGCCTGCGCTGATCATCCAGCGCGCCGATCCCGGTCTGTACAACCTGCTGACCAACGGCGTGCTGCAGGCGCGGCTGGATTTCGACCGCTCGAAGCTGACGTGCCGCGCCATGGCCGAGAGGATGGCCGACACGGCGGGCGGCCAGTTGGGCTGGAGTCAGATGGCCGAAGGCATGGCGTTGCGCGATGCGGTGTCGAGCACGGATGCCGTGTCGGCGATCGAGCAGGCCGAAACGCGCCGTGGCAACGATGGCGTGCCCTGGGTCGGCGGCAGCAATGCCGGTGGCGCGGGCCAGCCCGCCGTCCGGGTGGTCGGCGACGTGACCCGCGCGGGTTACAACCTCGTCAACGGCCGCGGCGTGACTGACACGTCCTCCATCGCGCCCACCAGTTGCGCAAGCCTGTCCTGCCAGACCTGGACGTCGCCGCAGCAGGCCACCGAATGGGCGACACGGGTGCTTGGGGAACAGGTGCAGCGCACCTGCGATGCCTGCACCAAGACCGAGACGGTGCCCGGCGTCGGACTGACGCCGCTGATCCAGGAGGAGTACGAGGAGAAACTGGAAGCCCTGCAGGAACTGGTCTCGGGGACGCGCAACACGACGTTCGAGCACTTGCGTGCGGCCGGCAGCACCTCGCTGCCCATTACGCGGGGCGTGATCGAGGCGCTGCGTGACGAGCCGGACAAGGAGCTGCTGGCGCGGCGCCTGGCATCGGAGGTCGCGCTGTCGTCGGTGTTGGAGAAAGCGTTGCTGCTCCAGCGCACGCTGCTGACCGGCAAGAAGGAACCCAACGTGGCGGCGAACCAGCTGGCGGTCGCGGCGGTGAACCACGAAAGCGACACGCTCGACCAGGAGATCCGCAACCTTAAGACCGAACTGGAACTGCGCCGCGAGCTGGCCAACAACTCGCCGATGGCCATCATCCAGCGCCACGGCACGCGCGCGGCCGGCTCGCGCGGCATCTACGAAGGCGACCCGGTGCCCGACCGCCTCGACCAGTTGCAGAAGGGCAACCCAGGGAGCCGGCCATGAGCACGACCTCGTGGCGCCCGCGCTGGCTGTTCAGCCGGCGCGTGGGGCAGGCACTGCTGTGGGCGGTGATGCTCGTCGCCGCGGCCGTGGGCGCCAACATCGTCGGTATCTACCTCGTCGGCAGCGTTGCTGGATGGGAGCAGTGGCTGGTGGCTGCCGCGGGCTACTTCCTGGTGTGGCGGTTGTGCCTGTATGGGGCGACGGCCTATGGCTGGGTCTGGATGCGCCGCCGGCTGCTGGCACGCGAGGAACAAAACGGGACAGATGGGCAGGCACGGCGCCGCCTGGTGCGCAGCGAGATCGCCGGCGTCTTCGCCATCGTGGTGCTGGAAGCCAGCCTGCTGATGCAGGGCTGAAGGGAGATTCGGGCCATGACGCTTTTCACGACCGACTACCTGGAGTACTACCTGACCCTCGTGTCCTGGATCGTCCATAACGGCATCTGGGCGGTGCTGGTCTCCAGCGGTGTCTTCGCGCTGCCGTTCGTTGCGATCATCGTGCAGGAATGGTTGAAGGCCCGCTCGGAGGGAGCCGACGAAGGCAACAAGGGTGTGCTCTCGGCTGCGCGCATCGAGAACCGGGTGTTCGTCGCCATCGTGGTGGTGATGTTTGCGGGCATCCCGTTCATCGACGTGGATCTCAACACCATCCAGTACGACAGCTCGCGCTCGGCCCAGTGCCAGGTCAGCGTGCCGCAGCCCACGGATACCGGCTGGTCGCAGTCCTTCAGCACCATCAACAACCAGAGTGCCAAGGTGCCGGTCTGGTGGGGTTTCATGCACGCGCTCTCGCGCGCCGTCACGGGGGCCTCGGTGGCCGCAATCCCGTGCGGCACCGATCTGCGGCAGATGCGCATGGAGATCGACGCCACGCGCATCGACGATCCGGTGCTGGCTCAGGAGGTGGCGGATTTCTCGCGCGACTGCTACGGGCCGGCGCGCGCCAAGCTGTTCATGCAGCGCCCGAACCTCGATGAGACGCAGATGCACGACGTGACCTGGATCGGTTCGCACTTCTTCACGGACACGAGCGGCTACTACGACACCTACCGCTCCAGCACGCCGCGCGACGACTGGCCCTACGACAGCACCCGCGATGCGGGGCTTGCGCAAGTGGCCAGCGGTGGCGGCTACCCGAACTGCAGGCAGTGGTGGGCCGACGGCAGCAACGGCCTGCGTGCGCGGCTGCTGGGGCAGGTGGACCCGAGCCTGTTGAATCGCCTGGCGGGCTGGGCCGGATTCCTGAGCCGTGCCGAGGTGGACGATTCCGTGATCCGCGCGATTGCCTCGCCACGGCAGCAGAAGCTCAACCAGGGTTCGGTCTATACCGACTACGGCGGCCAGATCGACAAGACCTTGCCGAACATCGTGACGCGCGCGGCTGGCGACGTCGGGATGGCCGTGGGGGCGGTCGCCGCGTTCCCGGCGATGGACGTGGTGCGCCAGGCGCTGCCCATGGTGCTCGCGCTGCTCAAGATGGCGCTCGTGATCTGCATCCCGCTGGTGCTGGTCGTGGGCACCTATGACCTGAAGACGGTCGTCACCGTGAGCGTCGTGCAGTTCGCGCTGTTCTTCGTGGATTTCTGGTTCCAGCTCGCACGCTGGGTCGATTCAACGATCTTGGATGCGCTCTATGGCTGGGGGTTCGGCTGGAACCGGCCGCACACCAACTTCGACCCGTTGGTGGGGCTGAACAATGCCTTCGGCGACATGCTTCTGATGTTCGTCATGGGCACGATGTTCATCGTGCTGCCCACGTTCTGGATCATGGCCTTGGCTTGGGCGGGTGTTCGCGCCGGGAATGTCCTGCAAGGCCTCGCCGGGGCAACGGGGGACGCCAAGGCTGCCGGAGGCAAGGGCGGAGGCATTGCGATCAATGCCATCTCAAAAAAGTGAGCAGCGCTACTCGTCGTCCTCGATGTGCGGATCGATTCGGAAACCATCGTAGGTGTACAGACCGAATCCAGCAGGCCCGTTGCGCCATTCCGGCTCGGTCGGGTCGTCGTCCAGGCCCGCATTGCGCGCCACCCATGCAGCCACCACCGCGGCCACCAGCAGCAGCGCCAGCCAAGACGCGGTGTACAGCAGCACACCAAGTGCGACCAGCTTGACCACCCACAATCCCATAGCGGCACCAACGACCGGCACCCCCTTGGAGGCGAGCCAGTTCGACAACCGTCGCTCGCCACGCACATAAGTGCGCCATCCACGACCGACGGTGCGGCCGAGGCGCTCCGAGGTGCTGATTCGGGTCGTCGTGTTCATGGTCGTCTCCTGCTACGTGAGGAATGCCTACTCCAGTTTGCTCCAATCCTGCCTGCTTACCTGTACCAATGCGTTCCAGTCGTCTGGCGGATTTCCCCGCCCGAGCATCTTCTCGAACACTGCGTATGGATCTGACTTGCTGCCCGATGACCGCAAGGTCTGCTCGTCGTTGACCCAGGCATATACGATGACCTTCGCCTTCGAGTCGTACCGGAAGAACAGCCGGTACCGTCTTCCAAGTTTGGCCCGCCGCCAATGGCGATAAGCCGGCCCCATGGTGTTGCCCTGACGATATTCGTCGCGGGCTGGATCGCCCGGCACCACATCTTGCATCAACTGGACCAAGGCCCGGAAGAACTTGACGTTGGCGTTGGACCCGAAGCGCTCCGGGTCGCTCTCTTGCGCACGCAGCACAGCTGCGCGCAGTTTCATCATCTGCTCGATCAAGTTGTCGTGGAACAGCAGCGTCCAGCCATGCTGTTGCATCAAATTTCCACGTCCTCATCGAAATCGTCGGCCAGGCTCACCTTGTGGCCCGCATGCTCTAGCATCGTGCGAGCCAGATCCTTCGGCAACCCGCGAATGTTCCGGCCAGCCTCAATATCGCGGGCCAGAAGGGTCAGGAACGCGGCAATGGCGGGGTCTTCGTGCTCGGCATCAGCACGGGTCACGACGACTTCACTGCCACGCAGCTCGAACGCGAGCTTGCTGCCGGTATCGGCGCCAAGCGCCTGCCGGATTGACTTGGGTAGCGTGATCTGGCCTTTGGAGGTCAGCGTGGCAACTTCATGAATGGCAGGCATGGCGGTTCTCCTGGAGGCAATGCCTGCATTGTAAGGAAACTTCCTTACATCGTCAATGCGGTGGGGCCTCATGGCGTCCTCCCGAGTCCAAGAATCGGCCCATCGTAGGCTGGGAACAGCCCGCCTTCCCGCATCAATCCGGCCCCGCTGCAACCCGCATTGGTGGTGGACGATCAACGCCTGGCGCCCTATACCCAAAGGCTGTTAAGGGCCAAAAGGCCGAAAGGGGAAGGGAATGGAGTGCAAGGGGAAAGGCCCTACCTCGAAAAAGCAAAAAGGCCTCCCGGTCGGCCCGCCATCAGGACACCCTCATGCTCTCCCTGTTCCAGCGAAAACGGGCCTCGGTCGCTGCCGCTCCGTCGCCAACGCCAGCCACTGATCTTCCGAAAGGGCTGCTGCGGCCCGAGTCGGCCGCATCC
>NZ_MBPN01000191.1 GCF_001695625.1 Pseudomonas defluvii
TGCCTGAGACGCGCCTGCCTAAGCTCTGCCGGACTGGCTTCCTGATTCATGTTGCATCCTTGTCTAATTCGATTGCCCGGCAGTGGTCATCCATGAAGGGCGTGCCGACAGTGGCCTTGCTGACTGCAGTGGTAATGAGTGGGAGGCTCGCCCATAGCGGAACACCTCGAATGGCAAAGGATTGGAACGCTAGCAGATGCACTTCTGGAGGGATGTAGGACGCTTCCGAAAGTTGTTACAAGGCCGGTGTCGGCAGCTGCGTCTCACATTGTCGGGAGAGGGCGGGAAGGGGGCAAAGGTCGAGGTTACCGTCTGGGCAATGATTGAACGCGCGGTTCAAGCTGTTGCCGGGGGATGAGCTGGTATCCGGTCCGGTTGCTACCGGTATCGAAAGCCCCTGCAGGTGCTCATCCCTGCAGGTTAGCGTATCCAGAGCGGTGTATCGTGAGCGGAAGGCGAACTGTCAGGGCACTCAGGCCGCTTGTGCAGCACTAGAGTGGCTCTACGAGCCACTCGTTGGCCTTGCGGATATCGGCTTGTGCCAAGCGTCCGCTCCAGCGGTGCAGCACCAGCATGCTGGTGATGAAGCGGTACTGCGCCTGGTAGAGGTCACGGCGGGCGCGGAACTCTTCCTTGATGCTGTAGAGCACATCGACTGCATTCTTGACCCCGTAGCCAAAGGCTTTTTCCGTCGAGATGCGTGACTTCGTTGCTGATTCCAGCGCGCGGCGGGTGGCCTTGATACGTCCGAGTTCGGCGCTCATGCCGATGTAGGCTGTACGGGTTTCCTTGATGATCTCGCGGCGCAAGGCTTCCATTTCCTGCTGGGCGGCGTCTTTGTCGCCTTCCGAGCTGACCACGCGGGCGCTGGTGGAGCCGCCGCTGTACAGCGGTACTTGCAGGTCGAGGGACGCGACATAGTTTTCCGAGCGCGGTGTCAGGGTGCCCTCATAGCCGATGTCGCTGCGCAGTGCGGTCAGGTTCAGCCCAAGACGGGGCAGGTGCCCGGCCTTGGCTTCGGCGATTGCCGCATCGGCGGCATTGACGCTTTGTTGGCGGGCCAGCAGTGCCGGGTTGCTGCTCAGGGCCGCTTCTACCCAGTAATCCTGGGCTTGAGCCGGCAGGCTGAAACTCGGGTTGTCGCCCAGTCGCTTGAACGGTTCCTGAACGTCACGCCCTACCAGTTCGGAGATGGCCTCGCGGCTGTTCGCGACCTTGTTGCCTGCCTCGATCTCATCGGCCAGCAGCGTGTCGACCCGTGCTTCAAGGTCGTTTACGTCGGTGATCATCGCCATTTGCCGGGCGAACATCGCTTTCACTTGCTTGAGGTTGCGCTCGGTCGCGCTGCGTTCGCTACGCACCAGGGAAAGCTCGTCCTCGGCGGCGAGTACGGCAAAGTAACGTTCGGACAAGTCGATGCTGGCCTGTACCTGAGTGTCGTCCGACTCGTACTCACGCTGCTTGGTCAGTTGCGTGTACTTCTGGTAGCTGCGCCAGACCTGCGGGTCATAGATCACCTGATTCAGGCTCAGGGTAGCGCGCCGACCGGTGTATTCGGTTCGGCTCAGGTCGTCGTCACGCCGGCTACGGTTGACGCTGGCCCCGGCGCTGAGCTGCGGCAGGAGTTGGCCAAACGCTTCGCGCTGGCGGCCTTCGCCGCTGCGAATCAAGGCGTTCGCGCGCAGTATGCGTGGGTCGGCGCTGCTGGCTTCCTGCTGCAGTTGCCAGAGGTCGACGGCGTGGCCTGCGGCGCGGCTTTCAACTGGGCTGTTGGCCAGTGCTGCCAGTGGCACGGTTAAGCACATCGCGATCAGGTACTTCATGTCAGTCCTCGATCAGCGAGCGGGCGAAGGCATTGCTGGCAGGTTGTATCAGGTACTGCAGCAGGGTACGGGCGCCGGTGTTGATCAGGACTTCGGCAGGCATACCCGGTACCAGCGCCAGGTTGCCGAGGGTTTTTCGACCCGTTTCGGTCAGCGCTACACGGGCCAGGTAATACGCCGTCCCGGTCTCCTTGTTGGTCAGACGGTCGGCGGAGACCTGCAGCAACTGACCCTCGATGACCGGGGTTGCGCTGCTTTTGAAGGCGCTGAAGCGAATGTCCACCAACTGACCGACCACGATACGGTCGATATCGGTGGGCGACAGCTGTGCTTCGACAATCAGTTCTTCGTTGGCCGGAACAATGTCCATCAGCGGCGTGCCCGGGTTCACCACACCGCCCAAGGTATGCACGGTCATGCCCATGACCATGCCCGACTCTGGTGCCAGCACTTCCGTGCGCTTGTCGCGGTCTTGCACGGTGGCCAGTCGCTCGCGCAGGTCGTAGATCTTGGTGCGGGTTTCACCCAGTTGCCCGGCAACTTCGGTGGCGAAGGTCTTTTTCAACTGGAGAATCTTCAGCTCGGCTTCACCGATTTGTACCTGGGCACGGGCGCTGGCTGATTGATGCTCGACCACTTCGGCCTGCAGGCGCGCGAGGCTGCGTTCCTGTTCGCGCAGGCGCTGTTTATCAACGTAGCCTTCGGCCAACAAGGCGCGCAGGTCGACGATTTCTTCCTGGTAGGAGGTGGCCAGGGTCTGTTTGCTGGCGATGATCGCCCGGAAGCCGCGAATCTGTTCCTCGATCTGACGGATCGCTTTTTCCTGTATGCCGATCTCGCCCAGCAGCCCGTTGCGGCGGGTCTGGAAGATACGCGCTTCACTGTCGCGGGCTTCGCGCACGCGTGGATCACTGGCGTCGAGGTCGGGCACTGCGGCAGGCTCTGCCAATCCGTCGCGTTCGGCGACCAGTCGTGCTTCCAGTTCGCGTGCGGCGATCAGTTGGCTGCGCATCATCTCTGTCTCGGAGCGGGCCTGGGTGTTATCCAGGACCAGCAAGACGTCGCCTGCCGTTACTCGGTCACCGTCGTGTACCCGCAGTTCGCGGACGATGCCGCCTTCCAGGTGTTGCACGGTCTTGCGGTAACTTTTAACGGTGACGACACCGGGCGCCAGTGCAGCGCTTTCCAAGGGCGCAAAGACCGCCCAGCCGCCGAACAGGCCAAAGGTCACCATCACAATAAGGAAACCGACACGACGGGTTGGCCGGTCATCGACAGGCAACTGCGCCGTAGTGACGGAGGCGTGCATAGAGTCTTGCATGGCGTTGATCATCTGCTTGTTCGTTAGGCCTGAGCGGTTTGCGCGTGCGCGGTTATATTGCTGTGCAGGTGCGCCCAGACCTTGTCGCGTGGCCCGTACAGGCTCAGTTCGCCTTGGCTCAACACCAGCAATTTATCCACGTTTGCCAGCACGCCCGAGCGGTGTGTGATGACAAATACCGTGGCACCGCTTTGCTTGAGTTTGCGCAAGGCTTCAGCGAGCATCTGTTCACCGGTGTCATCGAGATTCGAGTTGGGTTCGTCCAATACCACCAGTCGCGGTGCCCGATACAGGGCGCGGGCCAGGCCGATACGTTGGCGCTGGCCACCGGAAAGCCCGCCGCCATTGGCGCCGATAAGGGTGTCGTAGCCCTGTGGCAATTGCAGAATCAACTCATGCACACCAGCCATTCGGGCCGCAGCGACAACGGCGGCAGCGTCGACTTCACCGAAGCGGGAAATGTTTTCGCTGATGCTGCCTTCGAACAACTCGATGTCTTGTGGCAGGTAGCCAATGTAGCGGCCCAGTTCGTCGCGTCGCCATTGGCTGATGTCGGCGCCGTCCAGGCGTACCGTGCCGGCCAGGCTTGGCCAGATCCCCAGTAGGGCGCGGGCCAGGGTCGACTTGCCGGCACCGCTGGGGCCGATGATACCCACGGCTTCCCCAGCAGCCACGCGAAAGCTCAGGTTACGCACCAATGGCGTGCGGTTGCCTGGCGAGCTGACGGAGAGGCTTTCGACCGTGATGGCACCGTGTGGTGCCGGCAGTGACATGCGCACCGGTTCAGCGGCAACTTTCTGCAGGAGTTCATGCAGCCGTGAGTACTGCGCACGCGCACCAACGAAGCCTTTCCAGATACCGATCAGCTGGTCGATCGGGGCCAGGGCGCGCCCCAGCAGAATGGAGCCTGCGATCATCAAACCGGAAGAAATCTCATGCTTGATGGTCAGGTAGGCGCCCAGGCCCAGTACCAGTGACTGGACAATCTGGCGGAAGGTCTTGGAGACCGCCGCAATGGCACCAGCGCGATCGCTGGCACAGCTTTGTAGCATCAAGACCTTGTTGATGCGCTGGCTCCAGCGCTGGCGCAGGTCTGCAAGCATGCCCATCGATTCGACGACTTCGGCATTGCGCAGGCTTTTCTGGGTGAAGGTAGTGGCCGCCATCTGCTCGCGGTTGGCCGCTTGCAGGGGTGCCTGGGTGAGTTTTTCGTTGAGGTAGGCCAGCGCACCCAGCAGCAGGGCACTGATCACGCCCATCCAGCCATACCAGGGGTGGAAGATAAACATGACCGCCAGGTAGATCGGAATCCAGGGGGTGTCGAAAAAGGCGAACAGGCCATTGCCGGTCAGAAACTGGCGCAGGCTACTGAGGTCGTTGAGGGGTTGGGCTGACGCATTCATGCCGCCGCTGTTCAGGG
The DNA here is from genome assembly GCF_001695625.1 of Pseudomonas defluvii. Classification (GTDB taxonomy): domain Bacteria; phylum Pseudomonadota; class Gammaproteobacteria; order Pseudomonadales; family Pseudomonadaceae; genus Aquipseudomonas; species Aquipseudomonas defluvii. The sequence goes on from NZ_MBPN01000191.1 coordinate 4,565, forward strand.
CCTGCCTGAAGCTGGCATCGAACAGTCGCTGGTTCAGCAGGGTGTCCAGGCGGGTGCTGATGCGCACCATGATTCGCGAACGTACCCATTCCAGGCCGCCGAGGGTGACCATCAGCAGCAACATGATCAGCGTCAACATCAGCAGTGTCGAGAGGCTACCGCTGCCTACGGCGCGGTCATACACCTGGAGCATGTAGAAGGAGGGCACCAGCATCAGCAGGTTGACGAAAAAACTGAAGAAGCCGACCGAAAGAAAACTCTCCCTGCATGCTGCGAGGGCGCTTTCCAGTTCAGTTCTGGGTTGCGTTGACATGGTCCCTTACCTGAGG
>NZ_MBPN01000192.1 GCF_001695625.1 Pseudomonas defluvii
CGCTGAGAGCATCCTTGCCTACTTCGACCGGCCAGGAACCAGCAACGGTCCAACAGAAGCTATCAACGGGCGACTTGAGCACTTACGAGGTACCGCCTTGGGCTTTAGAAATTTAACCAATTACATAGCCAGGTGCTTGCTGAAGTCAGGAGGGTTTAGAAATCAGCTACACCCTTAAATGCGAAGAGCCCAATATCTGAATCAAGGTTTTCGTACTTTTTTGATTCAAGTATCTTCTTAACAACATCATTCTTATCCATTTGAAAGAACCTACAAGTTAAGTATTTGATAGGAACTGTCATTTCGGGTTTTTTGCGGTTTCGGGTCAAAATTCGGTTTTTCCCCCGAACTACGACTGTTTTCGCACCCCGAACAACTAATCCAATCAGGGCGGCCGCAAAAACTGAGTGCAACACCCGACCATTTCGGTAAGGTGTTGCCCCATGTCCTATCACGAACTCAGCGCCACAGAGCGCGTCACGATCCAGATCGGCCTGTGCAATGGCTTCAGCCAGCGCAGGCTTGCCCGGCTGATGAACCGCAGCCCCTCGACGGTCAGCCGTGAGATCCGGCGCAACCGGAATGCTCAAGGCGAGTACGTTGCAGACGATGCCCAGCGCTTGATGCATACACGCCGCGTGGTCTGTCGACCCGCAAAACGGCTGGTGCCCGGCAACGAGTTGTTCGAGCTGGTCGCCCACCTGCTGCGACAGCGCTTTTCTCCCGAGCAGATTGCCGGCAAGCTGCGAACCATGAAATCCCCAAGCTTCGAAGACGCCTACGTCTGCCGCGAGACAATCTACAACGCGATCTATGCCCTGCCGGTCGGCGAGCTGCGCAAGGAGCTGATCATCTGTCTGCGGCAGGGCAAGACTACCCGCCGGCCGCGCTCCGGCGGGGTGGATCGACGTGGCCAGATCCCCGACATGGTCAGCATCCACGTACGCCCACCGGAGATCGAAGACCGCCTGATGCCCGGTCACTGGGAGGGCGATCTGATCAAGGGCAAGGCCAACGCCTCGGCGGTAGCCACCCTGGTCGAGCGCACCAGCGGCTACCTGATCCTGGCGAAGATGAACGATGCGACGGCGACCTCGGCGGTGGAGGGCTTCAGCGCGGCGCTGAACCGCATGCCGCTGGCTGTACGCAAGAGCATGACCTACGACCAGGGGCGAGAGATGGCGCGGCACGCGGAAATCACCCAGAAGACCGGTGTGGCGATCTACTTCTGCGACCCACACAGCCCCTGGCAGCGCGGCAGCAACGAGAACATCAACGGCCTGATCCGCCAGTACCTGCCCAAGGGCACGGACTTGTCGGTGTACAGCCAGGAGCAGTTGGATGCCATTGCCTACGAACTGAACATCCGACCGCGCAAGCGCTTCAATTGGAAATGCCCGATTGAGGTCATGACAGAAGTAGTGGCGTTGCAGCATGATGCACCTGCTTCAATCCAGTAACCGTGTTGCACTCAGCTTCTGCAACCGCCCAGAATTTTCCGGCAACGCCGACTCTAAGAAGTGTAATTCCAGTCCATTTCTGCCGTCAACCCCTGATTCGCGTTAATGCGACAAAGCTCAAACACATAACTCCCCCACGAAGCCATATAAACTCCGATTTCGAGGTGTTATCGGCGTTGTTGACCAAATCCGTCGCTGGATGGCCGTTCCCCAACCCGTTGATACCACTCAATTCACTGGCTGGCGAACAGGCATACCAAGCCCTATCAGCTTGTTCATCACCTTCACGCCAGCCAGGATTTCGCCCACCTGGGCGTTGTAGTTCCGCAGGCTCAGCGTTGGCCCGATGAGTTGCTTGAACCGGTACATGGCGGTCTCGGCTATCGAGCGCTGGTGATAGCCGGAGTCTTTCTTCCATTGCTTCAGTTCACCGGCCTTGAGCGCCGTCACCGCCTCGTTGCGGGGATGGCCTTCCTCCCACGGTGCCGCATTTTTTCTCGGCGGTATGGTGGCTTTCGCCCCCTTTTTCTTCAGTAGCGCATGACAGGCCTTGGTGTCATACGCACCATCGGCGCTGACCTGTTTTATCTTGCGTCGTAAGGGGTTGAGCAACGTCGGTAACACCTCGTTATCCGCCACCGTCTCCAGGCTGACTTCGGCAGCGATGACCGCATGGGTTGTGGCATCCACCGCCAAGTGGAGCTTGCGCCACACTCGTCGCTTCTCCTTGCCGTGTTTGCGAATTTTCCATTCGCCTTCGCCATAGACCTTGAGGCCGGTGGCATCAATGACCAAGTGAGCCACCGGGCCTTGGCTGGGGAGGCGGTACTTGATGTCGACGGTCTTGGCGCGCTTGCTGATACAGCTATAGTCCGGCGACTGCAAAGGCACCGCCATCAGTTGGAACAACGAGTTAATGAAGCCTTCTAGCGCCCGCAGCGGCAACTTGAACAAGCCTTTTAGCATCAGGGCCGTCTCAATGGCGGTGTCACTGTAGTGGAAACCTCTCCCTCGGCGGCCATGGTGGACCAGGCAATGCCACTGCTTAATGGCTTGTTCGTCCATCCAGGGGTATAGGAAGTATAAACCACCTTTTTGCTCCTCATCCGAAGTATCTTACCTGAAATTCCCTCACTCGTTTACCGCTCAAGCCCCAATTTTAACTGCCGGTCCAGCCTAAACCGCTCTAATAAGGTTCGATTTGGCGGTAAAATCTCTAGCCTGATAGCTCGAGAGATACAAACTGCCCCACCGCCCCGTTTAAAAGTTGGCAGTGTTGAGCAGTGTTGGATTTGGGGTCGTCAGTCAAAGAGACGACTCTGTGATGGATCGAACAGGCTGGGAGTCAGTGGCGGCGCTCGTTCTGGTGGCAGCTCACGCTGCTTGGCGGCATTCGCCTTGGCTGTTTTCTGTTTCAGATGCTTGAGAATCTGCTCAATGACCTTCGGATCTTCGATGCTGGCAATCACTTTGACGTGACCGCCGCAGTGTTCGCAGACTTCAATATCAATATTGAAGACTCGCTTGAGGCGTTGCATCCAGGTCATGGCGCGGTGGCGCTCTGCAGGACTCTTGTCACGCCAGTTAGTATCGAGACCTTCCGATTTGTCGGGCTTCTTGCCCCGCTTGGCGGGTGTTACTTGAACTCGGTGTTTGCTGTTCGGTGCAAAGACGCCGTGGAAGCGTGTGAGGTTGACTCGCGGCTTAGGTACCAACGCAGCGAGTTTGGCGATGAAGTCCAGCGGCTCGAAGATCACATGGGTGGTGCCATTGCGGTACGGAGTTTTGAGCTCGTAACGCACCTGCCCATTGGCGGTTAATGCCAGACGTTTTTCTGAAACCGCTGGCCGACTAATGTAGCGACACAAGCGCTCAAGCTTATCCCGCTGATGCGCTTCGGCCATCACACCGGCGTGTAGCGAGAAACCAGCATGGTTGGCTACTCGACTGCTTGAGTCGGCTTTATCCTCACGCCCTGGCAAGGTTTGCAGGGTGAAGACTTTGCGCCCTTGCTGGGGGCCGACGGCAATGCGATACGTAACCGAAGCACCATGTAATTGAGTCAGCGTATCGTCTTCGCCCTCTTCCAGTGTCAACCACGTATTCTCGGCATCACGCTCCAAAATCCCACGCTTTTCCATGCAGCGAGCGATGCGATGGCTGAGGGTGTGAGCGAGCGTATTCAGCTCATCGTAAGTGGGTGCCTTGACACGATGGAAGCGTTGCTTGCCATAGTCATCTTCGGCATAGACACCATCGAGAAACAGCATGTGGTAGTGGACATTGAGATTTAGCGCGGAGCCAAAGCGTTGGATAAGAGTCACTGAGCCAGTTTGTGCAGAGGCTTTGGTGTAACCGGCTTTTTTGATCAGATGAGTTGAGAGTGTACGATAGACGATACTCAAGACCTGGCCCATCAGCTGGGGATGGCGAGCCAGCAAAAAGCGTAGCTGGAAAGGAAAGCTGAGCACCCACTGGCGAATGGGCTCCTTGGGGAAGACTTCGTCTATCAGCAGCGCCGCACTCTCGGCCATCCGGCGGGCACCGCAGCTAGGGCAAAAGCCGCGTCGTTTACAGCTGAAGGCGACCAGACGCTCGTGATGACAATCCTCGCAGCGAACCCGCATGAAACCATACTCCAGACGGCCACATTGGAGGAGGTCGTTGAATTCTTGTTGGATGTAGCGAGGCAGGTGTTGACCTTGGGCTTCGAGTGAGGCTTTGAAGGCTGGGTAGTGCTGCTCAACCAGCTGGTAGAGCAGCGTCTGGTCGGGTTGGTGGCGTTCGTAACCGTTTGTTTGAGTGGGCGATTGACTCGCCGTGGCGTTCCTTGCCAGCGACATGGGTATCCTCCGCTGATACTGTGGTTATGTACAGTATCAGCGGCTTGCGTTCAGACGTCCAGTCTGGCCCTAGACATCGCTAAATGCTTAACCCGCAATAGCCCTCACGAGTTGTTATCAGCCACTACCGGTTGAGCGAGAAGGTTTTGGGTTCAGGGTGCTATTGCTCCACCAATCACAATACTGAAGCCCCAACTGTTATCAGTTGGGGCTTTTTCTTGTCTGTTTGCGGCGGTTGCGTTTTATCGGTAGTCGTCGAGCTCTGCACCATCCCACATAAGAGCTTAACGGTGCGATCTTCAACGCCATCACACAAAACTTTCTTTTTCACGCACAGTCAACTTATTGGATGTTTTATTAACAACCCAAAAGGAGATATTTAGCGGGCGGCCGGAAGGTGAATGCTAGGCATGATCTAACCCTCGGTCTCTGGCGTCGCGACTGCGAAATTTCGCGA
>NZ_MBPN01000193.1 GCF_001695625.1 Pseudomonas defluvii
TCTTCACGCTTCGTGCGAGCACGTCGCGACAGAATGTTAAGCACTTCGATCGCCGTCGAGAACGCCATGGCCGCGTAAACGTAACCTTTTGGCACGTGGACACCGAAGCCTTCAGCGATCAGGGTCATACCGATCATGATCAGGAAGCCCAGGGCCAGCATCACGACAGTCGGGTTGTCGTTGATGAAGCGCGCCAGTGGATCAGCGGCCACCATCATCACCACCACGGCACTGATAACGGCGATGATCATGATCGGCAAGTGCTCGGTCATGCCCACAGCGGTAATGATGCTGTCGATCGAGAAGACGATATCCAGCAACAGGATCTGGCCAATCGCAGCAGCAAAGCCAAGGGTAATGGTCGACGAGGCCTTGGCGTCTTCCTGTGCCACGGGATCAACACTGTGGTGAATTTCAGTGGTTGCTTTCCACAACAGGAACAGGCCACCCGCGATCAGAATCATGTCCTTCCAGGAGAAACTCTGGCCAAATACGTCAACCACCGGTTCAGTCAACTGGACGATCCAGGCAACGGTACTGAGCAGCGCCAGACGCATCACCAGCGCCATGCTGATACCCACGCGCCGCGCCTTGGAGCGGTACTGTTCAGGCAGTTTGTTGGTCAGGATGGAAATGAAGATCAGGTTATCGATACCCAGGACAATCTCCATGGCCACCAAGGTGGCCAGGGCGACCCAGGCGGTAGGGCTTGCAGCAAGTTCTAACAGGTATTCCATGAATCAGTCCTGAACGGGGGGATTGGTTGAATCAGATGTCTTGAGTGCTGTCATCGCGCTCGGTGTCAGAAGGCTTCTTCTCTGCCTGCGAACCTGTGGCTTCGCTCAAGGCTTGTTGAGCCGCTTCGTTGGTCTTGTCGATGGCTTCCTTGGCCGACTGTGCGGCCTGATTGAGCACCTGCTGGGCGGACTTTTCTGCCTGTTCACAGCCGCTGATGGCAAACAACGCCAGCACCAGCACCAACGGCGTACCAATCGATTTGAAGTGAAGCATGTTTTTTCCTCTTGTAACGGCCAGCCCTGAAGCCGGCGCTTTAGATAGCAATGCATTCTAAAGACCGAGATACATCAGGAAAATTCGTTTTTTTAAGGGTTATACTTCGGTTTTTACGAAGTGAGAGCCCTCATGCTCAACTACAGGCAGCTGCACTACTTCTGGGTCGTGGCCAAAACCGGCAGCATTGTGCGCGCCTGCGAGCAACTGAACCTGACCCCGCAAACCATCAGCGGACAGATCAGCCTGCTGGAACAAACCTATGGGGTAGAGCTGTTTCGCCGGGTAGGCCGTCAACTGGAACTGACCGAAACCGGTCGCCAGGCCCTGAGCTATGCCGAGCCCATGTTCCAGATCGGCGGAGAACTTGAGGCCCTGCTGCGTACGCAGCCAGAAGAAAAGCAGATCCTGTTTCGGGTTGGCGTTGCGGATGTGGTGCCGAAGTCCATCGTTTACCGGCTGATTGCCCCCACCATGGAAATGAGCGACCCACTGCGCATCAGTTGCCGTGAAGACAAGCTGGAGCGCCTGCTTGCCGACCTGGCGATTCAGCGCCTGGACCTGGTCATCTCCGACAGCCCAATGCCCAGCCACCTGGACATCAAGGGCTACAGCCAGAAACTGGGAGAATGCGGCATCAGCTTCTTTGCCACCGCCACGCTGGCCGAGCGCTACGGGGCCAACTTTCCTCAAGGGTTACAACATGCGCCACTGCTGATACCCGGGCAGGAAACCGTGGTACGCAGCCGCTTGCTGCGCTGGTTTGCCGAACAGAATGTGCAACCACGGATCATCGGTGACTTCGATGACAGCGCCTTGATGCAAGCCTTCGGGCAGTCAGGCAGCGGAATATTCATCGCCCCCAGCGTCATCGCCGACGAGGTCTGTCGACAGTACGGCGTCGAGCTGATCGGCCAGACGGATGCCGTGATCGAGTCGTTCTATGCCATCTCGGTGGAACGCAAGGTCAAGCACCCCGGCATTCTTGCCATCACCGAAGGCGCCCGACGCGAGCTGTTCAACTGGCCTCTGGCTGGAACCGCGCGCTCATCAACCACAGCCCCAGGATCACCGACGACGTGATCAACACCGCGGCAGACAACCCCAGGCGGGCCAAGCCCAGGGTATCGATGACCCAACCGCCAATGATCGCCCCCAGGCCGATGCCAAGATTGGCCCCGGCAATATTGAGAGAAGCCGCAAACGCCGGCGCCTTGGGGGCGGCCTTGATCAGGCGCACGTGGGAAACCAGAAACAGCGCGGCCTGGGTCGCCCCCCAAATGGCCAACGCCAACATCAGGCCCACCGTGGACTGCATGCTCGGCACCACCGCAACCAAGCCTATGACCATCACGGCGCAGAAGCCACTGGACGCCAGCAGAGGATGACGATCCACGGCACGGCCGCCCAGACTGTTGCCGACCAAACCGACCGCACCAAACCCCATCAGGTACCACCCCACCCTGCTGCCATCGAAGCCGGCCAAACGCTCAAGCATATCGGCCAGGTAGGTATACGCCGTGAACATGCCGCTGAACACCAGCACCGACAACAGCACATGCCCCTGCAACAAACGGCTGCGCAGGATGCCAAATTGCCCGAGTAGTGACGAGGCCGGCGTCTGACGCGGGGTGCGTGGCAGGTAGCCGTACAACAACAACGCCTTGGCCAGCGCCAGCACGGCCAGCACCGCAAAAGCAGCCCGCCACCCCAGGGCATCACCAATCAAGGTGCCGACCGGAATACCAAACACCGTCGCACACACCACACCAAAGCTGATCTTGGCAATGGCACGTCCAGCGTAAGCCGGGCCGACGATGTCCACCGCCGTTTCACTGGCCAATGCCCAGAACACCGGCAACCCGAGCGCCGGGATCAACCGCGCCAAGCCCATGACATAGATGTTCGAAGCCACCGCCGCCAGCGCATTGGAGGCCGCGAACACCAACAAAATTCCGACAAACAGTCGTTTTCGATCGAAGCGCGCGCACCACGCGGTGAGAAACGGCCCGCAACAGGCCACGGTGAATGCGAACAAGGTCACCAGCAGCCCCGCCTGGGAAACACTGACCTGCAGGTCTCGTGCAATGCCCGGCAGCAACCCGACGATAATGAACTCCGTGGTCAATACAGTGAAGCCGGCCGCAGCCAGCAACAGGATAGGCAGTAACATCCACACTCCAACACAGAAAGCACGCGGCCACAGCCGCGCCAAAAGGGCGGGCATACTACACGCCCGCACCACGCTCCGACACCGTGCAGCGACCCTCGGCTGCACACTGTGCTAAAGTCGCGCCCTTTTTCGCGGCCCTGCCATCCAGACGCCGTCAATGCGCCACGTTTCGGCACTGCCGAAACCCTTGAACAAGACAGAGAAACACCTGCCATGACCCCCGTTCTAAACCTGTTGAATAGAACCAGCCTGGTGCTACAGATCCTGGTTGGCCTGATTGCTGGTATCGCCCTCGCGTTGATCTCACCCGAAACCGCAGCAAACCTGTCCTTTGTTGGCAAGGTCTTCGTCTCCGCGCTGAAGGCTGTCGCCCCCATTCTGGTGTTCATTCTGGTCATGGCGTCTGTCGCCAACCATCGTCATGGTCAGGAAACCCATATCCGTCCGATTCTGGTGCTGTACGTGCTGGGCACCTTTGCGGCTGCGGTGGTTGCGGTAGTTGCCAGCATGGCCTTCCCTTCCCACCTGGCACTGAGCACCTCCGAGGCCTCGCTGAGTGCTCCGGGTGGCATTGGTGAGGTCCTGCAGAGCCTGGTGCTGAGCGCCGTAGACAACCCGGTCAAAGCCCTGATGAACGCTAACTTCATCGGTATCCTGGCGTGGGCCATCGGCCTTGGCATTGCCATCCGCCATGCTGGCCAGACGACCCGAACCGTGCTGGAAGACCTGTCCAACGGCGTGACCGTAATCGTACGAGTCGTCATTCGTTTTGCGCCGCTGGGTATCTTTGGCCTGGTCGCCTCGACCCTGGCAGAGTCCGGCCTTGATGCCCTGGTCGGCTACCTGCACCTGCTGACCGTCCTGATCGGCTGCATGCTGTTTGTCGCGCTGGTGGTCAACCCGCTGATCGTGTTCTGGAAAATCCGTCGCAACCCGTTCCCACTGGTGTTCATGTGCCTGCGTGAAAGCGGCATCACCGCCTTCTTCACCCGTAGCTCGGCCGCCAACATCCCGGTCAACCTGGCGTTGAGCAACAAGCTGGGCCTGCATGAAGACACCTACTCGGTATCGATCCCTCTGGGTGCAACCATCAACATGGCCGGTGCCGCCATCACCATCACCGTCCTGACCCTGGCAGCGGTAAATACCCTGGGTATCGCCGTAGACCTGCCGACCGCCGTACTGCTCAGCCTGGTGGCGGCGGTGTGCGCCTGCGGCGCCTCCGGCGTGGCTGGCGGCTCGCTGCTGCTGATTCCTCTGGCCTGCAGCCTGTTCGGCATCCCCAGCGAAATCGCCATGCAAGTGGTAGCAGTTGGTTTCATCATCGGAGTACTACAGGATTCGGCAGAAACTGCGCTGAACTCCTCCACCGACGTACTCTTCACCGCCGCAGCCTGCCAGGCCAAAGAGCGTCAAGCCGCTCGCGCCTGACCATGCCCCTGCAGCCGGTGCCCGGGCACCGGCTGC
>NZ_MBPN01000194.1 GCF_001695625.1 Pseudomonas defluvii
GGTGGAGGCGCCGGCAATGCCGGCGCCAATAATGATGAAATCTGCTGGTTGCATGGACGTCTCCGGTCGCCGTCAGTCGGCGCGCTGCAGTCGATAGAGCGCATTGGCCAGGGCAATGTCTTCAAGGCCCAGGCCGATGGAGCGGAAGAACGCATGGCGCTGGTAGTCAGGGCGCGGCGCCTGATCGCTCAGCAGTTGTGCCAGGTCGCCGATGATCGCGTCGGCGTGCCAGCCATGCTGTTCGCTGGCGATGCGCATTTCCCCGGCCGACCCTGGCGTGGTCAGGCGGTAGTCGCAGTAGACGTCCATGTTCGCGAGGGTTTCTGGCGGCACTTCATGAGCGCGCACGGCGTTGGTGCTGATCGAGGTGATCAGGGCCGGTTTGCTCAATTGACGCGGGTCGATGACCGGGCTGGCCGAGGACGTACAGAGCATGATGACGTCGGCATCTTGTACGGCCTGGTCAAGGGTATCGGCAAAGGTCAGGCGTGGATCAAGGTCACTCAGTGCACGACGTTGTTCGGCGCTCTGCTGATGCAGGCGCGGCGAGTAGAGGCGGATGTCCTGCCAGTCGCGCAGGTCGCGGGTGTAGCGCAGGTGCGCCCGGGCGATGGGGCCGCTGCCGATCAGGGTCAGGCGACGGGCGCCGCTTGCGGCCAGTGCATCGACGGCCACGGCGGTGGTCGCGGCGGTGCGCGCGGTGGTCAGTTCGCCAGCGTCGCAAAGCAGCAGTGGCTGGCCGCTTTCCATGGACATCAGCAGTGTCCAGGCGGTAACCAGTGGGCCCGTGTCACGGACGATGTAGGGCGATGTCTTGACCCCGTAGACACCGTCTTCAGCCAGTACGCCGCCGTAGTTGATGAAATCGCCGGCACCACCTGGGAACTCGACGAGCTGCTGCGGCGGCTGCACAGCTTGCCCGGCGGCCAGATCGCGAAACAGTTTGCGCAGGATCTGCGGGACATCCAGTTGGCTGAGCAGTTGGCGTGCGTGCTGTTGATCAATGACGAGGGGCGCGGACATGCAGTGCTCCAAATAAACTATTTTGTCTATTATGGACTTTTTGTTCTTGCGGGCAATATCGCGGGCATAAAAAAACGCCGCCTGGCAGCAGGCAGCGTTTTCGGTGTTGCAGTACAGCCGATCAGTGAGGCTTGCGGGGCACGGCCTCGAGCAACTCGGCCGGCGGCATCTCGCAGCTGATCTTGCGACCCAGCAGTGTTTCGATGGCGGGTAGCTGGTAAGAGTCATCTTCGCCGGCGAAGCTGATCGATACGCCGCTGGTGCCTGCACGACCGGTACGACCGATACGGTGAACGTAATCGTCCGGGTCTTCTGGCAGGGTGAAGTTGATCACATGGCTGATGCCGTCGATGTGAATACCGCGACCGGCCACGTCGGTGGCCACCAGTACGGTGATGCGGCCTTCACGGAAGTTTTCCAGCGTGCGGATACGCTTGTGTTGCGGCACATCGCCGGACAGCTGGGCGGCGTTGACACCGTCGCGTACCAGGCGCTCTTCGATACGGCGCACTTCATCCTTGCGGTTGGCGAAAACGATGACCCGTTCCCATTTGTTGCGGGTGACCAGGTTGTACAGCAACTTGTATTTGTCGCTGCCTGCCACGGCATAAACGTGCTGCTCGACGGTCTCGCTGGCGACGTTTTCCGGCTCGATCTCGACGATGGCCGGGGTCGTGGTCCACTGCTTGGCCAGGTTCATCACGTCTTCGGTGAAGGTGGCCGAGAACAGCAGGGTCTGGCGTTCGCTTTTCGGTGGTGTCTGGCGAATGATCTGCCGTACCTGGGGGATAAAGCCCATGTCGAGCATGCGGTCGGCTTCGTCCAGCACCATCACCTCGACCATGTCCAGGTGCACTTCGCCGCGCTGGTTGAAGTCCAGCAAGCGGCCCGGTGTGGCAACCAGGATGTCGCAGTGGCGGGCTTCAAGCTGTTTGAGCTGCTTGTCGAAGTCCATACCGCCAACGAAGGTCATTACGTTCAGGCCGGTGTACTTGGTGAGTGCGGCGGCGTCCTTGGCGATCTGGACGACCAGTTCACGGGTCGGGGCGATGATCAGTGCCCGAGGCTCACCCATGTAGCGCTCTTTGGGTGCCGGGGTCTGCTGCAGTTGGGTAATGATCGAAATCAGGAACGCGGCGGTCTTGCCTGTGCCGGTCTGAGCGCGGCCGATAGCGTCCTGGCCACGCAGGGTATAGCCCAGTACCTGAGCCTGAATCGGCGTGCAGTAGGGGAAGCCCAGGTCATGGATGGCGTGCATCAGCTCTGGCGAAAGCTTGAAGTCGTGGAAACGGGTCTTGCCTTCCTGTGGCTCAACCATGAAGTCTTCCAGTTTCCAACTGGATGCCGCGGGTTTTGGCTTGCGCTCACGGCGCGGCTTGGGTTCTGCCGGTTTCTCAGCCTTTGCCGCGACGGGCGCTTGAGCCTGTGGCTGGGCTGCTGGTGCAGAGGGCTTGGGTTGTGCAGGTGGCTGCACCACGGGGGCAGCGGTTTCGGCAGCGAGTTGCTCAGCCTCGCCTTTGCCGAACATCTTCTTGAGTGCTTTGAGCACGGTCATCTCGTCAATTGGTTAAGGAATGTACGCCGGCCAGTGTAATGCAAGATTCGGGCGCGGCGTAGTGGATTGCGCTGACGGCTACACGGAAGTCGTGCTTCCGCTCAAACGCTGGGTCAGCCAGGTACCGATATCGCGGATTTCCTCGGGCAGTACTTCGTGCTCCATCGGGTATTCCTGCCAGCCGGCATTAACCCCCCAATGTTTGAGGTGTTCGTAGGCGGTACGGCCCATGGCGTTCTGTACCACAGTGTCGTACTGGCCATGCAGGCACAAGGCCGGGGTGCGTTGCTGGCTGGCGCTTAGCTCGCGTTCGGCGCTGAAGGTCGGTGCGTAGGTTGACAGGGCCAGGACACCGCCCAGGGTGCCTTGCCACTTTACATACGCCGTGTGCAGCACGACCGCACCACCTTGTGAAAAGCCGGCAAGAAAAATCCGCGTTGGATCGATCCCTTTGGCGCGCTCGGCCTCGATCAATGCAATGACCTGGTCTGCTGAGTCTTCCAACTGCGTGCGATCAATCGAACGGGCCGGGCTCATGGCCGTGATGTCGTACCAACTGGGCATTTCATAGCCGCCGTTGATGGTCACCGGGCGGGTGGGTGCCTGGGGCATTACGAAGCGGGTACTCAACAACTGTTCCTGCAAGGCTTCGGCGACCGGCAGGAAGTCGTAACGATCTGCCCCCAAACCGTGCAACCAGATCACACAGGCATCGGGGGTCTTTTGCGGCTCAAGTATCAACGGGGTGGTCATGACTGCTCCGAAAATGTGCGCACGCTCTTATTAAGTGCATGAAAAGAAGGCGTGTCGGTTCGGTCCGGGAAAAACTTGTCGAAAGGCGACAAGTTTACCTGTTGGCGCACACTGAATCGCTTAAGCGGCTCAGTGTGGTACGCGCTTTGCTACGAACCTTGCGACGTGACGCGTGGCGTTTCGACGGTAACACCATTTCGCTATTAAAGGCTGTCACAGAACAGCGTTATTGCGCCATTGACCCAAAAGCAAGCCAGCACGGGTCGGATGCGCCTCATAAGGGTGCGGTGCAATCGGCTCGAACACAACAAGAGCAATCTGGAGGTTTTAATGAAGATGTTGAAATCCACTCTGGCAGTCGTTACCGCTGCCGCCGCACTGGGTATCAGTGCTTTCGCGCAGGCCGGTGCAACCCTCGAAGCGGTTCAGAAAAAGGGTTTCGTCCAGTGTGGCGTGAGTGACGGCTTGCCGGGCTTCTCGGTGCCGGATGCCAAGGGCAAGATCGTGGGTATCGATGCTGACGTCTGCCGCGCCGTGGCTGCCGCCGTCTTCGGTGATGCAAACAAGGTCAAGTTCAGCCAACTGAACGCCAAGGAGCGTTTCACGGCGTTGCAGTCTGGTGAAGTGGATGTGCTATCGCGTAACACTACCTGGACCAGTTCGCGCGATGCCGGCATGGGCCTGGTGTTCGCGGGCGTCACGTACTACGACGGCGTAGGTTTCCTGGTGAACAAGAAGCTTGGCGTTTCCAGCGCCAAGGAACTGGATGGCGCAACCATCTGCATCCAGGCCGGTACCACCACTGAACTCAACGTCTCCGACTACTTCCGCGCCAATGGCCTGAAGTACACCCCGATCACCTTCGACACCTCCGATGAAAGCGCCAAATCGCTGGAGTCCGGTCGTTGCGATGTGCTGACTTCCGACAAGTCGCAACTCTATGCACAACGCTCCAAGCTGGGGTCGCCAAACGATTATGTCGTGTTGCCGGAAACCATCTCCAAGGAGCCTCTGGGCCCTGTCGTGCGTAAGGGCGATGAAGAGTGGTTCAGCATCGTCAAGTGGACCCTGTTCGCGATGATCAATGCCGAAGAGGCAGGTATCACCTCGAAGAATGTCGAGGCTGAAGCGAAATCGACCAAGAACCCGGACGTCGCCCGCCTGCTCGGTGCTGATGGCGAATATGGCAAAGACCTCAAGCTGCCCAAGGACTGGGTCGTACAGATCGTCAAGCAAGTCGGTAACTACGGCGAAGTGTTCGAGAAGAACCTTGGCGCAAGCACCGATCTGAAGATCGACC
>NZ_MBPN01000195.1 GCF_001695625.1 Pseudomonas defluvii
ACGTTGACGTAAAGCGCCCCGCCCCAACACTGGTTGTTGGGGCGGGGCTTTTTTGCCAACCCCGCTTTGGCGCTGGTCGCAAACGCCAAACCGGAGAGGCTATTTTGGAGATACAAAATGACTGATTTCATCCTGAACGCCGAAGCGCGTAACGACCTGGGGAAAGGTGCGAGCCGCCGCCTGCGTCGTCTCGCCAGCCAAGTTCCTGCTGTTGTATACGGTGGCGACGCTGCCCCTGTATCGGTCAGCATCCTGGCTAAAGAAATCGCCAAGCTGTTCGAAAACGAAGCTGCTTTCAGCCACGTTATCGAACTGAATGTCGACGGCGACAAGCAGAACGTTGTTGTTAAAGCTCTGCAACGTCACCCATCGAAAGGCATCATCCTGCACGCCGACTTCGTTCGCGTTGTTGCTGGCCAGAAACTGACTGCCAAGGTTCCAGTTCACTTCGTAAACGAAGAAGCTGCAATCAAGAAAGGCGGCGAGATCTCCCACGTAGTGGCTGAAATCGAAGTTTCTTGCGAAGCCAAAGACCTGCCTGAGTTCATCACCGTTGACCTGGCTAACGCCGAAGTCGGCACCATCGTTCACCTGTCGGACCTGAAAGCTCCGAAAGGCGTCGAGTTCGTCGCACTGGCTCACGGCAACGACCTGGCAGTAGCCAACGTTCACGCTCCGCGTGTTGCGCCTGAAGCTGAAGGCGCTGCCGAGTAATTTTACTCAGCACGCCGGTGTTGCCCGGGCCACGCAGCCGTAACGCGTGGCCCACAACTCCAAGGAAGAGCCCCTGACGTGACCGCCATTCAACTGATCGTCGGCCTGGGAAACCCCGGCCCCGAATACGAACAGACCCGGCATAACGCAGGGGCTCTTTTCGTAGAACGCATCGCCAGCGCCCAGCGCGTCAACCTGACCGCTGACCGCAAGTATTTCGGCCTGACAGCCAAGTTCAGCTATCAGGGCAAAGACGTTCGTCTGCTGATACCCACCACGTACATGAACCGCAGCGGCCAAGCCGTCGCGGCACTGGCCGGTTTTTTCCGTATACCGCCAGAAGCCATCCTGGTGGCCCACGACGAACTCGACCTGCCTCCCGGCGTCGCCAAGCTCAAGCTCGGTGGCGGCCACGGCGGGCACAACGGCCTGCGCGACATCATCGCGCAGCTCGGCAATCAGAATAACTTTCACCGTCTGCGGCTTGGCATCGGCCACCCGGGTGACAGCAGCAAGGTGTCCGGTTTTGTCCTGGGCAAGGCGCCACGCGCCGAGCAGGAAAAACTGGATGCCAGTATCGATTTTGCCCTCGGCGTGCTGCCGGACATCCTCGCCGGCGATTGGACGCGTGCGATGAGAGAGCTGCACAGCCAGAAGGCCTGACTCCACGAAGAGGGATTCACCATGGGATTCAATTGCGGCATCGTCGGCCTGCCCAACGTCGGCAAGTCCACCCTGTTCAACGCCTTGACCAAATCCGGTATCGCGGCAGAGAACTTCCCCTTCTGCACCATCGAGCCGAACAGCGGCATCGTACCGATGCCCGATGCACGCCTGGACGCCCTGGCTGCCATCGTCAAGCCTGAGCGGGTGCTGCCCACCACCATGGAATTCGTCGATATCGCAGGCCTTGTCGCCGGCGCCTCGAAAGGTGAAGGCCTGGGCAACAAGTTCCTCGCCAACATCCGCGAGACCGATGCCATCGCCCACGTGGTGCGCTGCTTCGAAGACGATAACGTGATTCACGTCTCCAACAGTGTCGACCCCAAGCGCGACATCGAAATCATCGACCTGGAACTGATCTTCGCCGACCTCGACAGCTGCGAGAAGCAACTGCAGAAAGTCGCGCGTAACGCCAAAGGTGGTGACAAGGACGCCCTGGCCCAGAAAGCCATTCTGGAAAAGCTCATCCCGCACTTCACCGAAGGCAAGCCTGCGCGCAGCCTGATGAAGCACATGGCGGATGACGAGAAAGCCCTGATCCGTGGCTTCCACCTGCTGACCAGCAAACCGGTCATGTACATCGCCAACGTGGCCGAAGACGGCTTCGAGAACAACCCGCACCTGGACGTGGTCAAGGCCATTGCCGAAGAAGAAGGCGCGATCGTGGTGCCGGTGTGCAACAAGATCGAAGCGGAAATCGCCGAACTGGACGACGGTGAAGAGAAGGACATGTTCCTCGAATCCCTCGGCCTGGAAGAGCCTGGCCTGAACCGCGTGATCCGCGCGGGCTACGCCCTGCTCAACCTGCAGACCTACTTCACCGCTGGCGTGAAGGAAGTTCGCGCCTGGACCGTTCGCGTTGGCGCCACCGGCCCACAGGCTGCCGGCGTGATCCACACCGACTTCGAGAAAGGCTTCATCCGTGCCGAAGTGATCTCCTACGATGACTTCATCAAGTACAACGGCGAAGCCGGCGCGAAAGAAGCCGGTAAATGGCGCCTGGAAGGCAAGGACTACATCGTCAAAGATGGCGATGTAATGCACTTCCGCTTTAACGTCTAAGTGGTAATTTAGATCCCTGTAGATCTCGATGGACATCAAAACCCTTGAAGATAGCCACTTCAAGGGTTTTTTATTGTCCATGAACGCCCATCAGGATCATTGAGATCCATACCTTTACCGGGTACGCTTCCGGGTATAACAAACCCATACCCGACCCAGAAACCGGGTACACGAGTAGGAAGCAGTCATGCCACTCACCGATACCCAGTGCCGTACAGCGAAGCCCAAGGACAAACCCTACAAACTCACGGATGGAAATGGCCTGTACCTAGAAGTAAAAACCAATGGCGTTAAGGCCTGGCGCTATCGGTTTGAGTTGAGCGATGGCAACACCAGGAAGGAAAGCGTTTTCGCTATTGGGGACTATGTGATTGTCACGAGGGGGGAAACGCCCGAGCAGGCACAGGAGCGGCGAAACGGACGTCGATTCACGTTATCAGAGGCTCGTGACGAACGCGTAAAAGCGCGTTCACTCGTCGTGCAAGGAATCAATCCTGCCCATCACCGGCAATTAGAACGGGTCAAGCGTGATCACGAGAGAACCATTACCTTTGAAGCGGTTGCCAACGAATGGCTAGCATTGAAGGATTGGGAGGAAATCACCAAGTCAAGGCGACTTAAGATGTTGGAGCGAGTCGTGTTTCCGAGAATCGGGGATATGCCCATCAAAGCCATCACATCCGCCCACATCCTTGAAGTGCTGAAGGGAGCCGCACAGGACAATGGGCCATCGGTCGCCGCTGAAGCCAAGAGAACCATGTCTGGCGTTTTCGAACTGGCAATCTCGACCTTACGCGCCAGCAGTGACCCCGTTCACCCAGTTCGCAGAGCGCTGCCCGCAAACAAAACCCAGCACAAACGACCGCTTTCTACAGAAGAAATTGGCCAGCTACTTCGAGACGTGGAAACTCACGGCGGACGCCATGAAACCCTCTGCGCCTTCCGCCTTATGTGGCTGACTCTGTGCCGCCCAAATGAAGCAGTAGAGGCTAAATGGTCGGAGTTTGACCTGGACAAGGCCATCTGGCGCATTCCAGCCGAGCGGATGAAAAAGCGGAAAGAACACACGAGCCCACTTCCCACCCAAGCAGTGGAAATGCTACAGGCCCTCCACGGAGTCACAGGCAAATACGACCATGTATTTCCGCATCGAGACGTGCGCACTCAGCCTATGGTGGCTGCCTCATTCCGTCAGATGCTCAACACACTGGGCTGGGGCGGCAAGTACAGCCCGCACGCCACACGTACAACAGGCAGTACCAGGCTCAATGAAATGGGCTTTTCAGCAGACTGGATCGAACGGCAGTTGGCACATACCGAACAGAACGCAGTCCGTCGCACCTACAACCACGCAGAATACTTGATTGATCGTGCCAAGATGATGCAACAGTGGGCCGACATGCTGGACGCATGGGTAATGGCGGAAAAGAACGTCAATTGACACCAGGTAGGAGCACCTCGCTCAGTACGTCTCCCCCAGCCCCAATCATGGCCAGGCCCTTAACGTTGCTCACAGGCAATTCACCGGATTCGATCTGGCCGATGATCCGGCACAGGGTTGCCACTGCATCCCGCCAGCCATCGCGCTAGAACTGGGAATCGTCATACCAGCACCACTCACAGGTACGAGAAGATCCCAGATCAGGCCCTCAATTATCAGCCAACCTGCTACAGCGCAGGTCGAGTGGTTGAAACGTGCCGATCACCTGGTTCAGTTTCGGCCAACGCCAAGAGGGCTTTCCCACTTCTTCGGGACATCATTTTCGACCCTCCCCTTCCTCAGAGCCGTCAGGACCAATATCCGGCTACTTCAGCAGCGATAGCTTAATCTAAAATTGGATCCAAAAATATTTCAAATCTATATCACCTCTATGAATGCCCCACAGTATCGACTGCCGTTGGGGATTTGGTGTGCCAGCTCTTAGCTCGGCACGCTCATCACTTGAGAGGACCTATATATGTATAGCCCTTGCCCAAGCTGCAACTCGGGACGCGTCGTCACGAAAAATATCGGTAAACAAACGGGTGGATTAA
>NZ_MBPN01000196.1 GCF_001695625.1 Pseudomonas defluvii
GCGCGGGCAAGTTCAGGCCGCTACGACCGCTGCAACCGGCTTAGCGTGCTTTATTTTCCGTTTTCTGAGGCGACCCCCTTCATCGCGAATTGCACCGCCCAAGACGATCTGCACTGAAATCAATACTTTCTGATGCCTCTTGATTAGAGATGCCAGCCATAATCATCTCATCGCCAACGCATACGGCGTTCGGCAGCCAACACACTCTCACTCACTACTGGAAGCTCAGACATGAAAACCATAGGCATTGAAAACTCGAAGTCCAGCGTACAGGCCCACTTAACGCTTGGAACCAAAACTATGGGGCTAGGTATCTATGGCGCGTACTTGGCTCTCGCTATTATTTACTTCTGGTTCGGCGGCATGAAATTTACCCACTACGAGGCCGAGGGCCTGGTTCCACTGGTGAGCAACAGCCCGCTTTTGGGATGGGTGTATAGCATTTTTTCGGTCGACATGTTCTCCAGCCTGCTCGGCATACTAGAGATTTCGATCGGCACTCTGATCGCAGGCCGCATGCTGTCGCCCAAACTATCCGTGGTAGGAGGCGCTCTGTCTGCAGGCCTGTTCTTCACAACCCTTAGCTTTATGTTTTCCACTCCGGGCGTCATTGAGCCTAGTTTAGGGTTTCCGGCGATTTCCGTTGCGCCAGGTCAGTTTCTGCTTAAAGACTTAGGGTTGCTTGCTGTTTCGATATTTGTGGCAGGCCATTCGCTGGTTGAACTGGAAAAACGTAAAATTAATGCATAATTTTTTCAATGGCTTAAGGCAGTAATGCCTTAGGCCTTTTTGCCATCATTTTCCCCCGCCAGATCTTTCAACCAGTCACGAGGGCTCAACCCCGTCTTGCGTCTAAATGCGCGAGACAGCGCCGAAGGACTTTCGTAGCCGACTTGAGCTGCAATCAGCGTAATCGAGCGCCCTTCTCGCATCAGCTTCTGAGCCAGGCTAACTCGCCAACTCAACAAATAATCAGCAGGCGTCTGTCCGATGACACTCTTGAAATGCACGGCATACGCAGCGCGTGACATATTTGACTCACTGGCCAGCTCTGCTATTGACCAGGCATGTTCCGGGGAGTTGTGCATCTGTAAAAGCGATCGGGCAAGCCGCATGTCGGCCAGTCCAGCCATCATTCCGGTGCGCAACTGGTGATGATCGAGCAGGTAACGGAGCAACAGAATGATTAGGAGCTCAAATAAGCGCTCAAGCGCGGCTTCCCTTCCACAATGCACATTTGCCGCCTCGGCAAACATCCACTCCAACGTGTCTGCCAGCATGGGCAGATCATCGAGTGCGAGCACCAAACAGTCCGGTAATGAAGCCGACAAAGGATTATCAATTCCGCCCTCAAACTCCATGGAAGCACACAACAACTTTGCGCCATCGGACTCACCCGCAAACAATTGATGCTTGGCGGGGCGTGGCATAAAAATCAAGCTAGGGCGAGTGAGCTGCAAATCCTTGCGATCGGGACCAAGCAACGTCACGCTGCCGGCCTGAAGCAGATGGATATAACCTCGCCGCTCGGCGCCATCGTAAGATGCAGAGCCGCATAGGTCGCCGTCATAGAACAGATTGGCCCGCACGCCGAACCGCGAGAGCAAATTAGACAAACGATCCATTGGCCGATCCTTGACGAGTCAGAACGCACAGACCATACCATTGTTGCCGCTGACCGAAAACTGACCCAGTAGAGGCTGTTCTGCCGACTGAAAACTGACCCAGGTGTTCAACTGCTTCTGCTCAATTTTTGAGCAGGAGAACACAGGGTGATCAGTATGGAAATGATGGGCAAAATTCGCCGGATGTATTTCCGCGACAAGCTGTCGCTGCATGAGATAGCCAAGCGCACCGGGTTGGCGCGCAACACGATTCGCAAGTGGGTCAGAGCACCTGAGGCCAAGCCGCCGGTCTACCAACGCCGCGCGATCTTCAACAAACTCAGCCCTTTTCACGCCACGCTGGAGCAGGCGCTAAAAGCCGATTCGCTGCGGCCCAAGCAACAGCGGCGCAGTGCCAAGGCGCTGTTGGCGCAAATCAAAGCCGAAGGTTATGACGGTGGCTACAGCCAGCTCACCGCGTTTATCCGTGCCTGGCGAGGGGGACAGGGCAAGGCGTCGCAGGCCTTTGTGCCGCTGACCTTTGCTCTTGGCGAGGCGTTTCAGTTTGACTGGAGCGAGGAAGGCTTGCTGGTCGGCGGCATTTACCGGCGTATGCAGGTGGCACATCTGAAGCTGTGTGCCAGCCGTGCGTTCTGGCTTGTGGCGTATCCGAGCCAGGGCCATGAGATGTTATTTGACGCCCATACACGCTCGTTCGGCTCCTTGGGCGGCGTGCCGCGCCGGGGCATCTACGACAACATGAAGACCGCCGTCGACAAGGTCAATAAGGGCAAAGGCCGGGCGGTGAATGCGCGCTTTGCGGTGATGTGCGCGCATTACCTGTTCGATCCGGACTTCTGCAACGTCGCCGCTGGTTGGGAAAAGGGCATCGTTGAAAAGAACGTGCAAGACAGCCGCAGGCGTATCTGGCTAGACGCCCAGGACTGCCAGTTTCACTCCTTCGAGGATCTCAATGCCTGGCTGGGCCAGCGCTGCCGCGCGCTTTGGAACGAGCTGACGCACCCTCAATACAGCGGGCTGAGTGTGGCCGAAGTGCTGGAGTTGGAGCGCGCTGAACTGATGCCTGTGCCAGCGCCATTCGACGGTTACGTCGAGCGGCCTGCGCGGGTCTCCAGCACCTGCCTGGTCAGCGTCGGGCGCAACCGCTACTCGGTGCCGTGTGAGTATGCGGGTAAGTGGGTCAGCAGCCGTTTGTATCCGACGCGAATCGAGGTGGTGGCTGACGACGCGCTGATCGCCAGCCATGTCCGCTTGCTGGATCGCGACCAGGTCAGCTATGACTGGCAGCACTACCTCCCGCTGATCGAACGCAAGCCCGGTGCGCTGCGCAACGGCGCGCCCTTTGCTGATCTGCCGGCGCCGCTGCGTCAGCTTAAGCACGGTCTGGGGCGTCATGCCGGCGGTGACCGGATCATGGCGCAAGTTCTGGCTGCCGTACCGGTCGCCGGGCTCGATGCGGTGCTGGTGGCTGTTGAGCTGGTACTGGAAAGCGGCAGCCTGAGCGCCGAACACATCCTCAATGTCGTGGCGCGCCTGGCCGCGACCGAACCACCACCCAGCGTCGAAACCCACTTGTCGCTCAAGGAAGCCCCCGTCGCTAACACGGCGCGCTACGACCGCCTGCGTGGCCAGACCGAGGAGATCGGTCATGCGTGATTTGATGGCGGAACTCAAGGAGCTGCGCCTGCACGGCATGGCCACGGCCTGGGCGGAGTTGACTGCGCAGGGTGAGTCGAACACAGCCTCGTCCAAGTGGCTGCTCGAACACCTGCTGGAACAAGAGCACACAGATCGCGCCATGCGCTCGGTGAGCCACCAGATGAACATGGCCAAGCTGCCGATGCACCGCGACCTGGCCGGCTTCGACTTCAGCGCCTCCAGCGCAGACGCTCGTTTGATCAGCGAACTGGCCAGTCTGGCCTTTACCGACACCGCGCAGAACGTGGTGCTGATCGGTGGGCCTGGCACCGGTAAAACCCACCTGGCCACTGCGCTGGCCGTGTCCGGCATCACCCGGCACGGCAAGCGCGTGCGCTTCTACTCCACGGTCGATCTGGTCAATCTGCTGGAGCGCGAAAAGCACGACGGCAAAGCCGGGCGGATCGCCCAAGCTCTGCTGCGCATGGATCTGGTCATCCTCGACGAACTGGGTTATCTGCCCTTCAGCCAGGCCGGCGGTGCGTTGCTGTTTCACCTGCTATCCAAGCTGTACGAACACACCAGCGTGGTGATCACCACCAACCTGAGCTTCGCCGAATGGTCGAGCGTGTTCGGCGACGCCAAGATGACCACCGCCCTGCTGGATCGGCTGACCCACCACTGCCACATCGTCGAAACCGGTAACGAGTCCTATCGCCTGCAACACAGTAGCTTGGCGGCCCAGGCCAAGATCAAATCACGGGAGCGAAAGCGTAAGGGCGGCCAGGAACCGGAGGACGATGAGCCGTTCTGATTTCATGGCGACGACGGCCTGCTACATGGCTGCGTGTGGCAGGTCTTAAACAACTGAACTGGGCTAGCGAAGGAGTGGGGGCAACAGCAGCTGCGCTGGTAGACTTATCCACAGTTGCTGGTAACAAAATCAGCAATCCGCCCTGGGTCAAATTTCAATCGGCAGGGTGGGTCAATTTTCCATCAGCGCCAACAGCGCTACCGGGCTAGCGGCCTCAATCTGGTAACGGCTGCCGTCGTGTTGTGGAACACGGTCTATCTGGAACGGGCTGCGC
>NZ_MBPN01000197.1 GCF_001695625.1 Pseudomonas defluvii
CAGCGGTTGACTATACCGCAGAACAGCTCGGCGGTTTTTTCGGTGTCATAGCGAGCCGAATGTGCTTCACGTCCGTCAAAGTCGATGTCGGCACTTTGACAGGCCCTGGCCAGTACGGTCTGGCCATAGGCCAGGCCCGCCAGGGTAGCCGTGTCGAAACTGGAGAACGGATGAAACGGGTTGCGCTTCATATCGTTCCGGGCTACCGCGGCATTGAGGAAGCCCAGGTCGAAACTGCTGTTGTGGCCGACCAGAATTGCCCGCTTGCAGCCATTGGCCTTCAAGGCCTTGCGCACACCACGGAAAATGTCGGTTAGCGCGGCCTCCTCGCTAACGGCCATGCGTAGCGGATGGTCCAGCTTGATGCCGGTGAACTCCAGTGCGGCCTGTTCAATATTGGCGCCTTCAAACGGTTCGACACGGAAGAAATAGGTGTGCTCGGGGAACAGGAAACCTTTCTCATCCATGCCGATGGTCACGGCGGCAATTTCCAGCAAGGCGTCGGTTGCGCAGTTGAAACCGCCCGTCTCGACATCCACAACTACTGGCAGGTAACCACGAAAGCGTTCGGCCATGGGGTGACGCGGGCCGCCGCTATGACCTTCCTGGTCGAGGTCGAAGTGATCATCACTCACGCATTTGTCTCCAGCAGGCGCCAGCGCAGTTGTTCACCGGCGCGCAGCGGTACCACGGTGTGCTCGCCGAATGGCAGGCTATCCGGGGCGGTCCAGCTTTCGCGGACCAGGGTAATAGTGTCGGTATTGGTCGGCAGGCCGTAGAACGCAGGGCCATGCAGGCTGGCGAAACCTTCGAGTTTGTCCAGCGCATTGCGCTGCTCGAATGCTTCGGCATACAGCTCGATAGCGGCGTAGGCGGTGTAGCAGCCGGCACAACCGCAGGCGGCTTCCTTGGCGTGACGGGCATGCGGCGCCGAGTCGGTGCCCAGGAAGAACTTGCTGTTGCCGCTGGTAGCGGCATCGAGCAGGGCGACCTGGTGCGTATTGCGCTTGAGGATCGGCAGGCAGTAGTAGTGCGGGCGAATGCCACCGACCAGCATGTGGTTGCGGTTGTACAGCAGGTGCTGAGCCGTAATGGTTGCCCCGACGTTGGCCGGTGCTTCTGTCACGAACTGCACGGCATCGGCCGTTGTAATGTGTTCGAAGACCACTTTAAGCGTCGGGAAACGCTCGACTACGCGGCGCATGTGTTCGTCGATGAACTGCTTCTCGCGGTCGAAGACGTCGACCTCGCTACGCGTTACTTCACCGTGGAGCAGTAGCGGCATGCCGACTTCAGCCATGGCCTCGAGCACCGGGAAGATGTTGTCGATGCTGGTGACACCCGAGTCCGAGTTGGTGGTCGCACCCGCTGGATAAAGCTTGGCGGCGTGGACGAAACCGCTGGCTTTGGCCGCGCGGATTTCCTCGGGTTGGGTACGGTCGGTGAGGTACAGGACCATCAACGGCTCGAAGCGGCTACCAGCCGGACGGGCCGCGAGGATACGCTCGCGATAGGCGCCGGCTTCGGCGGCGTTGCGCACTGGTGGTACCAGGTTTGGCATGATGATCGCGCGGGCAAAGGTGCGCGCCACATCGCCAACGGTGTGGGGCAGGACGGCACCATCACGAAGATGGATATGCCAGTCGTCAGGACGCAGGAGGGTCAGGCGGTCGGACATTGGGGATTCCAGGCGGGTCGAACTCAAGGTGAATGCTACCGGAAAAGCCGGGGCCGAGCACTCGCTATCAAGTTTTGCCAAGGCCTACCGATACCTTGCAGGTATGCCGTGAAAAATTTGTGGAGCCGCCCGTGCGCCAGCATTATCTAGCCCTGCTCAGCATGTTTGCCAGCCTGCCTGCCATGGCACTTACTTTCCAGACGCGTCTGGAAAGCGTCGAGTGGAAGGTCGAGGGTGATCAGTTCGAGTGCCGATTGATCCAGCCGATTGCCAATTTCGGCTCCGGTGAGTTCGTGCGTCGCGCGGGCGAACAGCCGACCTTCCAGTTGCGTTCGAACAGCAATGTACTGGGTACAGGTTCGGCAACCTTGCTGGCCGCCGCCGCGCCGTGGCAGCCCGGGCGTGGCGATATCAACCTGGGCACTGTGCGCATGGCCCGTAACGGTGTGCTGTTCAACAGCACGCAAGGCCAGGCCAGCCGTTTGATCAATGGCTTGCTGGACGGCCGCAGTACCGTGGTCCGCAATTATGCGGGTGAAGCGGGGCGGGCGATGGAAGTGCGCGTGTTGCCGGTCAAGTTTGGCCAGGCCTACGGTGACTACCAGGTCTGTGCGGCCAAGTTGTTGCCGATGAACTACGACCAGGTGCGTCAGACCCGGGTCGACTTCCCGGGTGGCGGTATCGACCTGGATGCCAATGCCCAAGCGCGACTGGACATCATCCTCGACTTCCTCAAGGCTGATCCGACGGTCAATCATATTGAGCTTGATGGCCATTCGGACAACAGTGGCAATCGCCTGACCAACCGTGACCTGTCACGTCGGCGTGCGCTGGCCGTTATGGATTACCTTAAAAGCCACGGTATTGCAGAAGAGCAGATCACGCTGCGTTTCCATGGTGAGCGGTATCCTCTTGCACCGAACAACAGCCCGGCCAACCGCTCGCGCAATCGCCGCGTGAACATTCAGTTGGACCGAGTGGCGCCCGTTGAAAAGCCGGTAGAAGCCGCCAGCGAAAAGCCGCTTGGCAAGGCACCAGATGCGGCGTCGACAGCACCAGGCCAAGTGCCTGCAGCCAACACCTCTGTTGCCAAGTCGGCCGTTAAGTCCTGAGGTTGAGGGGCGACCGTCCGTCGCGCCCTCGACCGTTCCTGTCGCTTTGTCGTCACAAGCTGTCGCCCCACTGTAAATGTTGCGGTAAGACCGGTAGAATCATTGGTTTTCCGTACAACCCCGTGGAGTGATGGCATGGCGGACGTAAAAAAGGTCGTACTGGCGTATTCCGGCGGCCTTGATACTTCGGTAATTCTCAAGTGGCTGCAAGATACCTATAACTGTGAAGTGGTGACTTTCACCGCCGATCTGGGGCAGGGCGAGGAGGTCGAACCGGCCCGCGCCAAGGCTCAGGCCATGGGTGTCAAAGAGATCTACATCGACGACCTGCGCGAAGAGTTTGTGCGTGACTTCGTGTTCCCGATGTTCCGCGCCAACACCGTTTACGAAGGTGAGTACCTGCTGGGTACCTCCATCGCTCGTCCGCTGATTGCCAAGCGTCTGATCGAAATCGCCAACGAAACCGGCGCCGATGCCATTTCTCATGGCGCGACCGGCAAGGGCAACGACCAGGTACGTTTCGAGCTGGGTGCCTACGCGCTCAAGCCAGGCGTGAAGGTTATTGCGCCATGGCGCGAGTGGGACCTGCTCTCGCGTGAAAAACTGATGGACTATGCCGAGAAGCACGCGATTCCAATTGAGCGTCACGGCAAGAAGAAGTCGCCGTACTCGATGGACGCCAACCTGCTGCACATCTCCTATGAGGGCGGTGTGCTTGAGGATACCTGGACCGAGCACGAAGAAGACATGTGGCGTTGGACCAAGTCGCCGGAAAACGCGCCGGATGTACCGACCTACATCGAACTGACCTACCGCAACGGTGACATCGTTGCTATCGACGGCGTGGAAATGACCCCCGCTACCGTGCTGGCAACCCTCAACCGCATCGGCGGCGAGAACGGCATCGGGCGTCTGGATATCGTCGAAAACCGCTATGTCGGCATGAAGTCTCGTGGGTGCTACGAAACCCCGGGCGGCACCATCATGCTGCGTGCACACCGCGCCATCGAGTCGATCACCCTCGACCGTGAAGTCGCTCACCTGAAAGATGAGCTGATGCCGAAGTACGCCAGCCTGATCTACACCGGTTACTGGTGGAGCCCAGAGCGTCTGATGCTGCAGCAAATGATCGACGCTTCGCAGGTGAACGTGAACGGTGTTGTACGTCTGAAGCTGTACAAGGGCAACGTGATCGTGACAGGTCGCAAGTCTGATGACTCGCTGTTCGACGCCAACATTGCTACCTTCGAGGAAGATGGCGGTGCTTACAACCAGGCCGATGCAGCAGGCTTCATCAAGCTGAACGCCTTGCGCATGCGCATTGCCGCAAACAAGGGTCGTTCGCTGATTTAAGCGTTCTCCTCGTTTGAAAAAAACCCGGCCTTGGCCGGGTTTTTTTATTCATCGTTTTTATTACTGTGGGTCTGTGCATGGTCATGCCTTATGGGG
>NZ_MBPN01000198.1 GCF_001695625.1 Pseudomonas defluvii
ACATCGGGATCCTTGATGATCGGGTTGAGCGCCAGTACCTCTGGCACGCTAGACCCATTCTGCTGGGCGATGAGCACCAGCGTGTCGCCGGCTTTGACGGTGTAGGTGTTAACCAGCATCTGTTTGTCGTCCTTGTACATTAGACGCGCTCAGGGCCAAGCCGCAGCCCTGAGTGCGCACAGCGATGAAGGTTGTGACGCTAACAAATGCCTATGAAAACCAATGTAGGACCATTCCTAGTGCTACGACATCTCTATCCGAAAAATCGAGCATGTCATCTGGACTGTCTCCCGTGTAAGCGGCAGCATTGCCGGCGATACACCCATCGCCAGCAATGCCGACTGCTACCATTCTGCGTTCGCAGCCCTTACACGCGAGCTTCCAGGATCAGGTTGAAGGGGGTTTCCGTTGCGCGGCGGAACCGGCTGAATCCCGCCTCGTTGAACACGTTGCGCAAGCGTGCCTCACCGGCCTGCGCACCCAGGCCCAGGCCGACCTCCTGGGACAAGGAGTTGGGCGTGCAGATAAAGGTCGAGGCGGCGTAGAACAGCCGGCCCACCGGGTTGCTGTTCTCTTCCAGGGTGTCGTTGGCGTAGGGCTCTACCAGCAACACGGTGCCGTCCGGTTTCAGTGTTGCCCGGGCATGCCGGGCAGCCCCCACGGGGTCGCCCATGTCATGCAGGCAGTCGAAGTAGCAGATCAGGTCGTAGTCAGCACCGGGATAGTCCTTGGCGCTGGCCTGGATGAACTGCACGCGATCCTCTACACCGCCTTCCACCGCGCGCTGTGTTGCCGTGGCAATGGACGGTGCGTGGTAGTCGAAGCCGGTAAACCGCGACGCCGGGAAGGCCTGGGCCATGATCACGGTCGAGGCGCCATGCCCGCAGCCGACATCGGCCACCTTGGCGCCTGCACGCAATTTTTCGACGACGCCGTCCAGCGCGGGCAGCCACTCCGCGACCAGGTGCGCACGATAGCCGGGCCTGAAGAAACGCTCGGTGCCGCTGAACATGCAGGTATGGTGCTCGCCCCATGGCAGGGCACCGTTACCACGCATGGCTTTTACCAGCTTGTCCTTGTCGTGGAACAACGCTGAAATCACCACGGCGCCACCGGCGACGTACACCGGCGAGTCCTCTATTGCCAGGGCCATGGCCTGCTCTTCAGGCAGGCGGAACTGGCCCTCGACATACTCCATGTAGCCTGACGCCGCTTGAGCACTCAGCCATTCGCGCAGCAACCGGGCATTGCAACCGGTTTTGCTGGCCAGCGCTTCAGGGGTGGTGGGTTGGCTGTCGGCCATGGCCCGATACAGGCCCAGCTCTTCGCCTAGAATTACGTTGGCAAGCATTGCTGCGGCGCCCATGTCGGTCACCAGCTTGCCCATGAAGTCATTCAGTTTGGCCTCGTCCATGGTGTGTACTCCTTTCAGAAGACCACTATCAACGCAGGCACCGACCAGGTCGGTGACCTCCGGCCGTTACATCGGGAGTGAGGCTTTAAGTATAGTTCCGCGCCGTAGTGACGATGATCCGTTCGGCTCGCGCCCCGTGCTGGCTAGGAGCCGTGTTTGCCGAGTGCCTTGGCAACATCGGCCTGGATCTTGTAGGCCGGCGCTTCCACCGCGTCGTAATCACGGGTGTAGCGCGCGGCAAAGTCATCGACGCCCCATTGCTGGTACTGCTGCACATGCTTGAGCTCATGGGCCCAGAGGGCGACATTGTTCAGGGCGTCCTGCTCATGGCGAAAGACGATGATGTCCATCAAGGTCACGGCATTCACGTCGGGGTTTTGCAGCATGGCATTGGCGGCGTTCAGCTCCTGGGTATCGCCGACCTTGTAGCGGGCGCTGTCGAGGACCTGGAAGTCGTAGTAGGGTTCAAGTTGCACACGGATGTTCAGCGGAATCGGCTGAACATCACCCGCAGCGGCTGAATTGCGCGACTGCTTGATCCAGCCGGCAAGGCCGGTAGCCGCTATTTGGCCGACTTGCGCAAAGACGGTACCGATCTCTGTTTGGCTGACCGGCGCGCAGAAGCAGCTGCCCATGCACACCTGGTACTGGCCGGTGGGGCATTGTGTGGTGGCGCCAGAGGCGAGCAGGGGGCTGCACAGGGTAATGCTCAGGGCCATCGAACGGCCCAGTGTACGCAAGGAAGCGGCTGGCATGAGGGGTCTGGAACCAAGGCTGATCGGCAATAAGGGCGGTGGATGCTAGCGAGTGTTCGACCATTGAGAGGGCGGTAAGTTGCGTTGTCGGCCCGCAGTTATCACCTGTGTTCGCCGAGGCCTGGGCCCCGCGTGCCATGGCGCTGCCGACGGCCGTGTTGTTCAGCGCAGGGGGGCGGCGTAGAATCCCGGGCATCAGGCCGCACCCTCCATACTCATAATGATCTGTTGACTGCTCGCTTCACCCAGGCCTGCGGCCATGGGTGGCGATAGCCTGCGCAGGTCTTTTGCGTATGAATTTGAGTTTCGAGTGCCCGTACAGGTACCGGGTTGGTTCTAGACCAGCCCGGCAGCGGCCCCTGTAGGCGGTGTGCTCCCAGAGCGTTGCCCATCTTTTGACAAATACACCCACGGATACGCGTGCCGGTAGTTGGTTGAGCGTGATTGCGCTGGCCCTGGCGGCTTTTATTTTCAACACCACCGAGTTCGTTCCGGTAGGCCTGCTAAGCGCCATCGGCGCGAGCTTTGAACTGTCGACCGCTCAGGTCGGCCTGATGCTGACGGTCTATGCCTGGGTCGTATCGTTGACCTCGCTGCCGATGATGCTGCTTACACGCAATATCGAGCGGCGCAAGCTGCTGGTTCTGCTGTTTGTCCTGTTCATTGCCAGCCATGTGTTGTCCAGCATGGCCTGGAGCTTTGGCATGTTGCTGCTCAGCCGCATCGGTATTGCGTTGGCGCACGCTGTGTTCTGGTCGATCACCGCCTCGCTGGCCGTGCGCGTGGCGCCGCCGGGCAAGCAGGTGCAGGCACTCGGCCTGCTGGCGACCGGAACAACACTGGCGATGGTGTTGGGCATTCCCCTTGGGCGGGTGGTGGGCGAGGCGCTGGGTTGGCGGATGACCTTCATGGCGATTGCCGGGGTGTCCGGGTTAACCATGCTGTGCCTGGCCAAGTCCTTGCCGTTGCTGCCCAGCCAGAATTCCGGCTCGCTGCGAAGTCTGCCGGTGCTGTTCAAGCGGCCGGCGCTGGTGTCGCTCTATGTGCTGACCGCAATGGTGATTACCGCCCAGTTTACCGCTTACAGTTACATCGAGCCGTTTGTCGACGTCGTGGCGGCCATGAGCGGCGAGGTGACCACCTTGCTGTTATTGCTGTTCGGTGGTGCGGGGTTGTTCGGTTCGTTGCTGTTCAGCCGCTACAACAACCGCTTCCCTCGCGGTTTGCTGATGGCCTCAATCGCTGCACTGGCGCTGTGCCTGGCGCTGTTGTTGCCCCTCTCCGGTGGGGTATTGGCGCTGGGCGCGCTGTGCGTACTGTGGGGTGTGGCCATCATGTGTTTCGGGCTGGTGATGCAGGCCAAAGTGCTGAACCTCGCGCCCGATGCCACCGACGTGGCGATGTCGCTGCATTCGGCGATCTACAACATCGGTATCGGTGGTGGAGCCTTGCTCGGTAGCGTGGTGATCAGCCACGTGGGTGTGGCTCACATCGGCGTCGTCGGTGGTCTGCTGGCCGGGGCTGCACTGTTGGTGTGCGTGGTGACCACCTACCGCTACAGCGCGCCGGCCAAGGTTGTTTCGCAGTAGAGTGGCTCAGTAGCTGTTGCGTACTCGCCGGGTAGTACGCCAGTGGGTCAATACCCACCAGTAGACCAGGCCGTTGACCAGCAGCACCACGGCACACAGTACGATCTGGATCGAGGCGGTCAGCCCGGCGGGGTAGATCAACGGCCAGACATAGTGCTCAATAAACCCGCCGCTGTAGCCCGAGCTGCCGGCGGCCTGGCGCAAGGCGTTTTCCCAGGCGGTCAGCGGGCAGGTCAAATGAAAGCCTTCGACCGCTGCGCCCCAGGCAATGGCCGGCACGTGGCACCAGATCAGCGGGCGCCACTTGAGCACCAGCAGTCCGCCAAAGAGCACAAAAAGAATAAACAGCAGATGGAACAGCACCAAACCATCGGCGCCCAGACGGTACAACATGATCACTCCTGAATCGGCTTACGGTCCCTGTTACGCAGCAGGATAATCCAGCTGCCATTACG
>NZ_MBPN01000019.1 GCF_001695625.1 Pseudomonas defluvii
TATGGCACGCCACAAGTACGCGCCCTGACACTCGCCAGCCGGGCATTTTTCGACGCCCCGCCAGCGGGGTTTGCCGAGCATCCGCTATTGACCCCGCGCGGGGAAATGACCGTCGACTTCACCGGTGATGCCGAAGAGCTGCAACGCCAGTACGACAGCGCCAAAGCCTGCGTGCCCGAGGTGCAGTTGCTCAGTGCTGAGCAGGCCTGCGAGCGGCTCCCGGTACTGCGCCGCGACAAGGTGCACGGCGCGCTCTACGACCCAAGCGCCAGCGATATCGACACCGACGCCCTGCATCAGGGTTACCTGCGTGGCATTCGCCGCCAACAGGGCGAAGTGCATAGCGACTGTGAAGTTCAGCTCATAGAACGCAGCGCCGATGGCCTGTGGCAGGTCCAAACCAGTCGTGGCAGTTTCAGCGCCCCGGTGTTGATCAACGCGGCAGGCGCCTGGGCAGACCAGATCGGCGAACTGGCGGGCGCACGGCCGCTGGGCTTGCAACCCAAACGCCGCGCCGCCTTCATCTTCGCCGCCCCGGAAGGCGTGGACAGCCATGACTGGCCGATGCTGGTCAGCCTCGACGAATCCTTCTACATGAAACCCGACGCTGGCATGCTGCTGGGCTCGCCCGCCAATGCCGACCCGGTGGCACCACACGATGTACAGCCGGAAGAGCTGGACATCGCCATGGGCATTTACCAGATCGAAGAAGCCACCACCCTGAGCATTCGCCGCCCTACCCGCACCTGGGCCGGGCTGCGCAGCTTCGTGGCCGACGGCGACCTGATCGCCGGCTTCGACCCTCAAGTACCCGGCCTGTTCTGGGTCGCGGCACAAGGCGGCTATGGCATACAGACCTCGCCCGCCATGGGCCAGGCCAGTGCCGCACTGGTGCGCGGCGAAGCACTGCCCGAGCCACTCAAGAGCTTTGGCCTGACGGCCGCCATGCTCTCGCCTGCGCGCTTGGTTGCAGCCCAAGGGTGACGCGCCACTGCGTTTGCGGCACACTCCCAGCGCCCTTTAGCCAAGGGCGCTGACAACCGCTGGAGCCCGCCTCAATGTCGACACCTCGCCCCGACCCGGCCCTGGACAACTTCCGGGCGATCGCCGATGCCATCGCCACGCTGTTCTTCCCGCATGCCGAAGTGGTCCTGCACGACCTGCGCAGCCAGAAGATCGACTACATCGCCAACAACCTCTCCAAGCGCGAGATCGGTGACGATGCGGCGCTGGAAGACATGTTCGAAGAAGGCACCGACGAAACCAATATCGGCCCTTACGAGAAACTCAACTGGGACGGGCAGAAGATTCGCTCGCTGAGCACGGTGCTGCGCGACGCCAACGGCAGCCCCTTGGCCGTGCTGTGCATCAACTTGAACATTTCCCTGTTCGAGAGCGTCAAGGCCGCCCTGGACCTGTTTCTCTCGCCCAGCAAGTTGATCCCGCAACCCGACGCATTGTTCCGCGATGACTGGCAGGAGCGTATCAATACCTTCCTGAACGGCTGGCTGCGCCAGCGCCAGCTCAGCCTGAACCTGCTGACCCGCGAGCATAAGCGTGAACTGGTGTTTGCCCTGCATGCTGAAGGCGCGTTTCGTGGCAAGAGTGCGGCCAACTATGTGGCCAATGTACTGAACATGGGGCGGGCGACGGTGTACAAACACCTGAAGGAACTCAAGGCCTGAGCAGCATCAGGCCCTGAGTCAGGCGCAGATCAGTCGCCGTAGATATCCGACTTGAAGTACTTGGCCTGGATCTTCTGGTACTCGCCATTGCTGCGGATTTCGTCGATGGCTTTATTGAGTTCGCTGACCAGCTGCGTATTGCCCTTGCGCACGGCAATACCAGCACCTTCGCCAACGTACTTCGGATCTTTCAGCTCAGGCCCGACAAAGGCATAGCCCTCGCCCTTGGGCGTCAACAGAAAGCCTTGCTCCAGCGGGATGGTGTCCGCGAACACACCGTCCAGACGCCCGGAAACCAGGTCCATGAAAATCTCTTCGTTACTGGTGTAGCGAACAATTTCTACACCTTTTGGCGCGAGCACTTCAGAGACATAACGGTCGGTAGTGGTCGCACGCTGTACGCCGATACGTTTGCCCTTGAGGCTCTGGTACTGGTCATCGACCTGGGCACCGGCCTTCATCGCCAGGCGCGCCGAGGTGAAGTAGTACTTGTGGGTGAAGTCCACGGAGCGCTTGCGCTCTTCGGTAATGGTGATAGACGACAGCGCGGCGTCGATCTTGTTGACCTTCAGCGAGGGAATCAGCCCGTCGTACTCTTGCTCGGTCCATTGGCATTTGACCTGCATCTGCGCGCACAGGGCATTACCGATGTCGTAGTCGAAACCGCTGATCTTGCCGTCCGGGGTCTTGAACGCAAACGGCGGGTAGGCGGCTTCGATACCGATACGCAAGGTTTTCTCGGCGGCGAACAGGTTGCTGCTGGCCAACAGGCTCAGGGCCAGACCGGCAATCAGTGTAGTGGTCTTCATGAGGGCTCTCTCGCTCATTATTGGAGGTGTGTTGCAAGACAGAGGAAAGTGACAAGCCTGAAATTATTTTGTACTTATAAATCCATACTGGACTTTTACGTACACAATTTCAACACCTGGATGCGCGCGAGAGACCGAGGCGCAGCATCGCCAGCCACACTGGCGACCACAGCGTTTGTGTCGTTTAGCGACCGTCCTCCCAGCGCTGCGCCGCCGACTGGTCACTGACCCGCCCTTCGACCCAACGCGGCCCTTCGGCAGTGTTTTCCTTTTTCCAGAACGGTGCCCGGGTCTTGAGGTAGTCCATCACGAAGTTGCAGGCATCGAATGCCGCCTGACGATGAGCGCTGGCCACCCCGACGAAGACAATCGGCTCACCGGGCTCCAACGCCCCGATGCGATGCAGTACTTCAAGGCGCAACAACGGCCAGCGTGACTCCGCCTCGGCGATGATCTTGCCGAGCGCCTTTTCGGTCATGCCTGGATAGTGCTCCAGGAACATGCCCGCGACTTCACGCCCCTCGTTGAAGTCGCGCACGTACCCGACGAAACCGACCACGGCGCCGATCCCCACATTGGCCGCATGCAGGGCATTGAGCTCGGCCCCCGGGTCAAAAGCGCCCGCCTGCACCCGAATCGCCATGATCAACCTCCGGTCACGGTTGGAAAAAACGCTACCTCATCGCCATCAGCCAAGGGCTCGCTGAGTGAACAGAGGTCCTGATTACGTGCGCACATGATGTTCTGCTCGGCCAGTACCTCCCAGGCTCCGCCGCGCTGCAGCAGGTGCTGGCGCAGGGCATCGACCGTGGCAAACACGCCCTCGAGCGTTTCGCTCTCCAGCCCCAAGGCTTCCCGGTAACGGGCGAAATACTGCACGTTCAAGCTCATGCATCACCTGCCTGGTAATCACCGCTCTTGCCGCCGCGCTTCTCTAACAGGCGCACGCTGTCGATGGTCATGCCACGGTCGACGGCCTTGCACATGTCATAGATCGTCAACGCGGCCAAACTGGCCGCCGTCAGGGCTTCCATCTCGACGCCGGTTTGCCCGGCCAACTTGCAGCGGGCCAGGATGTGCACCGTGTCGAGGCCTTCAGCACTGAGTTCGACCTTGACGCTGGTGAGCATCAACGGGTGGCACAGCGGGATCAGGTCACTGGTTTTTTTCGCCGCCTGGATCCCGGCAATGCGGGCCACGGCAAACACATCCCCTTTGGGATGATCACCGTCGACAATCATCTGCAGGGTTTGTGGGAGCATGCGTACGCGCGCCTCAGCAACAGCTTCACGCGAGGTCACGGCCTTTTCGGTAACGTCGACCATATTGGCCCGACCTTGAGAATCGAGATGTGTCAGCACAGCCATACTCCTGATCAGCGGACCTTGATTGTAAACCTGCAGGTCAACTTTTCGCACGGGCCATGCGACAAAGTTCGGGCGGCACATGGCCGCCCGAACGAGACGTCACAGATGCGATTCGGCGTATTCGGCCAGAATCGAACGAGGCACCCCTTGCAGGGTGATATGCACACCGTTGGGGAAGTCCTTGAAGCGCTCGGTCAGGTAGGTCAGGCCCGAGCTGGTCGCGGACAGGTAAGGGGTATCGATCTGCGCCAGGTTGCCCAGGCAGATCACCTTGGAACCGGAACCGGCACGGGTGATGATGGTTTTCATCTGGTGCGGGGTCAGGTTCTGGCACTCGTCGATCAGGATCAGGCTTTGCTGGAAGCTGCGACCGCGAATGTAGTTAAGCGACTTGAACTGCAGCGGAACCCGCTCAAGGATGTATTCGACACTGCCATGGGTGCTCTCATCGTCCATGTGCAGCGCTTCGAGGTTGTCAGTGATGGCGCCCAGCCAAGGCTCCATTTTTTCCGCTTCGGTGCCAGGCAGGAAGCCGATCTCCTGGTCGAGCCCCTGCACACTGCGGGTAGCGATGATGCGCCGGTAACGCTTGCTGACCATGGTCTGCTCAATGGCTGCCGCCAAGGCCAGAATGGTCTTGCCGGAACCGGCAGCGCCCGTCAGGTTGACCAAGTGGATGTCCGGGTCAAGCAAGGCGAACAGCGCCAGGCCCTGATGAATGTCACGCGGCTTCAAACCCCAGGCTTCCTGATGCAGCAGCGGCTCCTGGTGCAGGTCGAGCAGCAGCAGTTCGCTGTCCTTGATGCCTTTGATCCAGCCGACAAAGCCCTGTTCGTCAATGATGAACTCGTTGATGTGAACAGCCGGCAGGTTGTCGATCAATTGCACACGGTGCCAGGTGCGCCCGCGCTCCTGACGGGTCTCGACCTTGCTGACCCGATCCCAGAACGACCCCGTCACCGAGTGATAGCCCTTGGACAACAGGGAAACGTCGTCGACCAACTGATCGGTACTGTAGTCCTCGGCCGCGATGCCACAGGCACGGGCCTTGAGGCGCATGTTGATGTCTTTGGTCACCAGCACCACACTCAGTTCCTTGCGCCGGCTCCGCAGCTCAAGCAATTGGTTGATGATGATGTTGTCGTTCAAATGCTCAGGCAGCAGACGGTGCGGCTCAGTGCGCGGCGTCATCAAGATGGACAGGAAGCCTTTCGGGCCACTCTTGCCCCGCTGGATGGGTACGCCCTGCTCAACATCGGCAGGCGAGGCATCGCCCAGGGTCTGATCGATCAAGCGAATGGCCTGACGACATTCTGCGGCTACGGAGTGCTTGCCGTCCTTGAGCTTGTCGAGCTCCTCAAGCACGGTCATCGGGATGGTGACATGGTGCTCCTCGAAGTTCAGTAACGCGTTCGGATCGTGAATCAGAACATTGGTATCGAGCACGTAAAGGATTGGCAGGTTGGAAGAAGTGGTACGTCCTTGATCATCCATACTCGGTCACCTTTGTGGGAGCCTGACGACGCAATACCCAGACGGTGCTGCGCCGCGATGTGACCGCTGATGCTCCCCGGGGCCCGCGTCGTTACGGGTGGGCAGCTACAAACAAAGGATGGCGAGTAAGACGCCACCTGTGTTGCAGGGTTCGGCGGTCTGTCTTTGTAATACCGCAAAACCCATGACGGTAAAAAGCGTTTTTACGCATTCTTGAAGTTTATTTTTCAAGAGGGCAAAAACCGCTTGGCGTAGCCCCCATGCACCGTTAAAGTCAAAAATCCAGTCGACTCAACGGCTGCCTGCAATGTGCGCCCACGCACGCCCCTCAACGGCCTGCCGCGAAGTCCTTACACCCCTCCCAACCGATCCCGCTCTGCGCCGTATGTTGCAGCAGCCAGGTCAGTGACGCCTGCGCCTTGGGCTGGGTGTCATGGAACCGGATCAAGCCCTTGCGCCACAGCAACATCAGGCTCAGTACCCGCTGTGCCGACTGTTCGGCATCCAGTGCGCTCTGGTCCTGGGCATCGATATCCCACAACACCACCTGCATGTGCTGGCTGCTGAAGAACGCCTGCGCGTCGGCACGACGCTGGCCATAGGGGGGGCGAAACTGCGCAACATACTGCTCGGGCAGATCGCTACTGACCCGTGCCTGACTGCGCAGAATAGAGTCCTGCCAGTCCAGCCAATGGCTGTGAGAACGGTACTGCCAGCCTTGAATGCCCACGCACTGCCCGCGGTAAAGCGCCTGCAACGCGGCGACGGAGGTCTTGTCACGGCGTTTCTGCACACTGTCGCCGAGCACAAAGAACGTCGCTGACAGCTTCTGCCGACGCAAATAATCTGTCAGCGCATCACTGGCACCGCCGGCCAACGTAGGGCCACCCTCGAAGGTCAGCAGGAACATCCGGTCGTTCAGCTCGTCACCGTTACGCTCCAGGCTGGAGAAACGCTCGATCTCGCTGCTGGTCTGCGGAAACAACGCAGCCTTGCGCAGCAGTTCATCCAGGTAGCGCTCATGGAACATCCGGCTTGGCTCAACCCACGGGGCATAGAACGAGTCGGCGGCGACCTTGATCTGCCCGGCCTGAGCACGCAAATCCGCCAGGCTTTCAAGGGCATAACAGAACGAGGCGTCCTGCTCGCAGCTCTGTTGGGCCAGGTCATAGTTGCGCCACAACCGCTGCCACAGCCGCTCACGCAGGGCATTGACGGACAACAGGTTGATCTGCCGCAGGCCAAGACGTGCCGTAAGCTCGGCCTGATCCAGCGCCTCACTGTCATGCAGGGCTTTGGCGAACCCCAGAATCTCGGCGCGCGAGGCAACATCGAACAGTGCCGGAGAATTGAGCTGTTCAGGCCAACTGCTGCGATCATAGGTAGCAACCTCGGCAGCACCGGCCATGGCCGTCAACAGACTCAACCATCCCGCCAGCAATAAAAGGGCAATGCGCAAGACAACACTCTCCGTTTTGATCGCCGGCACTATAACGCAGGGACTATCGTGCCCATAGCTGGAGATCGACCGCCCTGCCCCGTAGAATCCGCAGCACGATTGAAGGAGCCTATGACATGCTGACGGTGATTTCCCCCGCCAAGACCCTCGACTACGAAACCCCGCCGGTGACCCAGCGTTTCACCCTGCCGCAGTACCTGGACGACTCACAGGTGCTGATTGCTCAGTTGCGGGACTTCACCCCGGCTCAAATCGCAGCGTTGATGCACCTGTCTGACAAACTGGCCGGGCTCAACGCCGCACGCTTCGGCAGCTGGACGCCCGATTTCACGCCGGCCAATGCCAAGCAGGCACTGCTGGCCTTCAAGGGCGATGTCTACACTGGCCTCGACGCCGAAAGCCTTGGCGAAGACGACTTCAGCTACGCACAGGACCACCTGCGCATGCTCTCGGGCCTGTATGGCCTGCTGCGCCCGCTCGACCTGATGCAGCCGTACCGGCTGGAGATGGGCACCAAGCTGGCCAACGCCCGCGGCAAGGACTTGTATGCCTTCTGGGGTACGCGCATCAGCGAATGGCTGAACCAGGCACTGGCCGATCAAGGCGATGACCTGCTGCTCAACCTGGCCAGCAACGAGTACTTCAGCGCGGTCAAGCGCAGCGCGCTGAATGCCCGTGTGATCAACACCGAATTTCGCGACCAGAAAAACGGCCAGTACAAGATCATCAGTTTCTATGCCAAGAAAGCCCGTGGCCTGATGAGCCGCTTCGTCATCCAGGAACGCATCGACAATCCTGACCGGCTGAAACAGTTCGATGTGCAGGGCTACTACTACAGTGCCGAGCAGTCCAAGCCGGACAACCTGGTGTTCCTGCGCGATCATCCGGTCGACTGAAGGCAATCGCCGGTAAGCCGCCCGCTGCTTGGTCGAGTGCCGTTTTATCGCTACGATGGTGATATCACGCACTCAAGGCAGCCCCCTATGCTTATCGGCGTCGTCCTGATCCTGTCCTGGCTGATCCTGCTGTTACGCTACCCAGCCAAGGCCCTGCCCATCTCCATGGCCGCGGTGTTCGGCCTCGGCCTGGTCGGCCTGTGGGTGCTCTGGCAGGACAACCGTGAGGCGGCTCAACTGGCACACCTGGACATGCGCCTGAGCTACGCGCCCGAGCATTGCCCGGCCGACCGGCCGTTGCAGGTCAAACTGACCAACACCAACCCGCAACCCCTGGTGGAGCTGCGCTGGCGGATTGCCGCGTATGCCCCGGGCGATCAGGTCAATCTGGCGGAAAACACCTACTCGGCGCCGCGTTATCGCGGCCCGGGGGATCTGCAGGCCGGCGCCAGTTGGGAAGCCTGCTTGCCATTACCGCCGCTGCGCTCTGGCTATCGCCCGCAAACGCTGGAGTTTCGCGCCGAACACCTGCAGGGCCGCTTCGCGGATTGAGCCCTGGGGTACGCCTGCCCTCTGCTTGATGACGTATGATCCGAGGCTCATCTACCGCCAAGGATCGTCCTATGCCCACCGTTCTGATCACCGGATGCTCCAGCGGCATTGGTCTCGCCCTGGCCGAAGCGTTCCAGTCAGCAGGCTTCGAGGTCTGGGCCAGCGCGCGCAAACCCGAGGATGTCGCCCGCCTGCAGGCCATCGGGCTTACCGCACGGCAACTGGATGTCAATGATGAAGCCGGCCTTGCAACACTGGCGGCAGAGCTGGAGCAGCGCGGCAACGGCCTCGACGTGTTGATCAACAACGCCGGATACGGTGCCATGGGGCCGCTGCTCGACGGCGGCGTCGAGGCGATACGTCGCCAGTTTGAAACCAACGTATTCGCCTTGGTCGGCGTAACCCGCGCCTTGTTTCCGGCACTGCGACGAGCACGTGGCCTGGTGGTGAACATTGGCAGCGTCTCGGGCGTGCTGGTTACGCCGTTCGCCGGCGCCTACTGCGCCTCCAAAGCGGCCGTGCATGCCTTGAGCGACGCCCTGCGCCTGGAGCTGGCGCCCTTCGGTATACGGGTGATGGAAGTGCAGCCTGGTGCAATTGCTTCCAGCTTTGCCAGCAATGCCGGTCGCGAAGCCGAACAGTTGTTGCACGAAGAATCGCCGTGGTGGCCGCTGCGCGAAGGCATTCGCGCCCGCGCCCGTGCCTCGCAGGACAAACCGACCCCCACCAGTGAGTTTGCCCAAGGCCTGCTGAAGGCAGTGCAGCAAGCAAAGCCCGCACCCTTGGTGCGCCTGGGCAATGGCAGCCGCGCACTCCCCCTGCTACAGGCATTGCTACCCCATGGGCTGCAGCAGTGGGTGCTGAAAAAACGCTTTGGTCTCAACCGCAGCCTCTGAACCCGTCAGGGCATTCGGCGCGCGACCAGCGCAGGTCATTGCGCCTCGGATTTACCCTGTTTGACCACCACCGTGCAGGTGGTACCCGCCGCCAGCAGGAAGCCTTCCGGTACTTCGTCGATGTGGATACGTACCGGTACCCGTTGAGCCAGGCGAACCCAGTTGAACGTCGGGTTGACGTCGGCGATCAACTCGCGGCTTTCCGGGTTGTCACGGTCGTAGATACCCCGCGAAATACTCTCCACATGCCCCTTGAGCACTTCACCACTCATCATCTGCAAGTCGGCCTGGTCACCGACACGCACATGCGGCAACTTGGTTTCCTCGAAGAAGCCGTAGACCCAGAAGGAGTTCTTGTCGACCACGGCCATTTTCGCCTCACCGGTACGCGCATAGTCGCCGCGATGAACGTTGAGGTTGGTGACGTAACCGTCGACAGTGGCCAGGATCCGCGTGCGCTTGAGGTTCAGCTCGGCAGCCGCCAATTGCGCCTGGGCATGCTGGTAATCAGCCATGGCCGAGTTGGCGATGTTGCTGGCGTCATCACGGTTTTCCTTGGAGATCACCAGGTTGTCCATGTCGGCCCGGCGGCTGGCATTGACCTTGCGCATCTCCCAGGTGGCCTTGCGCGAAGCGACGAGCGCTTGGGCCTGCTTGACTGCCAACTCGTAGTGCTCAGGGTCGATCTGCATCAACAGATCGCCCTTCTTCACCAGTTGGTTGTCACGCACCGGCACATCGACCACATAACCGGGTACGTCGGCGGCAACGTTGATGATGTCAGCACGCACCCGACCATCGCGGGTCCAGGGCGTGTTCATGTACTGGACCCAGAGCTGCCGGCCGATCACCACGGCGGTGGCCAGTACAAGCAGGGTGGCGATCAGGCTGAAAAACTTTTTCATCAACAAGGTCTCAACGGTAGACAGTCAGCGCCATGGCGCCAAAAAGGCAGATGAACAGGCACAAGCGCAGCAACGCCGGGTGCCAGAAAAAGCGGTAGCCGTCGTAGCCGGCGATAAAGCGATCCAGGCCCCACGCCAGCAGGGCAGCGATCAGGAACATCAAGGTCATGGTGGGCATGTAAATGCCATGGAAGGCAATTTCACGGGGCATCGGGCAGTCCTTTCACCGGAGCCAGTTCGGCCAGCGGCGATTGCGGGTCAAGCAGGGAGGTACGGATGAAATGCAGGTAACTCTGCACCCGGCGCAAGGCCGACGTGTCGAAGTGCCGGGCAAACGGCTCATCGGTTGCCTGGACGCGGCTGATGGCATGGTCCACCGCAACCAGTGCGCGCTCATGGTTGCTCGCCGAAGGCTGCAGGAACAATCGCGCCAGCGCCCGGCCCATCACCCTGATCGCCTGGCGCCAGGGTTGCGACTCGGCATAACACGGATGCACCGGCAGAACGGCCTGCTCCTTGCGCAACTCGATAATCGAATGCCCCACCTCCAGCACCACGAACATCCAGCGCAGCAGCGAGCTCTGCACCAGTGGCTTGCCGGCCGCCAGACCGTAGGCCTGGTGCAGCAGGTCACGGGTACGGCTCTCGAACGCCGAGCCCAGGCCGCGCAGGCGCCCGGTGATCGCAAACAGCACCTGGCCACGCAGGTCCTGCTCCAGTCGGCTCCACAACCAGCGGCTGTTCGGCGGCAGGATGATCGCCCCGGCCGCAGCGCAGACCAACATGCCGATCACCATGGCGATGTAGTCGTTGATGAAGTTGTAGGGGTTGTAGACCGTCATGTTGTCCGGTACTGAACCGGTGGAAAAGAAGATCAACAGGCCCACCCCGACCCCGAAATAGGCGGGGCGAGACGAGAGGAACGCACCGAGGATGTACACCGGTGCCAGTACCATGCAGAGCAACGGGAAACCATCAATCCAGGGGTACACGAAGAACATTTCGAAGAAGCCGATCAAGGCTCCCAACAAGGTGCCGCATGCCATCTGGAACGACATTCGCTTGGGGTTCGGCGTGGCCGCCGACAGGCCCACGGTAGCTGCCGCGATCAGGGTCATCATCGCCCCGCTGGGCCAGGCCGTGATGATCCAGTAGCTGCCCAGCACCAGCAGGATGAACGAAGCACGTACGCCTGCAGCAAGCGAGACCAGCCAGTTGGTCTGGGCCACATACGGCTCATCCCACTGCTCACGTGCATGGCTGTGATCAGCCAAGGACGCGTGGGTCAGGGCATAGCTGTGCATATCGTCGACAAAACGGTAGAGCAGTTCGTAGGCGGTATGGAAGTCGAGCAGGTCGGCGTCGCTTGGCGAGCTCTCGACAAAGGCCGCGCGCAAACTGCGCACCCGCTCCGGCAAACCCTCCTTGTAGATCGCCAGTTGCTGGGCCAGGCGCGCCGCGTCGGCGTCGGTCAGACCGCGCCCGGCGTAACTGTCGAGCAGTTCGGCGAGCGCATTCAGGCCGGGCTCGATGGCCGTGACGATCTGCAATGGCCCGCGCAGACGCAAGCGCTCAAGCAACTGGTGCAGGGCGTTGAAACGCGTGGTGATGGCCATGAACTCACTGTTCAAGCGGCCCAGGCGACCACTGCGCCGGCGCATGTGCGGGTCTTCAAAAGCGGTGACGCTACGCAGGCTTTCCAGGCCCACCGCTTCGGCGATGAAACGCACGTTGCTGCTCTCGAAACGCTCGCGCTGGCTTTCGCCACGCAAACCTTCGGCAACGAACCCGGCAAACACCCCAAAACGCTGGTACAGGGCGTTGCGCATCGAGGCACTGGCCGATTGCGGCAGGATCGCCGCACTGACCAGGGTCGACACCAGAATACCCAAGGAAATTTCCAGCACCCGCCACACCGCCGCCATGAAAGCGCCGTCGGGATTGGCCAGTGCCGGCAGACCAACCATCGCAGCGGTGTAACCGGCCAGCACAAAGCCATAAGAACGGAAGGTCCGATAACGCATGGCACCCGCCGAGCAGATACCCACC
The DNA here is from genome assembly GCF_001695625.1 of Pseudomonas defluvii. Lineage (GTDB taxonomy): Bacteria > Pseudomonadota > Gammaproteobacteria > Pseudomonadales > Pseudomonadaceae > Aquipseudomonas > Aquipseudomonas defluvii. The sequence continues at coordinate 12,113 of NZ_MBPN01000019.1, forward strand.
CACACGGCCAGGCTCGGCAGAAACAGCTCTGTGTTCTGCGGGAAGATGGCAATCAACGCCACCATCATCGACGATCCGGCCAAAGTGCCCAGGAAGCGATAAAAACTCTTGGCAAACACATGGCCGCTCTGCGGCTGCATGACGATGAACACGGTGATCATCGCCGTGCGCGGCTGCGGCAGCTCCAGGCGCATGGCCAGCCACAGGGTGAGGAACGCAGCGCACAGGACCTTGAAAATGTAGACCCAGGTGACCCCGTCGCTACGCGCCCATTCAAAGAACCCACGACGCCACTCCAGCGACGCCAGCCAGCGAAACGGAAAGGTCACGGCATTCATTCGGTGTGGCTCGGTTTGTCGAAGATCGCCAAGGTTTTAGGAGTCTTCGGTGCAGCCTGGCGGTCTTCGTCCGGTACGTCGTTACCCGCTCCCAGGCCACCACCCAGCGCCGTCACCAGCTCGGCATGGGCCATCAGGCGCGCCGCCTGGACCTGCTGCTGGATCTGCTGCTGACGGAACAGCAGGGTTTGCGCGTTCAGCACATTGAGGTAGTCGGTCAGGCCACGCTGGAACGCCACCATGGCGATGTCATAGGTCTTCTGCGCCGAGGCCACCGACTCTGCGGCAAAATGCTGCTGCTCGTTCATCGACTCGCGGCGAATCAACTGATCAGAGATCCCCTTGAGCGCTTCGACCACGGTCTGGTTGTAACGGGCCACCGCGATGTCGTAACCGGCCGAAGCCACACCCAGTTGCGAACGCAGGCGGCCACCATCGAACACCGGCAGGCTGATGGCCGGCCCGATGTTGTAGTTGAATTTCTTCCCGGTGAGGAACTCCATGGCCCCGCCACCGGTCGCCATGTAACCCAGGCTGCCGACCAGGTCGACGTTAGGGAAGAAACCGGCATGGGCGACATCAATGCCACGGGCTTGTGCGGCGACCTGCCAGCGGCTGGCAACCACGTCCGGACGCTGACCAACCAGCTCCGCCGGCAAGGCCGATGGCAGCTTGAGTGCAGCACTGAGCGACAGCGTAGGACGCTGCAGTTGTGCGCCCTCGCCCGGCCCTTTGCCTGCCAGCGCGGCCAACTGGTTACGCGCCAGGGCAATTTCTTCATGCAGCGCGTCCAACTGACGGTGGGTTTCCGGCAGTGGCGTCTGCGCCTGGCTGACTTCGAAGTGAGTGCCGATGCCACCGGCCAACCGTCGTTCGGCCAGGGCCAGGATCTGCTCCTGCTGCTCCAGGGTGGCCTTGACGATGTCGTACTGGGCGAAGTACAGCGACAACTGGATGTACACACGCACAATGTTGTTCTGCAGCTCAAGCTGGGCCTGGCGGGCCTGCGCAGCACTCATGTGGGCCATGTCCACGGCCTGCTCGCTGGCATTGCGCTCGCGGCCCCAGAGGTCCAGCGCGTAGCTGAAGCCCAACGCCGCGTTGTTGTCCCAGGTGTTGCTGCCCGACAAGGCGCCAGGGCCATAGAACTGGTCTTCCGGCCAGTTATGACGCTTGATCGTCGAGACCCCGTTGACCTGCAGTTTCTCGGCCGACTCGATGATACCCGCCATGGACTTGGCTTCACGGACACGTGCAGCCGCCATGGCCATGGTAGGGCTGTCCTTGACGGCGAGGGCGATCCAGCGGTCGAGCTGCGGGTCACCATAGGCATGCCACCATTGCTGGTCGGGCCAATGGGCATCGCGAGCGGCCTCGCGGATCGCCTCGTCGGTGGTCAGGGTATTGGCTTGCAGCGTCTTGCTTTCCGGGGCAATGCCCCAGGTTCCGATACAGCCGCTCAAGGTCAAGCTAAAGGCACAGACACTGAGCGCATTCAACGCTCTGATGATGCGACGCGGCACAGCTGCGAATTCCCGACATAGAAGGTGGATGACGCTTGGAGAACGCAATTCTAGGGGGCGACAGCACTGGCGATAAGCGTGTATTACTGCGAATCTTTGTTACGAAAACGGTGATAATCCGGCTTTAGTCTGAAGACCAACACTGTAACTTCGTGTCACAATTTGTCGTCTACTTTGAGAGCGACCCATGGACACCCTGCAAAATATGCGTGCATTCAGTTGTGTGGCCCAGGTTGGCAGTTTTACTGCCGCTGCCGTTCAACTGGATACGACCACCGCGAACGTCTCGCGGGCGGTTTCCAACCTAGAAGCGCACCTGCAAACACGTCTTCTCAACCGCACCACCCGGCGAATCGCCCTGACCGAAGCCGGCAAGCGCTACCTGATGCGCTGCGAGCAGATCCTCACGTATGTCGAGGAAGCCGAAGCCGAGGCCAGCGATGCCCACTCTCGACCGGCTGGCCAGTTGAAAGTGCACTCGATGACAGGCGTAGGGCAGCACTTCGTCATTGATGCCATCTCCCGCTACCGCGAGACCCACCCGGACGTCACCTTTGACCTGACGATGGCCAACCGCGTGCCGGACCTGCTGGATGAAGGCTATGACGTGTCCATCGTACTGGCCAGCGAGCTGCCGGACTCAGGCTTTGTCTCACAGCGCCTGGGGATTACCTACAGCATTTGCTGTGCCTCGCCGGACTACGTGAAACGCAAAGGTGGCGCGCAAAAGCCCTCCGACCTGCTCGGTCACTCTTGCCTGCGCATGGTCAGCCCGGTGATTCCACTGGAAAAGTGGCTGTTCGACGGCCCTGAAGGCCAGGAAGTGGTCAACATCACCCAGGCGCCATTCCAGGTAAACTCGGCCGACGCCATGAAAACCGCCATCCGTAGCGGCATGGGCGTTGGCGTACTGCCGATTTACTCGGCAATCGACGGCCTGCGTGATGGCTCGCTGGTACGGGTGATGCCTGACTACCGCCTGCAGGAGCTGAACCTGTACGCGATCTACCCGTCGCGCCAGTACCTGGATGCCAAGATCAAGACCTGGGTCGAGTACCTGCGCAGCTCTCTGCCGGAAATCCTCGCAGCCCACGAAGCCGACCTGAAGACCCACCAGCTGCGCATCGCGACGTAAAACCTGCAGCACGATCGGGGTCGAGAATGATAGCGTGCTACCCAATAGCCGCTTCATTCTTGACCGCCAGCAGAGATTTCACCGATGAAAAAGACTGTCCTTGCCTTCAGCCGCATCACCCCGCCGATGGTCGAGCGCCTGCAGCAGACGTTCAACGTGATTGTGCCGAACCCCAAGCTCGGCGATATCAGCGCACAATTCAACGAAGCACTGCCCGAGGCCCACGGCCTGATTGGCGCCGGGCGCAAGCTGGGCGAGGCACAACTGGCAACCGCAGCCAAGCTTGAGGTGGTCTCCAGTGTTTCGGTAGGTTACGACAACTATGACCTGGCGTACTTCAACCAACGCGGCATCGCCCTGACCAACACCCCCGATGTGCTGACCGAGAGCACCGCTGACCTGGGCTTTGCCCTGATCATGGGGGCTGCCCGCCGGGTGGCCGAACTGGACGCCTGGACCAAGGCCGGGCAATGGCAGGCCACCGTGGGCCCGGCACACTTTGGCAGCGATGTCTTCGGTAAAACCCTCGGTATCGTCGGCATGGGCAACATTGGTGCCGCCATCGCCCGCCGTGGCCGCCTGGGCTTCAACATGCCTGTGCTGTACAGCGGCAACAGCCGCAAACCGGCACTGGAGCAGGAACTCGGCGCACAATACTGCAGCCTGGAACACCTGCTGGCCGAAGCCGACTTCGTCTGCCTGGTCGTACCGCTCACAGCCCAGACCCAGCACCTGATCGGCCAGCGTGAGCTGCAACTGATGAAGCCCAGTGCCTTCCTGATCAACGTCTCCCGTGGCCCCGTGGTAGACGAAGCGGCACTGGTTCAAGCCCTGCAGAACGGCACCATTCGCGGCGCCGGCCTGGACGTTTATGAGAAGGAACCGCTGAGCGAGTCGCCGCTGTTCCAACTCAAGAATGCCGTTACCCTGCCCCACGTCGGCTCGGCTACTGCCGAAACCCGCGAAGCCATGGCCAACCGCGCCATCGACAACCTGTGCAGCGCCTTGAACGGCGAACGCCCACGTGACCTGGTCAATCCGCAGGTCTGGAAGTAAGCGACTACAGGCGCTGAGCCAGGGTGCCCAAGGGCACCCGAGGCTTGGGCTTGCGGAACACCAGCACGTTACCGAGCATCACCAGCAACAGGCCGAACAACGCCGGCGGCGTCCATTGATAGCCTTCGACGAACGCCGAAACGTTCAGCGCCACCAGCGGGAACAGTACCGTGCAGTACGCAGCACGCTCCGGTCCCATGCGCCCGACCAGGGTCAGGTAAGCGGTAAAGCCGATCACCGAGCCCGGAATCACCAGGTACAGCAGCGAGCCGATGTAACGCGTGTTCCATTCCATCGCGAAGGGAATGCCGCTGATCAGGCAATACACTGCCAGCATCGTGGCCCCGTAGAACATGCCCCACGCGTTGGTGGTCATCGGTTTCAGGCCGGCTTTTTGCTGCAGGCTGGAGAGCATATTGCCCGCCGAGAAGCACAAGGTGCCAAGCAAGGCGAGCGCCAGGCCGGTCAGGGTTTCACGGCTGGCGGCATGCCCCGACAGTTCTGGCCAGAACAACAGCGCCAACCCTGACAACCCCAGCGCACCACCGCCCATGACGTTGGCCGCGATCCGCTGCCCGAAGAACACCCTGGCGTTGAGCGCGTTCCACAGGGTCGCCGTGGAGAACACCACGGCAATCAGGCCACTGGGAATCCACTGACTGGCCGTCAGGAAGCACATGAAGTTCACGCAGAACAGGCACAGCCCCTGCGCCAGACAAAGGCCATGAGCCCGCCGGCTCATCGGTTGCAAACGGCGGCTGAGCAGCAGAATGGCGAACAGCAGCAAGGCGGCCAAGGCAAAGCGGTAGACAATCGATACCGGGATCGCGACCACGCCCAGTTGCAGTTTCAGGGCAATCCAGGTGGTGCCCCAGATCACAACGGTCAACAGGTACAAGAACAGGTTCATGACAAAGCTCCTCTGAACTGAGGTGCAGTGTCTGCCCAGAGCACTGGGCCGGGCTTGCACAAACTTGCGCTTTTCCATCGCCAACTGCTGTGTGCTGCGGTGGACAGCGGTAGGATGGCCACAGAGGTAACCACCATGACACCGCTGGACACCCTGCAAGTCTTCAACGCCCTGCATGATTCACCCAACACCCGCCTGGAACACAGCGCGCAACTGGGTGACGGCATGGTAGCGGCCTTGTGGAACAATCAAGACGACGCACGCGATTATCAGGCGCCCAGCCATCACACCCTGTCGTGCTACATAGACGGCGGCACGGGCACGTTTCGCCGCGAACGGCCCTCTGCCAAGGGAGGCCCGGACAAGCTGTGCATTCTTCCAGCCGGGCATGACTCGAACTGGGTGATCAACGGCAAGATCCGCCTGGTACACCTGTACATCACCCAGGAACAATTCGCCCTGGAGTGCGTGCGCCTGTTGGACCGTGAGCCGCGAGAGCTGCAACTGCAAGAGAACACCTTTCTGGATGATCCCGAGCAGGCCCGACGCTTTCGCCAACTGATCGCCCTGGACTGGGACGAACCTGCCGAGCGCCTGCTGACCAGCAGCCTGGCCCATGAACTGGTCAGCCATGCCCTGCTCAACCAGGTCGGCTTGCGCCAGGGGGTAAGGCTCAAAGGTGGCCTGGCGCCGCACCAACGCCGGCAGTTGGCCGACTTTATCGAGCAGCACCTCGACCAGCCGATCAGCCTGGGTGAACTGGCCACCCTGTGCAACCTGTCCGAGTACCATTTCGCACGCATGTTCCGCACCAGCTTTGGGCTGCCACCGCACCAGTACCTGCTGGCCCGGCGCCTGGCCAAGGCACGCCAACTGCTACGTTTCAGTGACCTGCCCATGCTCCAGGTGGCCCTGCTCTGCGGCTTTGCCAGCGCCAGCCACTTCAGTAACCGCTTCCGTCAGGCCCTCGGCGCGACACCGGGCGAGTACCGTCAGGCACTACGCAGCTAACCCCATATCGTCGCCCTTCGGTCAGAACGACAGGTCCATACCGACGGTGTAGCGACGCCCGTCCAGAACCGTTTGATACTCGGCGTAATCCACTTCCTTGTTGAAAACGTTGTACACACCCGCCAGCAGCTTGAGGTTCTTGGTCACCTTGTAGGTGCCGCCAACATCGACAAAGGTGTAGGACGGCGTGCCATCAGACATCGTGGTACGCCCCAGATAGTCGGAGGTCTTGCCACGGTAGTTCAGGCGCGTCCATGTGCCCAACTGATCGGTGTTCTGCCAGTCCAGGGTGGCGTTGAACATGTGCCGGGGCATCTGGTTCAACGCCTTGCCCTTGAGCGCCCCGCTCTTCTGCTCGGAATCGGTGAAGGTATAGTTGGTCGCCAATGTCAGGCGCTGGGTAATGGCCCAGTCCAGAGTGGCCTCGACGCCACGCATCTGCGCCTCATCGACGTTCACCCGATCACTGATGAACTTGTACGAAGTACCCGCGATCTGGCACTGCCCAGACGCATTGCCCGTGCTGTCGGTGCAACGACGCTGCTCGGTGATCTTGTCCTTGAAGTCGGTGTTGAACACCGTCAGGCCGGTCGAGAAGCCCTCCAGGTTGTCCCAAATGAAACCGATCTCCTGGCTGACGCTTTCCTCCGGCTTCAGTGCCGAATTGCCGACGATAATCGCCGGATCGCCACCACCGCCGGTGATCTGGCCCCAATCGTCAACAGCCGCACGGATGTCCGGCGAACGGTAGCCAGTGGACACCCCCCCCTTGATCGTCCACTGCTCGGTCGGGTGATACACCCCATACAGGCGTGGCGACCAATGCGTGCCGTAGTTCTCGTCACGGTCCATGCGCAAGCCGCCGGTCAGGGCGAACTGATCGGTCAGACGCCACTCGTCTTCAGCGAACAACGCCCAGGACCAGCGGGTAAGCTGATTGAGGGTAGCCGCCGAGGCAAGCTGGTTGCCTTGATCGCTCAGGTCTTCGTACTTGTACTGACCACCGAAGGTCGTGGTGTGCGAGTCACTGTAGAACGACGCCTGGGAGTTGAGCACAGTGTTCTCCAGCTCCATCTTGCGGCCGGGGTTCTCGATTTTCTCCCGCTGCAGGTAGCTGTCGGTGGTGACGCTTTCCCAGCGGCCCGAGTGGCTCACAGAGAAATGCGTACGGTCGTAATCGTTCTGCGAGGAAGAAGAACGCGCCGAGCGGCCCAGGGTGGCATTGCGTTCCTGTTCGGATTTTCCGGCTTCAACGGTGATGTCGTTGTTCGTGTCCGGGGTGAACGACAGTTTGGCCGTGGCACTGTCGGTACTCTGCTCATTGAAGCCGTTGACGATGTGGTCCTCGTCACGGCGTGAGCGCTGCCCATACAACTGCAGGCCCACCAGGTTCTCCACCAAAGGCCCGGAAATGAACGCGCTGGTGCTGGAGTAGTCCCCGGAATCGGAGCGGTCCTGGAACGTCGTCTCGGTGCGAACGCCGCCATACCACTGTGGCGTGACCTTGCGCGTGATGATGTTGATCACACCGCCCATGGCATCGGAACCGTACAACGACGACATTGGCCCACGCACCACCTCGATTCGCTCGATAGCTTCCAGCGGTGGCATCCAGCCCTGCTCGATCCCGGCACCATCACTGTTGGGACGCGTAGCGCGCGAGTCCTGGCGTTTGCCATCTACCAGCATCAAGGTGTATTTCGAGGCCATGCCACGAATACTGATGTCACTGGAACTGCCACCACCGGTTACCACTACACCCGGCACATCACGCAGCGCATCGGTGACATCACGGTAGGACTTGTTCTCGATCTGCTCACGGGAAATGACCGAAATCGACGCCGGGGCATCCTTGATCTGCTGGGAAAAACCGGAGGCGGTCACCACCATGTTGTCCAACTCCAGAGGCAGGCTCTGGGCCGAAGCCTGGGCGGTATAAAGCGAACACAAAGCGAGTGCAAGGCAGGACTTGGTGAAGCTGGGGGACATGGTGAACCTCTCCCTGGAAATGTAAATTTTACGTAAATAGAAACAGGGGGCGAATGATATTTATTCTCACCACCGAGTAAAGCGCCTTTACGCTTTTTTACACTTCCAGTAACAATCCACCCAGCACGCCAGCGATGAGGCCTCTTGATCCAGAGCAAGCCCACGGACCTTCCAAAGCCTGCTTTTTGCGACAAGATATTTTTCTTTCAAAAGGGCTTGAATTGTTTCGCCAACTGCCTGACCTTGTAGTCAAGAGGCGATGACTGCCACGGTCCATACCGGCATCATCGATTCTCTTGCGAGCTAGCTGAATAAGGATTGATCTATGCAAGTCCATGTCAATAGCGACAACCATATTCAAAGCAGCATCCGGCTGGAACAGTGGGTTCGCAGCACCGTCGAACAACAGCTCGACCGCTTCGAAGAGGATCTCACACGCATCGAAGTTCATCTGGGGGACGAAAACGGTACCAAGCCCGGCCCACACGACAAACGTTGCCAGATGGAGGCTCGCCCCAAAGGCCACCAACCGATCTCCGTAACCCACAAGGCCGCTTCGCTTGAGCAGGCGGTGGACGGTGCAGCCGAGAAGCTCAACCACGCGCTGGAACACTTCTACGGCAAACTGCGCAATAAACGTGCAGTGTCTCAGCAAAGCGCCGAAAGCGAACACACCGATCAGTTGCTACAGGAAGACTTCGAGGAAAATCAGCAAGCCCTCAATAGCTGAAGACGGCTAACCCCAGGTTGCTGACGAACCCCCGCTTTTAGCGGGGGTTCTTTTTTTAGCCAACGAAATTCTGGCGCTGATCACTGTGGGAGCGGGTCTTGCCCGCGATACAAACGCCGCGCACTCACTGGCACCCCGCCGCCCCCATCGCAGGCAAGACCTGCTCCAACAGAGAATGCAGCCTGTAGGAGCCGGGCTTGCCCGCGATGCAAACGCCGCGCACTCACGGTCACCGCGCCGAGGCCATCGCAGGCAAGCCAGCTCCAACAGAAAATGCAACCTGTAGGCGCCGGGCTTGCCCGCTATGCAAACGCCGCGCACTCACGGTCACCGCGCCGAGGCCATCGCAGGCAAGCCTGCTCCAACAGAAAATGCAACCTGTAGGAGCGGGTCTTGCCCGCGATGCAGTCGCCGCGCACTCACGGACACCCCGTCGACGCCATCGCAGGCAAGCCTGCTCCAACAGAGAATGCAGCCTGTAGGAGCCGGGCTTGCCCGCGATACAAACGCCGCGCACTCTCGGACACCCCGCCGACGCCATAGCAGGCAGCCTGCTCCAACACAAACCGAGCAGCCCTATTTGGCCTCTTCGATTTCCTTGCCACTGGCGTCAATCGCCTTGGTCGAGGGGTAGCGGGACGAGGCGAAGCGCACCACCAGGATCGAGAACGACAGCAGCAGGATACCGCCGCACACATACAACAGGCCTGCGTCGGGGGCCTTGTGATGCGATACATCGCCGATCAGCAGACGGGTCAAGGCGGTGATCGCCACATACAACAGGAAGCGGATTGGCATGTGGTTGGTCTTGAAATAGATACCGACCATCGCCCCCAATTCCAGGTAGATGAACAACAGCAGGATGTCATCGACACTGACACCGCCCTTGCCCAGCATCTCCAGGAAGGTCACTACAGCGGCGTAAGCCGTGATCGCACCGATACCGAACAACGCCAGGTAATGGAAGGCCTCAACGCACAAGTTACCCAGTGAGTCGGCAGAGCCATGCAGGCTTTTTCGCAGTTTGTCAGCCCAATTGTTATTCACGGTACAGATTCCTTGATACGGCTTGAAGGAGAATGCGGCAAGTACATGACGCTTTATCTGCATGCAGTAAAAAGGCCAGGCACTGGGTTTGAGAAGGCGGCAGATTGCCGCAAGGCACGTGCGCGTGCACCCGTTCAATGCGACCGGGGGCTAAAGACCGAGGCAGGGGCTGCAAAAATGCCACTATTCAAAGCCGAGGGATTGCCTTATCCTCTTTACTGTACAAAAATACAGTATTCGTATTATTCAATTATCGAAAGGCATGTGAGGTGATGAATGGCCGTCGAAGTGGTGTACCGCAGCAGCCGAGACCTGGAGCGCTTGTTCATGGATAAAGCCGAAGCAGACCGTCACGACAAGATGCTCGAGCTGGCTGAACTGCTGGCCGAAGTGCTGAAGAAAGCCGTGCCGTCACTGAGTGAACAGCAGGTTGAGGACGCCGGTATCTACATGGCGAAAAACCGCGACGTCTTCGCCAAGGCCTTCAAGAGCCAACCCGACGCGCTCAGCGAACTGCTGGGTGACGAAAGCCCTGCCGAGTAACCCAACTCAAGGGTATAGCAGCCGCTCGGCCAAGGTTTGCGCAACGCGCGCTGGCGAGCGCTTCTCTGCCTGGGCATGGGCAAAGACCTCTGTCAGCCGCGACGGAATGCGCGCCAGGTGCTCGGTAATGGTCGGCAACTCTTCACCTTGGTGCTTGAGCGCCACATAAATCAGGCCGCCTGAGTTGATGATGTAATCCGGTGCGTACAGGATGCCGCGGTTTTCCAGCTGATCGGCCACCTGCAGGGTGGTCAGTTGATTGTTCGCCGACCCTGCAACGGCAGCACAACGAAGCTGCATTACACTCTGTCCTGTAAGAATCGAACCCAAACCGCAGGGCGCAAAGATATCGCATGGGGTACTGATCAGCGCCTCAGACGCAATCGGATGGGCATTGAACTGCTCCATCGCCAATTGCACCCGCCCAGGATCATGATCGCTGACCAGCAGTTCGGCGCCCGCCGCATGCAACTGCTCCGCCAAGGCGAAGCCCACATTACCCAACCCTTGCACCGCCACACGCAAACCTTCCAGGTTGTCGCTGCCCAAGCGCGCCATTGAAGTCGCACGGATACCGGCAAACACGCCCATGGCCGAATACGGCGAGGGATCACCTGACGCGGTGGTGCTCGTGACATGCTGTGTTGTTTGCGCAATGCAGTCCATGTCCAACGTCGACGTACCGCTGTCGATGGCCGTGATGTACCGCCCCTCGAGTGAGTCGACAAAACGACCGAAAGCCTCAAACAGCGCGGCTCGGTTTTCTACATGCGGGTTTCGAATGATCACCGCTTTGCCCCCACCCAGCGGCAAGCCGGCCAATGCAGCCTTGTAACTCATACCCTGAGCCAGACGAATGGCGTCGATCATCGCACTGTCATCGTCGGGGTAGGCCAGGTAGCGACACCCGCCCATGGCGGGGCCACGCTGCTCATTGTGAATAGCAATCACGGCCTTGAGCCCGGTCGGAGGATCGATACACAGGTGCAGCGAGTGGGTGCGCGTGCTTTGCATCAGCGAAAACATCGACAAGCTCCCGAATTGCTGGGTGCTGATGCAAGTATAGGCACGCTCCGGGCAACTGATAGCGCTACTGGACGAAAGCCACGCAGGGGGCTAAAAAATAAGCGTAAGCGGAGACTTTCATGAACCCACGCAAAGCCTGTCTGGCCTGCCTCGAACGTGACCCTGTCGCGCTGTTTGAAGCGGGGTTGTGGATCGCCGCCGAGCATGACCCCGGCGTGCAACCTGCCGACTGCCTGGCGCAGGTGCAAACGCTGCAACGCGAGGTCAGTGTTGGCCTGCCCATGTTGTCTGTGAACGAACTGGCCCAGCCTCTGCTGCGGCAGCTCTGCGCGCTGGGGTTTCAGCAGGATGAGTATTACCCCTTACGCCCTCAGGCAGCCTTGCTGGACAAGGTGCTGCTGCGCCGTCGCGGCCAGCCGTTGGCCTTGGCACTGTTGAGCCTCGAACTGGCCCGCAGATTGTCCATTCCACTGGAGGGGGTGAACTTTCCGGGATACTTCCTGCTGCGAGTACCGGGCGCCGACCACCTGCTCGACCCGTGTGGTGGACGTCGCCTGTACCCTGCCGACTGTCGCGAACTGCTCGGCCGGCAGTTCGGCCCGCAAATGACCTTGAGCGCAGAACACCTGCTGACCGCCAGCCCACGCCAGATGCTGCAACGCCTTTCACGCAACCTGCGGCAATTGCACACCACCCATGACGACGACCTGGCAGCACTGAAAGATGCTGAACGGGTCGTCGAACTAGGGGCAGCCAATGCCAGTGACTACCTGGCCAGAGCCACGCTCTACCAGCGACTGGATTGCCCACAGGCCGAACGTTTCGACCTGGAGCATGCCTTGTTGCTCAGCGAAGACCCGATCCAGCGTTTACGCCTGACCGAGCGCCTGAGCCACCTGCCCCCCAAAGCGACATCGATTCATTGAGCCTCATCACCTGCCGCGTCATGGGGTATCCGGTTGGTTAGACGGGTGTGCCTGGATGAACGCCGGGTGTTGCGCGGCCAGCGCCGCTACCCGATTGATGCGAGGATAAGCGCCGAGATCGATACTGAACCGCTGCGCGGCATACAACTGGGGAATCAAGTAGACATCCGCCAAGCCCGGTTGCGCGCCGAAGCAGTAGCCACTGTCACCGATCAACTGCTCAACCGCCGCCAGCCCTTGGCTGATCCAGTGGGCGATCCACTGGTTGACCTGCGTTTCGTCATGCCCTAGCTGACGCAGTTGGTTGAGCACACTGACATTGTGCAACGGGTGGATGTCACAACCAATCAGCGCCGCCACCCCACGCACTTGAGCGCGTTGCTCAAGTGCAGCAGGCAGCAGTGCCGGCTGTGGATAACGTTCTTCCAGATACTCGATGATCGCCGGCGACTGTACCAGCAACGCCCCCGAGTCGACCCTCAGGGCCGGTACACGGCCCTGAGGATTGAGCGCCAGAAACGCAGGCTCACGCTGCTCGCCTTTGAGCAGGTTGACCGGCAGGGACTGGAAATCCAGCCCCTTGAGCGCCAGGGCAATCCGTACCCGGTACGACGACGTCGAACGAAAGTAGGTATAGAGTTCCATGCCCTGCCCTCTTTTTTAGTGTGCTGGCAGGATCTTGCCGCGGCACTCACCAAAACCGATGCTGGCAACACCGTCGCGGATGCAACGGGCACGCAGGATGATCTCGTCACCGTCTTCAAGGAAGCGGCGCACTTCGCCGGATGCCAGCTCGATCGGCTCCTTGCCGCCCTGGGTGATCTCCAGCAGGCTGCCGAACTGACCGGGTTTAGCGCCCGACAGGGTGCCAGAACCGAACAGGTCGCCCGATTGCAGCTGGCAACCGTTGACGCTGTGGTGCGCGACCATCTGCGCCACGGTCCAGTACATGCTCAAGGTGTTGCTCAGGGTCAGGCGATGGGCCGGCAGGTTCTGCTCACGCATGCGCTCGGTCACCAGCAGCACTTCCAGCTCGATGTCGAAGGCGCCCAGCGCCTGATCGCGCTTGTCGAGCAGGTAAGGCAGTGGCTGCGGGTCGCCTTCCGGGCGTGCCGGTTGGGCGCAACGGAACGGCTCCAGCGCTTCGGCCGTCACCACCCACGGCGAAACCGTAGAGATGAAGCTCTTGGACAGGAACGGGCCCAGTGGCTGGTACTCCCACGCCTGGATGTCACGCGCCGACCAGTCGTTGAGCAGGCAGAAGCCGGCGATATGCTCAGCTGCTTCGGCCACCGGAATGGCCTCGCCCAACGCGTTGCCCTGGCCGATCCAGATGCCCAGCTCCAGCTCGTAATCAAGCCGTGCGCAAGGGCCGAAGGTCGGCTCGCTCTGCCCGGCAGGCAGGGTTTGGCCCTTCGGCCGACGGACATCCGTACCCGACGGACGAATGGTCGAAGCACGGCCGTGATAACCAATCGGCACATACTTGTAGTTCGGCAGCAAAGGGTTGTCCGGACGGAACAGTTTGCCAACGTTCTTGGCGTGTTCGATGCCTACGTAGAAGTCGGTGTAATCGCCAATCCGGGCAGGCAGGTGCAACTGGCACTCAGCAGCCGGATACAGCAGTGGTCGCAGTGCGGCCTGGTGCTCGCTGTGTTCACCCAACAGCGCCAGCAGACGCTCGCGCAGGGCAACCCGGGCACCACGGCCCAATGCGAAGAACGCATTCAGCGCACCGCCACGGGTAGCCTCGACAGCAGCACGGGCTTGGCCCTCGAACAGGCCCGCGGCCAAAGCGCCTTCCAGGTCGAGGATGGCATCGCCAATGGCAACACCACAGCGTGGCGTCTGGTCGTTACGGCTGAAGATACCCAGGGGCAGGTTCTGCAGCGGGAAATCGCTATGCCCGTTGGCGTGATCGACCCAACTACGGGCAATGGCGGACTGATTCATGGGTTATCTCCGATTCGGGGTGAAGGTGCTCGGCAACGATGCCCAGCAACTATCGTAGTCGGCCTGCAATTGCGGGCATTCCAGTGCATGGCGCGTCGGTCTCAGCATCTGGCTGGTCTCGAACATGAAGGCCATGGTGTTATCGATCTTGTTCGGTGCCAGGTCAGCGGCAATCGCCTTGGCACAGGTTTCAGCATCCGGGCCATGGGCGCTCATGCAGCTGTGCAGCGACGCACCGCCAGGCAGGAAACCTTCGGCCTTGGCGTCATAAGCCCCCTGGATCAGGCCCATGAACTCGTTCATCAGGTTGCGGTGGAACCATGGCGGACGGAAGGTGTTCTCGGCCACCATCCAGCGTGGCGGGAAAATCACGAAGTCGATGTTGGCCATGCCCGGTACGCTGGTCGGCGAGGTCAGTACGGTGAAAATCGATGGGTCCGGGTGGTCGAAGCTGACGGTGCCAATGGTGTTGAAACGGCGCAGGTCGTACTTGTACGGCACGTTGTTGCCATGCCACGCCACCACATCCAGCGGCGAATGCTGCAACACACAGCCCCACAGCTCACCCAGGAACTTCTGCACCAACGGCACAGGGCCCTGGTGCTCTTCGTAATGGGCCACCGGCGCCAGGAAATCACGCGGGTTGGCCAGGCCGTTACTGCCAATCGGGCCAAGGTCCGGGATACGCAGCGGCGCACCGTGGTTCTCGGCGATGTAGCCGCGCGCGGTACCGTCGAGCAGTTCGACACGGAACTTCAAGCCACGCGGCAGCACGGCGATTTCCAGTGGTTCGACCTCCAGCACACCGAGCTCGGTGGCGATACGCAGGCGGCCCTGCTCCGGCACCAGCAACAGTTCGCCGTCGGCGTTGAAGAACACGCGCTCCATCGAGCGATTGGCGCAATAGCTGTAGACGCTCACACCCGCTGGCTTGTCAGCAGCCGAGTTGGCCGCCATGGCGACCCAGCCGTCGATGAAATCGGTCGGCTCGGCGGGGATATCCAGCGGGTTCCAGCGCAGCCGGTTTGGCGTCACCGCGCCCAATGGGCCACCGGCCAACTGACGCTCCAGGCGCTCGAACGCCGGATGCAGGGCCGACGGCCGGATACGGTACATCCAGGTGCGGCGCAGTTCACTGCGGGTCATGGTGAACGCGGTGCCGGAGAACAGTTCGGCGTACAGCCCGTACGGGGCCTTTTGCGGAGAGTTTTGCCCGACAGGCAGGGCGCCCGGCAATGCTTCGCTGGCGAATTCGTTACCGAAACCGCTCTGGTAGCTGAGTGAGGACGTGGAATCGAGGTTCATCGAGACTCCTGGCCATGAGGCCGGTTACGGGCAGTTGGCTGCGAACCGACCAGGCGGTGACAGCACGTCTGCATTATTTTTATCGTAATCACATTACGCATAACGTAATTTGATTGCCAAAGTCCGTCAAGCTATAAAGACGCCCTCCTGTCTCTCCCGGATCGAATGCCCCATGGCCAAAGCCAGCTCCACCGCCGATAGCACCGGCAAACAGAAGGTTCGCTCGGCAGAGGTCGGCACCGACATCCTCAAGGCCCTGGCTGAACTGTCGCCCGCCACGTCACTGTCACGCCTGGCCGAACACGTTCAAATGCCCGCAAGCAAGGTTCACCGCTACCTGCAGGCGTTGATCGCCAGCGGTTTTGCCGAACAGAACCCGGCGACCAACCACTACGGGCTGGGCCGTGAAGCGCTGCGCATCGGCCTGGCCGCACTGGGTGGCATCGATGTATTGAAGGTCGGCGCAATGCCGCTGTCGCAATTACGTGATGAGCTTAATGAAAGCTGCTTTTTGGCCGTATGGGGCAATAAGGGCCCAACCGTGGTCAGCATTGAGCCGGCCGTGCGTGCCGTAACTGTGGTCACGCAGATCGGCTCGGTACTGCCGCTGCTCAGCTCATCCACCGGGCTGGTGTTCGGTGCCTACCTGCCGGAGCGCGAAACCCTCGAGCTGCGCGATCAGGAACTGGCGGCCCTGAAGCAGACCGCCAGTGAGTACGACGCCTTGTTTGCGCAAATCCGTGAACGTGGCCTGCACCATATCCACGGCCTGCTGATGCCCGGCGTCGATGCGCTATCAGCGCCCGTGTTCAACGCGGTCGGCAAGATCGCGGCGGTTATCACCGTGGTCGGCCCGACCTCGATCTTTCATGCCGATGAACAGGGGCCAGCCGCTCAACGGCTGCTGGCCACTGCAAAAACCATTAGCTGGCGAATGGGGCATGACCTTTAGGGAGAGCCTGCGCGCTGGCTTCCAGGCCACCAAGGAACAGTGTCAGCTCTTCCTTGAACACCTTGTAGGTAGGGCTCGCGGCCTTGGGCGCGACGGGTGCTACGAGCTCCTTGCACAAGTTTTTGAGCAACGCCACCTGGGCAGAACTCTGCCCACTCGACGACTTGGAAAGGGCAGCAAGCAAGCGCCCCCATCCCCCTGCCATCGAGAATACCCCCAACCCTGACAACGCAAAGGAAACCAGCGCTGAAGCCCGGTCACCATCACGGTAGGCCAGCGCCCCCCTCGTGAATGCTCGCAACGTAGTAAAGGCCGATATCGTCATTGACGCCGGTGGAAACGGCATCGAAAGAATGGACGCGGTACTGAGCACCACCTCAAACAACAACCGCGATATCCGCTCGGCAACGCTGGTCGTGTCGTGATCGACATCGTCGATGATGCGCAGCGTCATGGCATCGAACTCATCACCAAGATCACTGATCCGGGTGTACTCACCGTAGGCACTGACGATCAGATCGGTGGGGTCACCCGCGCGCGCGATATCGTTAATCAAGGTACCGATGATCCGCTGATCCTTGATCGCCACTCGGCGATAGAAGTAATCACCGAGGCCATACGCCTTCCATTGACTGATCAGGTCTTCCCGACTGCGCAACCAGCGGCCATCAGGGGCATCCGGGGTGTACAGCAGGTCGTCCGCGGCATTGCCCTGCATGTGCCGGAGAATATAGACACCTTCGATACGCTGGCCGCGCAAGGCAAGCTGGTACACACCGTCCTTTTGGTAGGTTCTGTCGCCACCCACCACGGGCGGTTCGAGTTCCAGCAGCGATTCGACCGTCGCCTTCATCCAGCGGCGCTGCGCTGACGAAAGGTTCCCCTGCAACACTTCGCAGAGCGCGGTCCGCGTGATCTGCAGGCGCAGCAAGTGGCCATGCAATGCGCGATACAGGCCGTATTTCGCATCGGTCTTCACCAGTGTCTGCTTGGCCTGCGCGATATAGCGCTCCCCCAACTTTGCCGAACGTATGTAGCTCGCCACACGTCGACGATCAAGCCTCGACAGATCCTGCCCGCGGGTTGAGGCGAACCTGGCGAACTCCTCGAAATTGAAACTGCTGCCGTATCCGCTTATCACCACTTGAGTCAGCGTCATCTCGGCGCCCGCCTCAAGTGTTACCAACACCGTGTCAGGGTCTACCCAGCCACCCGTTGAATTCGAACCGAGCAACGTGTTGAGCCATTGCCCGACTTCATGGTGGGCAAAGCTTCGGAAATGGGGAAGGCTGTAGTTTTTTTCATATTCCTGGCCAAGTGCCTGCAACATGAAGTCCAGGTTGCTCAGCGCCTGACGGTCGTTGGGGGTAGCATCGCGGTACCATTTCGGCGTGACGGCCTGCAGCTCATCCAGCAGACCCTCCACTTTCATTGAGGCAATCTTGGACAGCGCGTCGCTCCATGTGCTTGCCTCCCAAGGCTTCAGCACCATGCTGTTACGTATCCAATGCGTGGTGGAGCGATGCTGTTGCTCAAGATGGCGCCTGAAGCCGGACCGCTCTGCAAAGGCAACCTGGCCGACCAGATAATCACAGCCTGGCGCTGTAGCTGACCACCCAGCCATGGCGTCGCTCAGATGATGCACAGCGTCAAACACCCTGACATCACCCCCTGGCGCACCCGGCGCGTAAACGATATAGCGCCAGTCATCACCCTGGGGATAACGCACATAGAACAGATCCTTCAGTACCACCCCTTGCTCATTGAGCAACACACATCCCACCTCGACACCCAGCGACGCCAACGAGCCGTTGTGCTGACCAAGGCGTTCAAACACCTCAAATGCCGTTGGGTCCATGCCCTGATAACGCGCACTCAGAAACGACAACGACAAGCGCGCCTGCAGGGCGTCGGCCATCGCAGCTGTTCCCTCCTCTGTCAGGTAAAGGGCTCGCACGGCATCGATGTAACCCATGCGCAGATTCAGCTCGGCAATCATCGCAGCAATGAACTGCGCCGAAAGGTCTGGCCCTTGGACAACCTGCACAACGACCTGAGCCTCTTGCCCTTGATAGCCTCCCGAGAGCACCCATTGGCCAAGGCTCAATTGCCGGCTGCCGGTTTGTACATGGCCATCGAGGTCTATTGAGTACGCGACATTGAGCACAACTTGCTCAGCGTCGATGGTCAGCCCCAGGTGCTTTTGCACATATGCCTGGATTTGCAGGCGGGCATAATCCTCATGGCTGGCATGCCCCTCAAGCAACGTATCTACACGCAGTTGGGCATCTTCGAGCGTTTTTTCACGCTGCTCATAAGCGACTTTTTCGTCACCGACCAGAAACCGCAACCAGTCTGGTTGACGGGAAACACGGTACTGCCTGAGGCGATCGGCATGACGCGCCTGAAGCGTTGAAACCAGTATGCGCTGCTGCTCCATCGCAGCCAGCGCTTCCCACACCTGAGGTGCAGGCTGCGAGTGAGCACGTGCGTTCTGCAGGATGTCGAGAAACCACTGTCGCTGAGTACGCTGCAGATCAGCAACGTGTTGTTTGAACACGTCTTCAGCAAAAGGCTGCTCGACAACCGTGAGCGTCTGCCCCTGAAGCAGGGCCTGTTGCGCAGGCGCCAAGTGCTGTAACAGTGGTTGACGCGTTTCAGTTTTTTGCAGGCGCCACGTCACGTCACCCAGCAGCGACTGAAGATCACCATACAGCCCCAGCCCATCCCAGGTGCTGTACAAACACACCACTGTGTCGGCGGGATGCTCGGCAAAATCACCTGATACGAAGGCCTGCGAAAGTGGAGTGGCCTGCCCGCTATCGTCAACCAGCGAAAGTGCCCTGAGCGTCGTACCACTATTAACGATGCTCTCCTTCAACTGCTTGCAACGGGCGGCTCTTTCAGGGCGTCCCTTGGCCCACAAATTAATATCGAGAAAGAACAGATAGGCCAGCAGTTGGTTAAGGGTGTCTGGGCCAAACGCTTCATCGGGGCTTAACGCGCCCGCCCAAAAATCTTGAAGTTGCTCCAACCATGTATCAGCCCACTGGGGAAGCAGTTCGCCAAGCACCTGATGAATAAGGTTTACATCGGCATTGATGGGCTGAGTTGCACCCGCCGCGAAAAGCTGCGGGCCCATTTGCTCAAGCGACAGTGCCTGCTGATCAACCATGGCCTGCAGCGCAAGGTCGATCAGCGGTACGCCCTGTTGAACCCGCAAGGCCTGAAGATCAACATCGCAACCCAACGCAGCCATTCGCACCTGAAACTGTTGACGTATGACCTGCGCTAAAGAAGGGGCCGTGCTTAAAACCGACTGTATCTTCAATACGGTATTGGTCATTTCAAGTAGAAGTTCTTGCACACTGAAGTTCTCCAGTCGTTCAGTGGACAATGTAAACGGTGTAGAGGTATTCATTCGCCATCCTTGTGAATGTGGTTATTAGCGGCCAAGAAACTACCCACAAGAACGTGCAAACCCAAGAGGAGAAAGTGCCTGAAAAGTATCAAAATTAATCAGAACTAATGGATCCAATTAATGCGCCCAGTACTTAAAAGTGTTTTCCTTCAGCGCGCTTATTTACAACCCACTTACTGCCTGTTTTCCGACATAAAAAAACACCCCAAAACAAAACACCAACACGCCGTCTTGCCTGCGGTGAAAGTGCTGCATAACCTAAAACTATTACAGCCTGCGTAAAAGAGAATGTCAGAAACCACTATTTTTCCTGAAAGATCAGCGCCTTATTCTAAGCCCACCTGCCCAGTAGAGCCGCTCAACAAGCAACTCCTGGCAGGCTTGTAGGCTTACTCAATAGCGGAGTACCTACCCAGTTCACCGACGTTGATTTTGAAGCTCCTTGATCTACGTCTTACTTGGCCGCTGCTTTGCAGCGGCCTTTTTTATTCTGTACCGCTGCGGGCTTCAGTCGGCCGCGTCATCGCAGTGAAGCGATGAGCGATCGGTGCCAGAATCAAATCATTTGTGGCAGCGTCACCGGGCCCACACCAACAGGAACATCCTCAACATTCAGGATCAGGCCTGTTTCAGTGGCCGCCCCAGCCGGGAGTAAGCGCGGAACGCCAGGTAGTGATACAGCACCTGGACCGGTGATTCGGTGTGTGGGTAATGCCCAACTCCCGGCAGCAGCACCGTATCGGGCTCCGGCACCAACTGCCGGTAACGCTCAACCACATGGCCTCCGCAAACCGGGTCCACCAGGCCATTGATAAACCGTAGCGGCACACCGCCCACCAGCAACGCCCCGACCCAGCGCTCGCGATAGGTCATGCACTCCAACGGGTAGGTACTGAGCTTGTGCAATACCCGCATGCCACGGTTGGCAACCATCAGGCTCCAGCAGTCATCCAGCGCACTTTCACTGGGACGGGTGCGAGGCCCGTAGATCTTGCTGACGCAATTGACCAGATCATCACGCCGAAACGAGCGTGCCACCAGCCAGCCAAGCCGACTAAGCAGCAGCTTATGAATCAGCAGAGGCCGATGGCACTCGGGGAACAGCGCTGCATTGAGGAACACGCAACTGGCGATCTGCGCCCGCCCTTCATGGTGACGCGCCACCAGCTCCTGAGCGACCGTAGCCCCATAATCATGCCCCAACAGATGCACAGGCTCAGTGACCTGCAGGTGCTCAAGCAACGCCTGCTGGATATCCGCCTGCTCCAGCAGGCTGTAGCTGTAGTGCAGGGGCTTTGAGGAATCGCCAAAACCGAGCATGTCACAGGCAATCACCTGATAGCGCTGTGCCAGAGGCTGCCAGAGATAGTGCCAATCCCAACTGGCGGTTGGAAAGCCATGGAGCAACAGCAGTGGTTCGCCATGGCCGGCGGTCCAGTAACGGAGGGTTTGGCCCCGGAACGAAAAATGATGCCCCCGGGTGCGCCAGACACTTAACGGTATCTCGGCAAGAGGCATCTGCGCAGTCCCCGTGGCGTGGTCGAAGTCCTCTTGAGCAAGGTATTGGCGCTATTCATTGCAATCACCTCGGCACATTCATGTGCGCTGCTGGCAAACAGTCTAGCCAGCTTTGATCAACCCGAGAGTTGCATTGCCAGCCAGCCTATTGACCGTGTGAGTCATTGCGCAAAAAGGTCAGGACAAGGCGACCAACAGCACCGCTCAGCCGCGCAGGGCAGCAGCAAACCCGGCCAACCAGGGTTCGGCATCGGCCTCCGGGGTAACGGTCTCACTGGCATCCAGGCGCAGCATCGGCTGCACTTCCTTCAGGCCCATCTCGGCAAACAATTCGCGTAATTGTTCACCGCCAGCACAGAAGGTATCGCCGTAGCTCGAATCGCCCAGACCGATCACGGCACCTGGCAATCCACGCCAAATTGCCGGCAAGGCATCGCGGATTTCACAGAACAGTGGCATCAGGTTGTCTGGCAATTCGCCCATGCCGGTGGTCGACGTCACGGCCAGAAAAGCCTCTGGGGCAAAACCTTGCAGGTCTTGAAGGGTCGCCCGGCCAGCATGCCAAGCCTCAAAACCAGCGGCTTTGAGCAACGACTCGGCGTGGCGAGCAACTTCGTCGGCAGTACCATAGACCGAACCGGAAAGGATGGCGACTTTCATAGTAGATTCCGAAACTGAGTAAAAACGTAGGATACTAACACCGCAGGCTGGCAAATGGCCCCACGCCAAAGGTGTAGGGCTACGCGCAATCTTCTAGAATCAGCCATCCTGTCAGGTCGTTCTTCCCATTTTGCAGGCCCTTGTCCATGATCAACGCCAAACTGCTGCAACGCATGATTGACGCCTCCACAGACGGCATTGTGGTCGCGGAACAGGAAGGCGACGACACCATCCTGATCTACGTAAACGCCGCCTTCGAGCGTATCACCGGCTATACCGCCAACGATGTGCTCTACCGTGACTGCCGTTTCCTGCAACAGAACGAGCGCGACCAACCGGCACGCGCACGTATCCGCCAAGCCATCAAGGAAGGCCGCCCCTGCCGAGAAATCCTGCACAACTTCCGCAAGGATGGCACCGCCTTCTGGAACGAACTGTCAATCACGCCCGTCTACAATGAAGCCGATCAGCTGAAGTACTTCATTGGCATTCAGAACGATGTCAGCCGCCAGGTGGAAGCCGAACAGCGTGCGGCACAGCTGGAGCAGCAGTTGGCCGAGGCCTTGGCCCGTATCAAGGTACTGGAAAGCGACCAACGGTCGTAAACAAAGCGGGCAGATTGTTGTCAATCAATTTACCGCCTCGCAGACCGATCACGACTTCCGGGTTTGACCATGCAAACAGACGCCCTACTCACCCAGGATGAGCTGGACTTCATTCAGAACATGCAACATTCGCCGCAGTTCGATGTGGCGGATGCGACCGCCAGCCTGCTGCTCAACAGCGACAGCCAACTCAAGAACCTGCTGACCCGCCTGATCGCCCACGAACAGGTCACCCTGCAAGCGCAGTTCGAAAACCACCAGATGAGTTTTCCCCTGCAGTTGGTCGAAGACGAGTTCCACGCCACGCACCTGCAAGTGGGCGCGCCGAGCATCTACGAAGACGGGCCGATGGTACGCCCCTGGCGCCTGACCCTGGACACGCCGGCTGCGCTGGAAGACGACATGGGCCTGAGCACGGATCTATGGGTACGGGAGATATCGTTCAAAGGGGTACTGCTTGAAGTGCGCCAGCCAGAGCCACCTGCGCGATTCTCGCTGTGGTTCAACCCCGGGAGCGCAGAGGCACCCATTGCACTTGAGGGCACCCTGCAACGGCGTGCGGCTGACGGCCTTGCAGCCTATCGCCTGAGCCAGCGCCACCCTGCCGAGACCGAGCGCCTGCGCGAGTACATTCTGCAACAACACCGCCGCGCGCATCCGGATGTGCACGCGGCCTGAAGGCCGCACCTTCAGGTATCGAGGTGCCCCGCCAGATACTGCTGCAGCCGCCTGCGCATCAACCGCCCTTCACTGCCCAGACACGCCACCTGCGAGCCGATCAACAGGTCTTGGGCGAGGTCTGCGGCTTCGCCGGCAAACAACAGCGGGCACTCCAGGCCCAATGCCAGGCGCGCCAGACGCTTGGGCAGGTCAGGGGCCGGCGGATGATTGGAAAACAACACCAGAGCATGAGGCTTGATACGCTCGCACACCAGGCTCAACTCCTCAAGCGGTTGCCCCAGCGACAGCACGCTCACGGCGACCTCGCTGCTGCCCAGCAACAACGCGGCCACCAAAAGCTCCAGCTCACGGCATTGCCCGGGGATTGCCGCCAGCACGACATGGAGCTCTTGCTGCTCACGCGCCAACTGCAAACGTTGCAAGGCGCGGGCCCGCAGGAAACCGTCGAGGAACAGCCACTCGCTAAGCTGGCCAAACACCTCCTGGGCCGTGCGCAGTTCCTGCCACACGGGCATCAGAATGTCCTGGAACACCACCACCAGCGGATAACTGGCAAACACCTGCCCATACACTTGCTCAAGCTGGCGCTCATCGAACGAGCGGACCGCTTGGCGCAACTGAACCTGCCACTGCGCCCAATCGTTCTGCACGCCTTGTGGTGGTGCCTGCAGCGTCTGTGCCTTGATGACCTGGCTCTTGGCAAGCAGGCTACCGACCTTGCTCACCGCCACACCGCGTTCGATCCAGCCGAGGATATTACGGACCTCGTCAATATCGGCCTGGGAATACAGCCGATGCCCACTTTCGGTGCGTGTTGGCTGGATCAACCCATAACGGCGCTCCCAGGCACGCAACGTCACCGGGTTGATACCGGTTAATCGGGACACCTCACGGATAGGAAACAGCTCCTCGTGATCGAGGGCAGTGGAGCTCAGGGAGGGATGAGCGGATTCAGTCATCGCCGGGACAGCCGCATTTTCAGAAGGTGGAGGCCATTCTACTCCGCTATTGCCGCCAAGGCACAAGACCGATCTGAACCCACCCGGCGTAGATCAGCACTGACGCGCCAGCCCATTTACGGAATAATCCTTGCTTGTGTTCAAACGCTGCCCACCACCCCGGGCAGCGTTCCATGGGCGCGGCTACCCGCCGCCTCCATAAAGCCAGGAGATACACGATGTCTACCCCACCCGTTACCTTGATGGTGGCGCGCCGCGTTGCCAATGGCCGCTACCAGGACCTGATCGCCTGGTTACGTGAAGGCGAACAACTGGCCACCGACTTTCCCGGTTATCTGGGTTCGGGCGTGCTGGCCCCGCCGCCGCAAGACGATGAATTCCAGATCATCTTTCGCTTTGCCGACGAAAAAACCCTGCATGCCTGGGAGCACTCGGCCTCACGCACGGCATGGCTCGCCCGCGGCAACGGCCTGTTTCAACAACCGTCGGAACACCGTGTCAGTGGTATCGACGGCTGGTTTGGCAGCAATGCCGCACAGCGCCCACCTCGCTGGAAACAAGCCGTGGCGATCTGGCTGGCGTTCTTCCCGGTATCGCTGGCCTTCAACCTGCTGTTCGGCCACTGGCTCGCCGAGTTGAGCCTGCTGCCACGCGTGCTGCTCAGCACCCTGGCCCTGACGCCGATGATGGTCTACGTCTTCATCCCACTGTCGACCCGTTGCCTGGCCGGTTGGCTCAACGCCAGCAGCACACACCCCGCCACGCCCACGGCCCCCACACTGGAAAGCCGCTAGCCGGCTCAGGGCGCGTGCAACACTGCGCAGTTCGGGTATGCTGGGCACTAACCCTGCGAACACGTAAGAAAAGTTGACCGCCCTTACATGAACAGCCCAATTCTAGTCACCGGAGCCAGCCAACGTGTTGGCCTGGCACTGGCTCTGAGGCTTGCGCAAGCCGGCCATACCGTCGTCAGCGCCAGCCGTAGCAAGAGCCCAGAGGCCGCGCACCCGAACATCATCCAGTTCCAGGCCGACCTGTGCGACGAGCAAGATCGCCTGGCGCTGATCCAGTTCCTGCAAGACAACTTCGACGGCTTGCGCGCTATCATCCACAACGCCTCGCTGTGGCTGGACGACAGCCTGGCCAACCTCAATACCATGTTCAAGTTGCATGTAGAGGCGCCCTACCACCTCAACCTGGCCTTGGGCGAACACCTGCTGAAGCTGGACAAGTCAGACATCATCCATGTCTGCGATGAAACCTCCTCACGCGGCAGCAAAAGCCATATTGGCTATGCCGCAACCAAGGCGGCGCTGCAGAACATGGTGCTGTCCTTTGCAGAAAAGTACGCACCGCGCGTACGCGTCAACGCGATCCTTCCGGGCTTGCTGATCCTCAAGGAAAACAGCGACGAAGAGTACCGCCAGCAAACCCTGAAAAAGGCCCTGCTGGAGTTCGAGCCCGGGGCTCAACCGTTGATCGACGCGGTGCTCTTCCTGCTGGAGAGCCAGTACAGCACGGGCAGCAGCGTGGTGATCAACGGCGGTCGCCACCTGAAAAAAGCCGTATCGCGGTAAACTGACCCACTGCGCCACACCTTCACGAGACTAGCCATGACGCCTCAAGAGCAACTCGAACTCGAAGCGGCGGCCTTTCGCCGCCTGGTCGAACACCTGCGCAAGCGTACCGACGTGCAGAACATCGACCTGATGAACCTCTCCGGCTTCTGCCGTAACTGCCTGTCCAAGTGGTACAAGGCCGCTGCCGACGAGCGCCAGATCGACCTCAGCCTGGATGACGCCCGCGAAGTGGTGTACGGCATGCCTTATGCCGAGTGGAAAAGCCAATACCAGAAAGAAGCCAGCCCAGAACAACAGGCGGCATTTGCCAAAGGAAAAACCCATGACTGACCTGACCACCCTGCGCGCCAGCCTCAACAGCGGCGAACACGTCTTTGCCGACACCCTGGCGTTCATCGCGGCGGGCTACGACTACCAGCCACAGGCGTTCAACAATGGCGGCGTCGAAAACGCAGCCGGGCAGAACGAAGGCTCGTGCAAAACCCTGGGCCTGGCCCTGCTGGAAGGCCTGAGCGACCAGGAAGCCCTGCTGGCGTTCGGCGAACACTACCGCAGCGTAGTGGCTACACCACAAGGCACCGACCACGCCAACATTCGTGCCCTGATCGAACACGGCCTGGCGGGCGTGAAATTCAGCGTACAGCCGCTGAAGCGCAAAGCCTGACCCAAACGGCATCGCCCACAGGGATCTTTGCAGAACACTGCATTTCCTGTTGGAGCAGGCTTGCCTGCGATGGCCCCGGCGCGGTGCCAGTGGATACGAGGCGTCTGCATCGCGGGCAAGCCCGGCTCCTACAATCCCTGTTGGAGCAGGCTTGCCTGCGATGGCGTCAGCGGGGTGCCAGTGGCTGCGCGGAGTCTGCATCGCGGGCAAGCCCGGCTCCTACAATCCCTGTTGGAGCTGGCTTGCCTGCGATGGCCCCGGCGCGGTGCCAGTGGATACGAGGCGCCTGCATCGCGGGCAAGCCCGGCTCCTACAATCCCTGTTGGAGCTGGCTTGCCTGCGATGGCGTCAGCGCGGTACCAGTGGCTGCGCGGAGTCTGCATCGCGGGCAAGCCCGGCTCCTACAGGCTGCATGTCAGGCGTAGGGCGGGACCACCCGCCCCGGTGCGCACGCGGTCAGTTCGCCACGCTTCAACCACCCCAACGCAATCGGCCATAAACGCCCTTCGTAGCGGCTACGAAAAAACGCAAAATGCCCCACCTGCGCCTCGTCGATATCTTCAGGGACAATACGCAGGTGCACCCGTGGGCTGGCCTTGAAATACGCCAGCAATCGCTCAATCGCTGGTACGGTACCAAACGGATCATCGCTCAGGCTGATGGCCAGGGTTTTCGCCGTTACCCGGGCAAAGTGCAACTCGGCCAACGCCTGACCACTGGGCCGCGTTTCATAGCGCGCACTGGATCGGCTCCAGTCACGCACCACGCCAGCCGGCGTGTCTTCCAGCCAGCCCAGCCGCTTGCCCGGAAAATAGCCACACAACCGTGTCAGCAACGGCATCAACACATGCCATTTGCACACCAGTTGCCAACGGCTGGCCGCGGCGTAATCACGCCAGTAGGCAAATTGCGCCCCCACCGTGACCAAATGCCGAATCACCGCCGACGAAGGCGCCAGCCCCGCGGCACACCCACCAAAACTGTGGCCGATGACATCAATGGGCTGACCGGGAAACACACGCATCGCCCGCTGCAGCATCGCCTCGAAATCCAGTACGCCCCAGTCGGACCAGGACGCCTGAAACCCGCGCATCGACGCTGGCCGCGACTCACCGATGCCCCGGTAGTCGTAGACGATCACATCGAAGCCATTGGCAAACAGGTACTCGGCGAAACGGAAGTAGAACCGGCAGCGTACCGAGGTAGCCGCGTTGATGATGACCACCGCCCGCGCGCTATCAGCCTTGCCATGACGCCAGGTAAAACCGCCGAGGCTGAAACCATCGGCGGCCTGCTCACGAAACGCCTCGCCTGAGGCACCGGCAACCGGCGCCGGGTGCTGCTGAAGGATGATCGACATGCGCCCCCCTTTTTATAGTGGGGTCAACGCTAGCACCTTTACGGCGGGTTGAGTGTGCCGATCAGGGCATCCACCACGGCTTTGGCGCTGTCGAGGCTATGGTGCACCAGCCAGGCGCTGTCTCCGGCCAGCACCTGCTCACCCATGGCAGCGGCATACACCGCCGCTCGCGCGGGGGCCAGCAAATCGGAAATGCTGCTCAGCGCATCGGCTATCGGTACACCGTCAACCACGCAGAACAGCGCGCGCTGCTGGTGTGCATCGCCCGTGCAATGGAACACCACACCTTGTGCGGTCGTAATCGGAGGGGAATCGGAGGTGTGCATAGGAACTCCTTGATTAGAGGAGCCGTCACCGCTTGCGGCCAAGCAAGTGAATGGTGGCGACTGTACGCAGGTTGGCCGACCGGGAATCAAGGCACCCGGCACACCCGAAGGTGTCCCGCGCACAGCCGCCATAGCACGACATGCAAGCGCCAAAAAGCGCCTGCATTCGGATGGTGGGCGCTGTGCGCCTTGATTGATTCGACCGGCCAAGGTCGGTCACGGGATTGACCGTGACCGCGCAACCATACCGGCGGCCCCCGGTGCACGCAACAGCAAAGCGTGGCTCTCTGCGCGAAAGCGCTTCACCTGCGCGCGGGCACTAGTTGTGGTAGGTCATCCACCAGGTTTCGCGGCACGTCGAATTGAAGGTCATGTGTGCGGGTGCAACCGTAAACTGGTCGACCGGGCACTCCAGCACTTCATAGATGATCCAGCACTCGGGGCAGGTGTCCGCACTGACCGGCAAGCGGTCTTGTTCAAGGGTGCGCCGAATGACCACACCATTGGTAAACGTCGCGGTCAGGGTGTCTTCCCTGACCTCAAGCCCTTCGTCCACGGTGCTGTTTGAGCTGACGGTGTAGTCGCGAACACACACCGTACTTTCTGCGCCGTGCAGCGCGCGAACATACAGTGCCAAGTGCTGCGTTGCCTCTTTCATGCGATATGCCACCTGGGTAATGCAGGGAATATTGACCCGCACCGCACCTGCTGACAGGCGCGGGCGCTGCCCAGAATGAGCGCGCACAGTGCATGGGTACAAGCACAGATTGCAAAAATGCTCAGCCAACTTAGACAAAAAGCCACGGCCAATCGATTAGGAAATGACGTATGATAATCCCGCCCAAATGCAAATATCGGTTCGTTTTAGATGAGTGGCAAGTCGCTTTTCAAGATTGACCTTCGTGGTTTGATACTGCTTCTCGCTATTGCGACTGCACTTATTACGCTAGGCAACGCGCTCTATTCAAGTTATCGCGTTCAGCGCCAGCAATTGATCGACAACACACTCGAATCAAACCGCATTTATGCGGCGAAACTGGCTGCCAGTACCGATCAGTTTCTGCATTCGGCCCAACAACAACTCGCCTACAGTGCGGGCATGATGAGCAAGCCGGATGGGCTGGGCCGGGCATTCGAAGAAGTTGAACGCTTAAAATCCCAAACCGACAGTTTTAATTCGGTAACCGTTGCCGACGCGACGGGAAAAGTTGTTGCCATCTCACCTGAAACGATTCAGATCGTTGGAAATACGCTAACTTCGGTGAATGCTCAACGCGCACTGACTGAACAGAAGCCCTTTATCAGCCAACCCTTCGTCTCGTTCGCCGGCAACTTGGTGGTGTTCATTTCCCATCCGATTTTTTCCGACCAAGGCGTCTACCTCGGGTTTATCGGCGGCACTATTTACCTCAAGCAAAAGAGCATGCTGCACAGCCTGCTGGGCAGCCACTTCTACACCGACAGCTCCTACATTTACGTCGTCGATGAAAACCGCAAGCTGCTCTACCACCCCGACCCCAACCGGATCGGCGAGGCCGTCGGCCCCAACACGGTGATTGATGCCGTGATTCGTGGCGAAAGCGGAAAAAGCCAGGTCATCAACACCACCGATGTCGAGATGCTGGCCGGCTACGCGCCCATTACCTCGGCGCATTGGGGCATCGTTTCTCAGCAGCCGATCGAGACATCGCTGCTGGCGTTGAACACACTGATGATCAACATGCTCAAGGGCATTCTGCCGGTTGGCTTGCTGGGAATGCTTGCTATCTGGTGGCTGGCACGGCTGATCTCGACGCCGCTGGGGCAACTGGCCGACTGCGCCAAGAACATGGACAGCCCGGAAGCGCAGGGCAAGATCCGCGCGGTAAAATCCTGGTACTTCGAGTCAACCCAGATCAAGCGCGCCTTGCTGTTAGGCATCTCCTTGCTGCAAAGCAAGATCGGCAAGTTGAACAAGGACGCACAAACCGACCCGCTGACGGGCCTGCTCAACCGGCGGGCCATGGCCCAAGTACTGGAAACCTACCGCAGCGAGCAGACAGCCTTCTCCGTCGTGGTGCTCGACATCGATCACTTCAAGCGGGTCAACGACACCTATGGCCATGACACTGGCGACAAGGTTCTGGTGCAACTCTCGAAAATCATGCAGAAGTATTCGCGCGAAGCGGACAGCGTATGTCGCGTGGGTGGCGAAGAGTTTTTGATCCTGCTGCCTGGCACCTCACTTGAAGCCGCCGGCAACTTTGCCGAGCGCCTGCGCGTGGCCGTTGAACAAGCACCCATGGCGCTTGTTGGGCACATCACGATTTCCCTGGGGGTCGCCCACTGGCCGGACGATGCCAAAGAGCTCTCCGAAACCCTGAAGCTGGCGGACGACCGGATGTACCAGGCCAAGCAGTTGGGCCGCAACCGTGTGGTCGCGAGTGCCGTTGAGAGCACCGTTCAGTCATGCGTGCCGCAGTAACTGCACGACCACCCCGGCCAGCCCACACGCCATCAGTACCGGTATCACGCCGCGCTTGAAGCGGAACAGTGCAATTGCGGCCGACACTGCGATCAACGCCGATACCCCATCGAACGCACCGCTGAAGCCTTTGGGCCAGAGCACGTGATAACCGAAGAACAGCGCCAGGTTGAGGATCACCCCGACGACAGCCGCGGTGATGGCGGTCAACGGTGCGGTGAACTTCAGCACGTTGTGCGTCGACTCCACCAGCGGGCCACCCGCCAGAATGAACAGAAACGACGGCAGGAAGGTGAACCAGGTGACCAGGCACGCGGCAACCGCGCCGGCCAGGAACAGGTGCTCGCCGCCCAGCGCCTGCTGCAGGTAAGCGCCCACAAAGGCGACAAAAGCCACCACCATGATCAACGGCCCGGGGGTGGTCTCACCCAGCGCCAGGCCATCGATCATCTGCGTTGGGCTCAACCAGCCATAGTGGCCGACCGCGCCTTGATAAACGTAGGGCAGCACCGCGTAGGCACCACCAAAGGTCAGCAGTGCAGCCTTGGTGAAAAACCAGCCCATCTGGGTCAAGGTACCGCCCCAGCCAAACAGCGCCGTCAACACCCCCATTGGCACTACCCAGAGCACCGCGCCAACAACCAACAGTTGCGCCAGACGCGACCAGCGGAAACGTGCATGTGCGGGTGTAGGGGTTTCATCGTCGATCAGCGCGGGGCCATAGGCGGCCCGACTTGCAGCATGCCCACCGCTGTTACTGAACCTGGCCGGCGCAAAACGACCGCCCAGGTAACCCAACACAGCGGCGCCCAGCACAATCAACGGGAACGGTACATTGAGGGCGAATATCGCGACAAACGACGCCGCAGCAATCGCCCACAGCCAGCTGTTTTTCAGTGCCCGTGAGCCAATACGGTGAGCCGCCTGGATCACGATGGCGGTCACGGCAGGCTTGATGCCATAGAACAACCCGGCCACCACCGGCACGTCACCAAAGGCGATGTAGACCCAGGACAGGCCAATCAAGATAAACAGCGATGGCAGCACGAACAGTACGCCGGCAATCACCCCGCCCCAGGTTCGGTGCATCAGCCAGCCGATGTAGGTGGCCAGTTGCTGAGCTTCGGGGCCGGGCAGCAACATGCAGTAGTTCAGGGCATGCAGGAACCGACGCTCGGAAATCCAGCGCCGCTGCTCGACCAACTCCTGGTGCATGATCGCGATCTGCCCGGCCGGGCCGCCGAAGCTGATAAAGCCCATCTTGAGCCAAAACACGAAGGCGTGCCAAAAACTCACCGGCGGCGGTACGGCTAGGGTGTCGGCAGCCTTCGGGGCGAT
The DNA here is from genome assembly GCF_001695625.1 of Pseudomonas defluvii. Classification (GTDB taxonomy): domain Bacteria; phylum Pseudomonadota; class Gammaproteobacteria; order Pseudomonadales; family Pseudomonadaceae; genus Aquipseudomonas; species Aquipseudomonas defluvii. Next base: position 44,133 of record NZ_MBPN01000019.1, read on the forward strand.
GTGCGTCATACTGAGGATCCCTGATTGCCCGTATTAAGGCCCGGTAAAGGTATTCATTCGGGTGAGGCCGTATGATGAACGCTTGAACCGCTCAAGTGGAAGGCTCCCCCCGAATGAACGTGAGTGTTTTGTACGCGCTGGCCGCAGCGGCCCTGTTTGGCGCCAGCACACCACTGGCCAAGTTTCTGGGCGTGGGCCTTTCTCCTGTGCTGTTGGCCGGGCTGTTGTACCTGGGTAGCGGCCTGGGCCTGACCCTTGTGCGATGCATTCGAGACCGAGGCTGGCACAGCAGCGGCCTGACAGCCCCTGAATGGCCATGGCTGCTCGCCGCCATCGCATTCGGCGGCGTGCTTGGGCCGATTGCGCTGATGTTCGGCCTGACACGTACCTCAGGGGCGACCGCCTCCCTGATGCTCAATCTGGAGTCTGTACTGACCGCCCTGCTGGCCTGGGTCGTGTTCAAGGAGAACGCTGACCGTCGAATCGTGCTCGGCATGATCGTCATCGTTCTGGGGGGCTGTGTACTCTCCTGGCCTCAGGAAAGCACATCGGCCCATGACTGGACCGGCCCGCTGGCCGTGGCGTTCGCCTGCCTGTGCTGGGCCATTGATAACAACCTGACGCGCAAAGTCTCAGCGTCCGATGCTGTGTTCATCGCAGGCCTCAAAGGCTTGAGCGCGGGTGTGGTGAACTGCACGCTGGCATTGGCTATCGGCGCCCAACTGCCGGCAATCAGCACACTGCTGCCTACCTTGCTGGTGGGCTTTCTTGGCTATGGCGTCAGCCTGGTGTTGTTCGTACTGGCCCTGCGTGGGCTCGGCAGCGCACGTACCGGCGCCTATTTCTCAACAGCGCCCTTTCTGGGCGCGGCCCTCTCGATCCTGATGCTTGGGGAGTCGGTGTCATGGCTGTTCTGGATCGCCGCCGCGCTGATGGCGCTGGGTGTCTGGATACACCTGACCGAGAACCATGCACACGAGCATCAACATGAACCGCTGGTGCACAGCCATCGACATACCCATGACGAGCATCACCAACATGAACACGACTTCGAATGGGATGGCACTGAACCCCACAACCACCTGCACCACCACGCACCGATCCGACACAGCCACCCGCACTTTCCCGATATCCATCACCGGCACAAGCATTGAGGGTGAGCCTGGCTGTTGATGGGGTCGCCTGGGGTGCGAGGATCGGCGTACCCCCGACACTCGATACCTGAGAGACTAAAGCGCCGGGCAAGCTCGCCCAAGATCACACCATGGACCGGATGCTACATGCGCAAGTCAGATCGACTGTTTCAGGTGGTCAACCTGATCCGAGTGCATCAACCCATTACCGCAGACGCATTGGCCGAGCGCATTGGCGTCTCAGCCCGCACCATTTATCGGTACATCGATGACCTGTCTGTCAGTGGCATTCCCCTCTATGGGGTTGCTGGCGCGGGGTACTCACTGCGTGAAGGCTTTGAACTGCCGCCTCTGACCCTCACCCGCACTGAACTCGATGCGCTGATGCTTGGCGTTGAGATGCTCTCCACTGCCGCGGGTACTGAACTCGCCACCTCTGCCAGGACGCTTCTGAGCAAAATCACCGCGGCGTTGCCATCGGCCGATGTACCGCCCCCGCTCTCCAGCATTCGGGCGCTGCGCGTCAGGCCCACCACAGCGCACCAGTGCCACCTGGATGAACTGAACCGGGCTATTCAACAAGCGAGCGCGGTACGTTTTTCCTATGTCAGCCTGAACGAGGCAACTTCGGACCGGACGGTGTTTCCCTTGGGGCTGTTCTATTGGGGAGGCAAGTGGACGGTGGGCACCTGGTGCGTGTCCAGGCAGGCCTACCGAGACTTCCGGATCGACCGGATGCACAACCTGCAGATCATGACGGACGGTCAAAAGCTTGGGGCAGAATGGAACCTGCGCGCCTACATGCAGTTCCAGTCCGCGCAATGGGCGGCACATCCGGCGATGAAGCACTGACAGTACGCTGTCAGTAGGCCTGCGTGACACTGGTCGCTCTTCTTACTGCACCTGGAGAGCACCCTATGACACAGAACAGCCATGTACTTGAACTCGCGATCTTTACCGTCAAGGAAGGTTTTGAACAGCAGATGCCCGAGCTTCGAGTAGTGCTTCGCGAAGCCCTGAAGCACTTTGATGGCTTGATTGAATACACCGGCTACTGCCCTGCCCCTCAAGGCCGGGTTTTCGTCGACCTTGCCAAGTGGGACAGCCTTGAGAGCGCACACACCGTTGCACAGGCCTTCGAACGCGGAGACGCCAGATTCGCACCGTATGCCCACGCCATTGAAGCGATTACCTTCATGGGGCACTTTCATCCGGAGTGATCGCCTCTTCTCACATTGGCATCTAAGGCGCACCATTACGCAGCAATAGGCGGATTTCCGCCATCATAGTTCTGGAAAGTGGCGTGTTTCCTCCATTCAAGTGCCGGGAACACCGCCCCAACAACCGTAACATCTGCATTACAACCTTCGGGTACAGGTCTTGCAAAATGTGAACAGTAAAAGACCAGACAACGACTCACGGGATCAGACCATGCAAAAAACCTGTCACCATGAGCTGCGCAATGCCTTTCGTGCCCTGCTTGCCAGCCATGCCTGTTACCACACTGCCTCAGTGTTCGACCCGTTGTCGGCGCGTATTGCCGCCGACCTCGGTTTTGAAGTCGGCATCCTCGGCGGCTCGGTCGCGTCCCTGCAAGTGCTCGCCGCCCCGGACATCGCCCTGATCACCCTCAGCGAGTTTGCCGAACAAGCCACACGCATCGGCCGTGTGGCCCGCCTGCCCGTGATCGCCGACGCCGACCACGGCTACGGCAATGCCCTCAATGCCATGCGTACCGTCATCGAGCTGGAACGCTCCGGCGTCGCCGCACTGACCCTTGAAGACACCCTGCTGCCAGCCCAATTCGGCCGCAAGTCCTACGACCTGATCAGCGTCGAGGAAGGCGTCGGCAAACTGCGCGCCGCCCTGGAAGTACGCGACGACAGCGCCCTGGCAATCATCGCCCGCACCCATGCCGGTGTGCAGCCGCTGACCGACGTCATCCACCGCACCCGCGCCTATCAGGACGCAGGCGCCGATGGCATCTGCCTGGTCGGGGTGAAGGACTTTGAACACCTGGAGGCCATCGCAGAAGGCCTGAGCGTGCCACTGATGCTGGTCACCTACGGCAACCCGGAACTGCGCGACGACAGCCGCCTGGCCAAACTGGGCGTGCGCATCGTGGTAGACGGCCATGCTGCCTACTTCGCGGCAATCAAAGCCACCTACGACAGCCTTCGCGAGCAGCGCGGCATCCCTGTCGAAAACGCGCTAAACGCCTCGGAACTGGTAACCAAGTACACCGCCCCGAACGACTACATCGCCTGGGCGCGGGAATACATGAACGTGAAGGAGTAACGCGCCAGCTTGGGGCGAGATTCGACCCAGGCCCGCCACGAAAAAATCGTCGCCGCGCTTATGGCAGCGCTTTAAACAAGCGCAGCCTGGGCCAGGCACTGAAACACTAAGCGGTATGAGGTCGTGGGAGCGATGCGACCATTTGATCAAAAGCCTCTAGCGCATACCTTCCATCAAGGCTTTTCAAGGCCGGCATTTCTGAAGGAAAACCGAATTGCACTCGGCCTAAAAGTACCTTTTCGATGGCTGAGTACCAGTTCAAAAGAGCGGTTTGGAGGCGCACGTGTAGCTCGAAATTACGCCGTCGGCGGGTGGTGTCTGCGTTAGCTCGTTCGCGCGCGAGCTGCGGATCGATGCTGCCAACAATGTAACAGTCAGCGAAGCCAATCCGCCTTTGGGCTACCGTTTCTCGTGTAGCCGCCAACTCCAATCGCCAGTCGTGTTCGCTGGCCTCGCCGACCTGCCAGAGGCTCCAAATGTAGTGGAGCTTGAGGGGGTCGCTGTCGCACAAAGCCCACGAAGACATTGCTTCCGTGGCGAGCGCTGCCTGCCAGCGATCTACGTTTCGCTCAGCCCAGAACGCTGCGGCTCCGACGGGGTCTTGCAGTCGATTCGGCTCGTCCTTGAAACGTCCATTTTCAGGAACGACATATTGCCCTCCATGCTTTGAGCACCAAGTGGTTTTCCCGCTGGCGCTGATACCGTCGACAACTACGATCATCGTTCTGACTACTCCGCAAAATTCATCCTGCTCCTGCAAGCCTACAGGCATCAATGTGGCTTGTGCCGGCATCCCTTCATGTAGCGTTTCGTACTCGCGGGCGTGCAAGGCTGGGCACACACCATGTATTGGCTTTGCAGGGCTGGGTAGATGACTTAGCCGTATGGACACCGATCCGGAGACCAGCAGAAACAACAAAGCCCGCACTGGGCGGGCTTTGTTGGGTGTTTCGTGCCCTGTGGGGCTGATCGAAACGGCTGAATGGTGCCGGAGACAGGAATTGTATCAATGCTCAACCGAATGAATTAAATCAGTATTATTCTTCAGGTTAGAAGTCTCTATCTCTAAAATTATCCTCAGCCGATCTCCGGGGTGAGAACCACCGTGAAAAAGCCCTGACGAGATGATGGAAGGCGCTGAAGGGTTCTGCGACCCATGCCCCAAAGCCAGCCTTAGTCGCTTCTCGCGGATGGCACCTACCCATAGCTGCCTTCATGGAGGGCAGTTCACGGCCAGAAGCGGTCACCCACAACCACTTTTGGAGCAAATATCAGGATAATCCATCGCGATTGATGCGCGTGAAAGTATGACAGGCAGAGGAAAAGGCCATCCCCCACAGCCTGTCATACCTGTGCGCTTACTTAGATTTCGCTGGTGGATAGTTGCCGCGATCACCGCCGGATTTGTTGCCTGTGGTGCTTGGCAGATTAGGAACTACCGGACGAGGTGTGTGTTGGGGGCTCGGGCGGCTTGGTTTTTTCGGTTGTTTGCTCATAATCATCGTTTCCTAAATGAGTTGAATAGGGATTACTTGCAAGCACCTTCTACGCGGCAGGCGCAACTGGTCGGTGCATGGCACTTATGGTCGTCACCACAACGCATGGCCTGAGTCTCGTCACCGCCCCCCGGATACGCACCAAAGTGCTTTTCATACAGTGTGACTGTATGGGCAAAGGCATTCTTCAGCTCTTGGTAATCGTCCTGGCCGTAGATGCCGAAGTAGGGGTAATGGTCAATAAAGCGACCGAACACCTGCTGGCAGTCTTCGCGGTAGGCGCGAGTATCCAATATGTGGGCATGCCAGAGGGTATCCACCGTCTTGCTGGGCACCAGTGCAACCGATGGGTAGAGGCTCTTTAGTGTTAGAAAGCGGCGGTACTCCTCTTCGGCCATATCCCATTCAGCCGTTGACATTTCTGCCTCCGAGGATTCGGTGTACTTGTGCTTCAAACGCTTGAAGTCCAGGCGGCTGACGCTCATGTCTAGGCCGTTTGCCGCCAGCAGTGGCTTGTTCAGCGATACGATTGCATTCATGTGTGTTTCTCCTGTGATTGAAGGTTGCAGGCCTTGATAGCTCGCCTTCGCTTCAGCTCACGCTCGAAACATTGACGGCTGACCAGCGCGCAAGGTGCGTAGCCGGTAGCTGTGATTTGATATAGCAAACGCCAGTCACTGCCGAGCTTGAAGCGCAGCAAACCTTCACGACAGCGCACGCGCTTGCCGCCCAAAGCGGTAAAGGGCGTTCCCGATAAAAGAGCTTGATCAATGCCCAGGGCTCTGGCCTGGTGACAGGCGCTGATCTGGTGTTGGCAGCAGGAGAGAATGGATTGAATGGTGTGCATGACTGGCTCCGTGTGTGATGACGGAGCCAGTCTCGGTGTGTGGATTCCACAACCAATAGGTCAGCGAAGGAAATCCAACAAATCATCAAATTCCTTCGCGTCCTGGTATTCGCTGATAATGAGATCGCGGTACTTCAGTAGCAGGACATTATCTGTCACCACTCTACTGGCTCTCTCATAGGCCAGCCCCAGCTCACCGTTGAGGTAGTGCGCCATCATGCTGTCACCCACCGACAGCGCAGCTGTCTGGCTTGCCAGAGCTTTCAATAGATTACCTTGGTGTGGGCCAAGTCCCATTTGTGGCAATGCATCCGCAAATGGATTGGTCAGCTTTTCTTTGGAAAGATCCACATTGGCTAATCGATCAAGCAGAATGATCATCTCTTGGCGCAACAGCCCAAGACCTGCAACGGACTGGCGATCTAGGAATAGCTGCCTGGCCCAGTCCACATAAGCCTGTCGCTCCGAGCGATCCCTGATGAGCATGATCGCAATTTTTGGCACACCGAACAGGCCCTGCAATACGATTGCATTCCAGATCAACACCTCATCGGCAGGATTCAGGTACCAACGTTCACGACTACCTGTAGCTCCAGGCCCATCCGGTCTGCTGCGCTCCATCATTATTAGTGGTGGCAGTGTTTCTTTCAGCGCCCCGCGCCCCTTTATGGTCTTACTCGCCAACGCGTCAACCAGCGTATTAAGCGCGATTCTAAGAGCCCCGTACTGCTTTTGGGATAGAGGGGCCGATAGCGGCGGGCAAAGCAGTCGCTCCAGAACCTCTGTATGCTCAGGCCACTGGTTCAAATTAGAGCGCACAGGATTGATTCAACAATGTTTCTACTGCTGGCAGTTGCTCTGCGTCTTCTGAGTAGACTGCGATGCGTGCAGCTTGAGCGTACCAGTCGCTCTGAGCGCAGAGATCACTACTGCGTCGAAACTCATCGAGCACACCACGGCAGTAACCCGCGCGCAGTGCTCCAGAGGTTGAGGTTGTAAGACCAGCAACGAGACGCTGCTCATCGCGCTTTGAATAGATCTTTAGCAGTTCCTGGCAACTGATGATCAGATGCTTTGCATCATCATTAGCCAAGGCATAAGGAGTAGTAGCGCTGCCAAGCAGCAGGAAAAATGCAAGGTTCAAGGCTTTCAAACGGTGACTTCCTTTTCAACTGTGGTGATCGCGGGTTCGACACGTAAAGTAGTGATTGGCCGCGAGTTTTCAGAGGTTGCGGTAGGGGCCGCTAGATAAAGTGCCAGAAGGGTTAAACCCAATGCAGTAAGCTCCGTGACAGGGTCCGCAACAGTACTCAACAGATCAACCGGAGTCCCCAGCTGTTGCTCAACACCAGTAGCAAAGCCGAAAATACTGAGCCCTACACACACCAGCCGCCCTTGAAAAGTCAGCAATCGGCTTATCCCTCCCCAAAGACCAATTGCAAAGTGCCGACAGTAACGAATGTGCCGCCGAAGCAACAATGCGAAAAGCAGCATAAAGCCCCACTCAGCCCATGAGACGTCAGCTAGGCCCTCCCCATACTCGAAAATCTGTGGGGCTTGGCCTCCCAGCGATAACAGGCCCAACAGCCAAATTAAGGCTTTGATTAGCCAGCCAAACAGCAAGCAAAGACCTTTAGTCAGGTTGCTATCAAGCTTCCCGGCCAGCGAGAGTTCAGGGGATTGCATTGGGACTCCTTGTCGGTGGATAAGCTTCGGGCAGCTATCAGTCAGGGTATTGCAGAGGAAGTCAGTCAAGCCTCGAGGCAATAGATCACCCCCTGTACTTTATTCGATTTGTGCGGGAACGTCCGAAAAGGGTTGAAAGCTGTCAGTCGCGACCGGCCGCTAACGACCCATATGCGACATTCGTCGATTGAACAACGGGGCCGTTGAACGTAAGAGACGTGAAGCCTAGATGGAGAGCTACCCGCTTTGATAGATAGGTATAGACCATGGCGGCATTAGCAACGGAAGAGTATTCCGCAGGGCGCTGTTGACCGTGTTCTCGGACATCAGCTCCCAAGAGCGGGCGTCACCGGTAAACACGAGGTCAAAGTACCCCGTGATCGCATAAGTCTGTTCGAGCAATGCCACATCGTGGGGGTATAGGGCCACAAGGTGGGCTCGCCCGCCATCTTCGTCCCTGCCATAACGAAAAAACCCGCCAAAAGGCGGGTTTTTCGGGGGTTCCAGAGATTTTTGTAGCCTTCACTGAAACCTGAACTGGTGCCGGAGACAGGAATCGAACCTGCGACCTTCGCGTTACGAGTGCGCTGCTCTACCGACTGAGCTACACCGGCGTGACAGCAACGCTACCACTGCCGCGACGGTTACGCAAATCACTGTTTAATAACAGCTATTGCTCCCTGTTCTGCCAGCCGCTCAAGGCGTGCTGCAACCGGCGGGGGCGTAGTCTTTGGCGACGGTGGTGGTGCAGTTCCAGCCGGTGGCCGAGCGGGTCAGGCTGATGGTTTTGTCCAGCACTGGTGCTGGTGCATCGAGCAGGCTGCAGACGATGCTGCCGGTGCCCGCCACTGCGCTGCCCACGGCGGTAATCGCGCAGTTGGCGGTACGCTCCTGGCCACCAATGGCGGCGACGTTGGCAACGTCTGCGCCTTGGTTCAAGCGCACTTCGAGGGCGGTCTTGAGGGCGGAGATTTCCGCCAGCCCGGCAGTGGCCTTGGTTCGCGCCTGGTGGTTGGTGTACATGGGTAAGGCGATGGTCGCCAGGATGCCGATGATCGCCACGACGATCATCAGCTCAATTAATGTGATGCCACGCTGCCCGTTCATGGACGTTCTCCCTGTTTGGACCGAATCGGTTGCCGGGGTGCTCTGCCGGCAGCCGCGCAGTAGGCCCGAATAGACACCTTTTGTCACCCTGCCAGACGCTATCCCTGATCCGGCCTCGACTACTCTAGAGGCTGGGATGTGAACGCACACCCCCTACAGCAGCTCAAGCTGTAACCAATTTTGAACCTGTTCAGCGCAACAAGGATGTCGCGATGACCAACAGAATCACACGCCCCAGGGCACAGCGCCTGCGACGAAACGCGCACAGGCGTTCAGTCGATACACAGGCCCGATACACATCGGGGCGGGTAGCCGAGTTGCTCACCTTGCACCTCGGCAACCCCATCAGTTCAGCGGAGCTGGCCCGTTTTACCCGGCAACTGGCGACCTTGCTCAAGGCCGGCGTCGCACTGCTGCAAGCCTTCGACATGCTGGCCGAAAGCTGCAGTAACGTGCACCTGCGCCGCCTGCTGCTGGCGCTTAAACAGGCGATTGCTGCCGGCAGCAGCCTGGCCGACGCGCTGCGTAAGCATCCGCGTTGTTTCGATGCGTTGTACTGCAACCTGATTGCGGTCGGTGAGCACTCGGGCAGCCTGGATACGCTGCTGGACCAGGTAGCGAACCTTCAGGAAAAGCGCCAGGCGCTGCAAGCCCGGGTGAAAAAGGCCATGACCTATCCCGTACTGGTACTGCTGGTCGGCTTTGGGGTGTCGGCGGTGTTGCTGCTTGAGGTGGTGCCGCAGTTCCAGTCACTGTTCGCAGGCTTCGGCGCAGAGCTTCCGCTGTTTACGCGCCAGGTCATTGGCGTGTCCCAATGGTTGAGCGATCACATAGGCGGGTTGCTGCTGATGGCTGGGGCTGGGCTGTTGGCCGGGCACTGGGCCTGGCGCCGCAAGCCGGCGTTCAAGCTGTGGGCATTGCACCATGCGCTGAAGCTGCCACTGGCTGGCCCTCTGCTGCAACAGGTCGCCTTGGCACGCTTCGCGCGCACGCTGGCGACTTCCTTTTCTGCTGGCGTGCCACTCGTCGAAGCGTTGAACTCGGTGGCAGCAGCCTGCGGCAATCCGCTGTTCGAGCAGGCGGTGCATCGGCTTCGCCAAGAGGTCGCGAATGGCCTGCCACTGAGTACAGCCATGAACGCCAGCCATCTGTTTCCCAGCCTTGCGGTGCAGTTGTGCGTGGTAGGCGAGACATCCGGCAGGTTGGACGATATGCTCGATAAAACTGCCAGCCATTATGAAACGACCATCGACCAGATGCTCGATACCCTGGCCAGCCTGCTGGAGCCCTTGATTGTATTGATCCTGGGGGTACTGGTGGGGGGCTTGGTAATCGCAATGTATCTGCCAATCTTTCAGTTGGGCGACGTGATCTGAACATGAACCTCATGGATACGCTGGCCAGCCAGCCCCTGGTCTACCTCAGCACCACCCTGTTGCTGGGGCTGGTCGTAGGTAGTTTCCTCAACGTAGTGGTCCACCGCTTGCCGATCATGCTGGAACGGCAATGGCACGAGGAGGCGCGTGAAGTCCTTGAGCTGCCGACACAGCCAGCTGAGCGCTACGACCTGTTCCTGCCCGCTTCACATTGCCCCCATTGCCAGCACCGCATCCGCGCCTGGGAGAACGTGCCACTGCTGAGCTACCTGTTTTTACGGGGGCGCTGCTCAAGCTGTCGAACACCTATCAGTTGTCGTTACCCGTTGGTTGAACTGGGGTGCGCGACCCTGACCGGGTTTGTCGCCTGGCACTTTGGTTTCACCCTGCAGGCGGCAGCCTTCATGGTGCTGAGCTGGGGGTTGCTGGCCTTGAGCCTGATCGATATCGAGCATCAGCTGTTGCCCGACGCGCTGGTACTGCCATTGCTCTGGCTGGGGTTGGTGTGCAACGCCTTTGGGTTGTTCGTACCGCTGGAAAACGCGTTCTGGGGCGCCATCGCTGGCTACCTTAGCCTGTGGACGGTGTATTGGTTGTTCCGCGTGGTGACCGGCAAGGAGGGCATGGGTTACGGCGACTTCAAGCTACTGGCCATGCTGGGTGCCTGGGGCGGCTGGCAGATCCTGCCCCTGACGCTGGTGCTGTCATCGTTGATCGGTGCCGTGCTTGGCCTGATCATGTTGCGCCTGAGCGGCAAACTCAGCAGCACGCCGATCCCCTTCGGGCCCTATCTGGCAATTGCAGGCTGGATCGCACTGCTCTGGGGTGGTCAAATAACCACTTCCTATTTGCAGCTTGCTGGATTCCGATGACAACACCTGCCTTCACCCCCTGGATTCTCGGCCTGACCGGCGGTATTGGCAGTGGCAAAAGCGCCGCTGCACAGCGCTTCGTCGAACTGGGTGTGCACCTGGTAGACGCCGATCAAGCAGCACGCTGGGTGGTCGAGCCCGGGCGCCCTGCCCTGGCCAGCATTGTCGAGCGCTTCGGCCCTGGCGTGCTGCAAGCCGATGGCCAACTGGACCGTGCAGCACTGCGCCAGTTGATCTTCGCCGACCCGGAGCAACGCCGCTGGCTGGAGGCTTTGCTGCACCCGCTGATCGGCCAGGAAATCTTCAGCTACCTGGCCAAGGCCGAATCACCTTATGCCGTGTTCGTCTCGCCCTTGATGATCGAGTCCGGCCAGTTCAAGCGCACCCAGCGCTTGCTGGTGATTGATGCGCCGCAAGCCCTGCAGGTCGAGCGCACGCTGTTGCGCGACCAGACCAACCCCGAGCAGGTCCAGGCCATTCTCAAGGCCCAGACCAGCCGTGAAGAACGCCTGCGCCACGCCCACGACGTAGTGGTCAACGACCGCGATCTGAGCTGGCTGCATTCGGAGGTCGACCGCCTGCATCACTTTTACCTGACTTTGCGTGGAGGCCAACCATGAGCCAACCCCTGACCGTAGAATGCCCAACCTGTGGCGCCCCCGTCGAATGGAGCGCTGCCAGCCCTTTCCGCCCCTTTTGCAGCGACCGCTGCAAGTTGATCGACCTGGGCGCCTGGGCCGCCGAAGAGCACAAGATTCCGGTAGCACCGGACGCTGAAGATGAGCTGTTTTCAGGTGAACTCAACCACCGCGAACACTAAGGCTTGGGCTCATCATCCTTCCACGGGGCCTGCAGGTAGCGGGTCCTGTTGAAGGTTTCCAGCCACTCCGGGCAAAACACGACCAATGCGCTGACCACCATGCCGTTGATGAAGGCCTCGGGGAAAATGATCAGCCACAGGTAGCCGATAAAATCCTCAAGCCATTCCGGCATTACAAAGCGACCATCCAGCCATAGCAGGCCCAAGCCCGCCAACAGGCAGAGCAATGCCGCCAGTGCCGCTGCGAAAAAGCCGGAACAGAAGATATACACGAACAGGTTTTTTGGCTGGGCGCGCTCGACGGCTATCGCGCACACCTCGGTGACCAGCACTGGCAGGCCAATGAACAACAGGCCGTTGACACCCATGGCCGCCAGGTCCTGGCGCCCCAGCATCACCAAGCCCACCTGCGCGATAAAGCCGCCCACAAGCGCCAGCGGCCAGTCCAGCAACAGGGTTACCGCGGTCATACCGATAAAGTGATAGGACACGCCGGTGTCGAAGTCCCGTCGTACCAGCCACAGCGCGAACAACGCAAAGACGGTACCGAACAACAGGTGTTGGCGACGACTGTCGGCAAACAGTTCAACCCAGCGCGTACGCGCCACCGCCCATATCAGCAGCGGGACGTAGGCTAGCCAGCCAACGCTCAGGCTTGTATCGGAAAGAACTTCAGCACTTATCACTCGTTCATTGCCCTTTTGATGTTGAGAGCACCTGTGGGGTAGTGTCACGCTGCTGCAAAGTCTACAACCGATGCTCAGAGGCTGCGATTGAGGGTCGTGCGATGACACTTTAGTAGCGCCAACGCCCCGAACCCTCTGTTTCGACAGATTTTTTCTTTAAGCATCACAATTGAGCGCTAAGCTTGACCCATGGACGACTCAGACTATCTACGCCTGCTCACGATTCAGGCCGAGCAGGCCAATGCGTTCCTCTCCAATGCTCGTAAATGGGAACGCGAGCGTTGGGTCTGCCAGCGCCTGCTGCAAGGCCTGAACATACCCTACCGCAACGACGACTTTACACCTGCTGGCCAGGAGCCGCCGGATGTACTGTTTCGTGATGCGGCCTTCGAAGTGTTCTTCGTGCTCGACGAAGGCCGCCGCCTGAACGATGAGTGGCGCGAAGAGTTGCAACGTCGCCGCAGTGCTTTCTCACTGAGCCAGTTGGTACGCCGCGAGGCCCGCCCAAGGCGTATCAGCGCACACGAGTTGTTGGCGCGCCTGGCGCCAACGCTTAGGAAAAAAGCGCACAACTACAAGGAGCGCGGCCTCGACTTAGGTGAGCTGGACATCATTGCCTTTGCCAGCCTGAAACGGGAGGTGCTTGATCTGAACAGCCATTTCCCGCCCCCCACCGAGTACCTGCGTCAGGGCTGGCGGTCGCTGTCGCTGGTCGGCCCGACCTTTGCCCGTGTGCTGTTCGCGCACCCTGATGCCCCAGACTTTTTGCGCAGTAATCTGGGCCGCAGCATTCTCTTTGACGTTGGTATCAGCCTCTGACCCGCCCTCGTGCAAAAGCGTTATGGCAAAAAATCAACGCCGGTGATAAAAAGCCTAACCATTCGCTGTGAACACCCTTTCATTACCGCCGGACGGACCTTTGGCAAGCGACTAGAGTGAACGCTATAGCGTTCCCATAGTCACAAACGTCTATCTGGCGAGGCCCCCATGACAAGCCGTCTGACCCCCGAAGATCAACAACGTGTCGATCACTACCTGCGAGCCCCGCAGCATCAAGTCGAGCGCAAGCCTTTCCGGCCTTGGCTGCTCCTTGTGCTGGTGCTGGCCGTGACGATTGGTTTGGGCCTGGTCAGCCGCCTCCTGAGTCAACTGGTGCTATGAGCTGCCTTGCGCTCGCCCACGCCGCACGCCGCCTGCGGCTGATCACTCAGGCCCCGAATTCCGTAAACCTTATGAGATATCTCCATGACTCACCGTATCGTGATTGTCGGCGGCGGCGCTGGCGGCCTGGAACTGGCGACCCGCCTGGGTAAAACCCTGGGCAAGCGTGGCATAGCCCAAATCACCCTGGTCGACGCCAACCTGACGCACATCTGGAAACCGCTGTTGCACGAGGTGGCGGCCGGGTCGCTCAACACGTCCGAGGACGAACTGAACTACGTGGCGCAAGCCAAGTGGAATCATTTCCAGTTTCAGCTCGGGCGCATGAGTGGGCTGGACCGTACCGACAAGCAGATTCAACTGGCCGCCACCCTGGACGAGGACGGTCGTGAGCTGCTGCCGGCGCGCACCCTGGGTTACGACACCCTGGTGATTGCCGTCGGCAGCAATACCAACGACTTCGGCACCTTGGGCGCGGCGCAAAACTGCCTGTTCCTCGACACCCGCAAACAAGCCGAGCGCTTCCACCAGCAGTTGCTCAACCACTATCTGCGCGCCCACGCAGGCGACAGCGCCAACCAGAAGATCAGCGTGGCGATTGTTGGCGCGGGGGCTACCGGGGTGGAATTGGCAGCCGAGCTGCACCACGCGGCGCACGAGCTGGCGGCCTATGGCCTGGACCGGATCAAGCCGCAGGACATGCACATCACCCTGATCGAGGCGGGTCCACGTGTGCTGCCGGCCCTGCCGGAGCGTATCAGCGTGCCAGTACACAAGACGCTGGAGAAGCTCGGGGTGACGGTCATGACCAACGCGGCAGTCAGTGAAGTGACCGCCGAGTCGCTCAAGACCAGCACTGGCGAGGTCATCGAAGCCAGCCTCAAGGTCTGGGCAGCTGGTATTCGGGCACCAGCGTTCCTGAAAGATATCGACGGCCTGGAAACGAACCGCATCAACCAATTGCTGGTACGCCCTACCCTGCAGACCACCCTGGATGACGACATCTTTGCCTTTGGTGATTGCGCCGCCTGCCCACAACCTGGCAGCGACCGCAATGTACCGCCACGGGCACAGGCCGCTCACCAGCAGGCCTCGCTGCTGGCCAAGGGGCTCAAGGCTCGCCTGGAAGGCAAGCCCTTGCCGACCTATGCCTACCGTGATTACGGCTCGCTGGTGTCGCTGTCCAGCTTCTCGGCAGTGGGTAACCTGATGGGCAACCTGACGGGCAGCGTCATGCTTGAAGGCTGGTTGGCGCGGATGTTCTACGTCTCGTTGTACCGCATGCACCAGATGGCGCTCTACGGCACCTTCCGCACCTTGATGCTGATGCTCGGCAGCCGCATCGGTCGCGGCACTGAACCGCGCTTGAAGCTGCACTGATGCCACACCTGTCGGGTGGTCGCTCAGGTGGCCACCCGACAGGTGCTCTGCGCTGCATGGCACATAGCGCCCGTAGATTGAGGCAGCTTTTCAGGCTCAACGCTTTTGATAGCGGAACAAACGGCAGGAGCTGTAGAAAGCTCACACGGGGAAGGGACACAGAAACGAAAAAAGGCGCCTTTTTAGGGGCGCCTTCTTTACATGTATGGTCGGGGTGAGGGGATTCGAACTCCTGACATCCTGCTCCCAAAGCAGGCGCGCTACCGGACTGCGCTACACCCCGGTAAAAAGATGATGCCTTTCAGCACCTTCTTTTCGTTACATGACACATACGGTGTCATGCCTTTTAAGATTCGAGCCTGACGGGTCAGACTCGAAAATGGTGGGTCGTGTAGGATTCGAACCTACGACCAATTGGTTAAAAGCCAACTGCTCTACCAACTGAGCTAACGACCCTGAAAATGGTCGGGGTGAGGGGATTCGAACTCCTGACATCCTGCTCCCAAAGCAGGCGCGCTACCGGACTGCGCTACACCCCGAAATTGGCTCCGCGACCTGGACTCGAACCAGGGACCCAATGATTAACAGTCATTTGCTCTACCGACTGAGCTATCGCGGAACTACATTTCAGCTACTGCAATTTCGAAAACTGTATCTCTACCGCTTCGAACTCTTTGACGCTTCCGTATCGCTACGTTCATGTCTCTGAGGCGCGCTATTTTACAATTTCCAAAACCTCTGTCAACCCCCAAATTACTGATTTGCAACTTTTTTTCAGTTTTCTCAGATTCTTCAAACCAACCAAGAATCTGCGGGGTGACTTACAGCGGGGCGCACTTTACAAGCACTGGAGAAAAATTGCAAAGAAAAAAAAGGCCTCGAAAATCGAGGCCTTAGCGTAACCCTCAGAAAACTCAGGCGAAGGTAATTTCCTCGCCCTCCACTTTCGCGGTGATCGCGCTGCCAGGCAGGAAGTGCCCCGACAGAATCAGCTGCGCCAGCGGGTTTTCGATCCAGCGCTGAATGGCGCGTTTCAGTGGCCGTGCGCCATACACCGGGTCGTAACCAACGGCAATCAGCTTGTCCAGCGCTTCCGGGCTGAGCTCCAGGCTCAGTTCGCGTTCGGCCAGGCGGCTGCGCAGGCGTCCAAGCTGGATCTGCGTGATGCCGGCTATCTGCTCGCGCCCCAATGGCTCAAACACCACCACTTCGTCGATACGGTTGACGAACTCTGGCCGGAAGTGTGAACCGACCGCATCCATCACCGCCGCACGTTGGGCCTCACGATCACCCACCAGCTCCTGGATCTGTGCCGAGCCCAGGTTGGAGGTCATCACGATCACGGTATTGCGAAAGTCCACGGTACGCCCATGGCTGTCAGTCAGGCGACCATCTTCCAGCACCTGCAGCAATACGTTGAACACGTCCGGATGCGCCTTCTCGACCTCGTCGAGCAACACGACCGAGTAAGGCTTGCGACGTACCGCTTCGGTGAGGTAACCGCCCTCTTCATAACCGACATAGCCCGGTGGCGCACCAATCAGACGAGCGACGGAGTGCTTCTCCATGAACTCGGACATATCAATGCGCACCATCGCCTCTTCAGTATCGAAGAGGAACTCGGCCAATGCCTTGCACAGCTCGGTCTTACCGACACCGGTTGGGCCCAGGAACAGGAACGAACCACTTGGCCGGTTCGGGTCGGACAGGCCGGCACGGGAGCGACGTACGGCGTTGGACACTGCCACCACGGCCTCTTCCTGGCCGATCACGCGTTCGTGCAGCAGGCTTTCCATCTTCAGCAGTTTCTCACGCTCGCCTTCGAGCATTTTCGAAACCGGGATGCCGGTCCATTTCGAGACGACTTCGGCAATTTCCTCCTCGGTGACCTTGTTGCGCAGCAACTGGTTCTCAGCCTTGCCGTGCTGGTCGACCATCTGCAGGCTGCGCTCCAGATCCGGGATCACGCCGTACTGCAACTCAGCCATGCGGCTCAGGTCACCTTTACGCCGCGCAGCTTCCAGTTCCTGACGGGACTGCTCGATCTTCTGCTGGATCTGGGCTGAACCTTGTACCTCGGCCTTTTCCGAGGTCCAGACTTCTTCCAGGTCGGAATACTCACGCTCAAGGCGCTCGATTTCCTCTTGCAGTTTCTCCAGGCGCTTGAGGGCGGCTTCGTCCTTTTCCTTGCTCAACGCCTGGGACTCGACCTTCAGCTGGATCAAGCGACGCTCAAGGCGGTCAAGCACCTCGGGCTTGGAGTCGATCTCCATACGGATGCGGCTGGCGGCTTCATCGATCAGGTCGATGGCCTTGTCCGGCAACTGCCGGTCAGTGATATAGCGGTGGCTGAGCTTGGCCGCAGCGATGATGGCGCCGTCAGTGATCGCCACCTTGTGGTGAACCTCATAACGTTCTTTGAGGCCCCGCAGAATGGCAATGGTGTCTTCTTCGCTCGGCTCATCCACCAGTACTTTCTGGAACCGCCGCTCCAGGGCCGCGTCCTTCTCAATGTACTGACGGTACTCGTTGAGGGTGGTTGCGCCTACGCAGTGCAGCTCACCACGCGCCAGCGCGGGCTTGAGCATGTTGCCGGCGTCCATGGAGCCCTCGCCCTTGCCGGCGCCAACCATGGTGTGCAGTTCGTCGATGAACAGGATGATCTGGCCTTCCTGCTTGGACAGCTCGTTGAGCAGCGACTTGAGGCGCTCTTCGAACTCGCCGCGGAACTTGGCGCCCGCAATCAAGGCGCCCATGTCCAACGACAGCAGGCGCTTGCCCTTGAGGCCATCCGGCACTTCGCCATTGATGATGCGCTGCGCCAGGCCTTCGGCAATGGCCGTTTTACCCACACCTGGCTCACCAATGAGCACCGGGTTGTTCTTGGTACGCCGCTGGAGTACCTGAATGGTGCGACGGATCTCGTCATCCCGACCGATTACCGGGTCAAGCTTGCCCTCTTCGGCACGCTTGGTCAGGTCAATGGTGTACTTGTCCAAGGCCTGACGAGACTCTTCGGCATTCGGGTCATTCACGGCTTCGCCGCCACGCAGGTTGCTGATGGCGTTTTCCAGAGCCTTCTTGGTGACGCCCTGGCCGAGCAGGAGCTTGCCCAGTTTGCTGTTCTCGTCCATGGCCGCGAGCAACACCAGCTCACTGGAGATGAACTGGTCACCCTTCTGCTGAGCCAGGCGGTCGGCCTGGTTGAGCAGACGCGCCAAGTCCTGGGACATGTTCACGTCGCCCGTAGGGTTCTGGATCTTCGGCAGTTGGTCGAGCTCTTTGGCAATAGCCTTGCGCAGGCTGTTGACGTCAAAGCCGACCTGCATCAGCAACGGCTTGATAGAGCCACCCTGCTGGTCGATCAGCGCCTGAAGCAGATGCGCAGGCTCAATGGCCGGGTGGTCCATGCCCACCGCCAGAGATTGGGAATCGGATAACGCCAGCTGTAGCTTGCTGGTCAAACGGTCAATACGCATAAGTTACCTTCCTAGTTAGGGCAGGTCGGAGCGATGGACACACCTGATGAAGAAAAACCTGCCAGAGATACCACTGTAGTTTGGGATCATTCTGAAAGATTCAAGCGTAGCGGGCTTGATGCAGATCAGCGTGGCGTGAGCCAGACCAATGAAGCGAAGCGGCCAGTACCGGGATTACGCCGGTAGGAGAAGAAGCGAGGGTCGCTGACGGTACAAAAACCGCCACCGTATACCGCGGTGACACCTCGAGCGGCCAGGCGCAGCCGCGCCAGCGCATAGATGTCGGCCATGTATTTGCCAGGCTTGTCGCCAGGCACAAAGGCCTGAGCCGTTTCTGGATGCGTGGCCATGAACGCCTCACGCACCTCGGCCCCGACCTCGAAGGCCGCTGGGCCGATGGCCGGCCCCAGCCAGACGAGCACGTCGTGCGGATCAACCTGCAGGCTGTCCAGCGTGGCTTCGAGCACGCCGTTGGCCAAACCGCGCCAGCCCGCATGGGCGGCCGCGACCCGTGTACCGGCACGGTCGCAGAACAATGCCGGCAAACAGTCGGCCGTCATCACGGTGCAGGCCACGCCCGGGGTTTCGGTCCAGCTGGCATCGGCTTCAGCGATGACATGCGGGTCGGCGTGCGCCACTACAACGCCATGTACCTGTTTGAGCCAGGCCGGCTGGATAGCGTACTCAGCGGTAAGGCGCCAACGGTTCTCGGCGACCGCTGCGGGCTCATCACCCACATGATCGCCCAGATTGAGGCTGTCGTAAGGCGCCTGGCTGACGCCCCCGGCACGTGTGGTGACGCACGCCTTGACCGAGGCTGGCGCAGGCCAGTCCGGGGTCAGCAGGTCGCACGCCAGCCGACTCATCCGACGAATGCCTCGCGGTCTTGCTTGAGCAGCGACAGCAGCCAGACGAAATCATCCGGCAACGGCGACTCCCAGCTCATGCGCTCACCGGTCACCGGGTGGTCCAGCTCCAGGAAGCGTGCATGCAGGGCCTGACGAGGGAAATTCTTGATCGCCTCGACCATCGTCGGGCTGGCCGCCGGCGGAATACGGAAACGCCCGCCATAGACCGGATCACCGACCAGCGGGAAGTTAACGTGCGCCATGTGAACCCGAATCTGGTGGGTACGGCCGGTTTCCAGCTTGACCCGCACATGGGTATGCGAGCGGAAACGCTCGAGCACGCGGTAGTGGCTGATAGCAGGCTTGCCACCTTCCATCACGCCCATACGCTGACGCTGGGTGCCATGACGGCCAATCGGTGCGTTGATCTTGCCACCTGCAGTCACCACGCCCACCACGATGCATTCGTAGATACGGCTGACGGTACGGCTTTGCAGTTGGCTAACCAGTTGGGTCTGCGCCTGAATGGTCTTGGCCACCACCATCAAACCGGTGGTGTCCTTGTCCAGACGGTGGACGATACCGGCACGCGGTACGTTGACGATGTCAGGTACGTGGTGCAACAAGGCATTGAGCAGGGTGCCATCGGCATGCCCGGCAGCCGGGTGCACAACCAGCCCGGCAGGCTTGTTGATGACCATAAGCTGGTCGTCTTCATAGACGATGTCCAGCTCGATATCCTGGGCCACCCACTCACCTTGGGCTTCCTGCTCGGCGTCCAGCGCCAGCAACGAACCGCCATGAACAATATCGCGCGGGCGCAGGACACTGCCATCGACAGTCAGGCGGCCCTCTTTGATCCAGGCGGACAGGCGCGAGCGCGAATGCTCGGCAAACAATTGGGCGGCGACTTGGTCGAGGCGTTGACCGCCCAATTCGGACGGCACCTCTGCGCGAAGTGAAATAATCTCAGACATGCTCGGATCGGCGGCGGTACAGCCTTTGGTTTCGGCTGCAGGCTTGTGGTTAAATACGGCTTCTTTTTGCCCCGGGTATTGCAACGGGGTGTTCATCATAACAGGACGGCCTCGCCCAAGACAGCAGCCGTCAAAGGGACGCAAGCCGCCATGCAAGTGAAACACCTGCTGCTGATCGCCATCCTAGGACTCACTGCTGCTTGTTCTTCGAAGGAAGTCGTAGACGAAAACCTCAGCGAAGCCGAGCTTTATCAGCAGGCGCAGAGCGACCTGGACAACCATAGCTACACCAGCGCCACCGCCAAGCTCAAGGCGTTGGAGTCGCGCTACCCGTTCGGCCGCTACGCCGACCAGGCGCAGCTCGAACTGATCTACGCGAACTACAAGAACGCCGAGCCAGAGGCTGCCAAGTCCGCTGCCGAGCGCTTCATTCGTTTGCATCCACAGCACCCGAACGTCGATTACGCCTACTACCTCAAGGGCCTGACCTCGTTCGACCAGGACCGCGGCCTGCTGGCGCGGTTCCTGCCGCTGGACATGACCAAGCGTGACCCGGGCGCTGCCCGCGACTCGTACAACGAGTTCGCCCAGCTGACCAACCGCTTCCCGAACAGCCGTTATTCGCCAGACGCCAAGCAGCGCATGATCTACCTGCGCAACCTGCTGGCGGCCTATGAAATCCACGTGGCCGACTACTACCTGACCCGTCAGGCCTACGTCGCAGCGGCCAACCGCGGCCGTTACGTCGTGGAAAACTTCCAGGAAACCCCATCGGTCGGCGATGGCCTGGCCGTCATGGTTGAGGCCTACCAGCGCCTGCACCTGGACGAACTGGCAGCCAGCAGCCTGGACACCCTCAAGCTCAACTACCCCGATCACCCAAGCCTGGTTGATGGCCAGTTCGTGCCACAGCAGGAAGAAGCCGATAACCGCTCCTGGCTGTCCAAGGCAACCCTGGGCCTGATCGAAACCGATACGCCGCTGCCGCCGGGTGAAACCCGTGCCAACCAGGACGTGATCCGCCAGTACGAAGACGCCAAGGAAGCCATCCCGGAAGAATTGCTGCCCAAAGAAGGCGCGGCTGCCGAGGAAGAGAATCACGAGGCAGAAGACAGCAGCACCGATCGCTCGTGGTTCAGCCGCATGACCTTCGGTGTTTTCGACTGATCGTCACGAAAAAGATAAAGGGAGGCCAAGGCCTCCCTTTTTTTATGCCCGCCGTTAAACTGGTGGCTTAATCACTGACACGCTGGACATCATGGTTCGCTTACTTTTCTGGATTGCCCTGATTGCTGCAGCTTTTTGGCTATGGCGCAAATTCAAGGCCGGCAACGCCGCCCCTCGCGATGCCTCACCTGAGAACACCCTGAAAATGGTTCGCTGTGCGCACTGTGGCGTCCACGTGCCGAACGATCGCGCCTTGCGCCGGGGCAACGAGTGGTACTGCAGCTCCGCGCACCTGGAAAAAGGGCCGGTAGCGGATCGCTAAGTCCCGCTGACGCTGGCCTTTCCAGCGTCGCGGGCTACTCGAACAGCTGTTGTTTTATATGCGACCCGCCGGGGCATACGGGCTCGGATCAATGATTGGGGCCCGCCCCAACAACA
>NZ_MBPN01000001.1 GCF_001695625.1 Pseudomonas defluvii
GAGCTTACATTTTCTAAGATCCTCGACTCCTTTTCCAGCCGGTCAGATTTTTTCTACACCCTTAAATGCGAAGAGCCTGTTATTGGTCTAAATGACGCACAAAAGGAAGCTTTTGCCAGGCTTGTTAATAATGGTCCATTGGGACTGTTACAGGGGCCACCTGGCACCGGAAAAACGGAGTTCATCGCGGCTTTCTGTCACTATTTGATCAGTGTAGTAGGTGTCCGAAATATCCTGCTTACCAGCCAATCTCACGAAGCGGTAAATACGGCTGCGGAGCGTATTCGCTCTCACAGTAGGAAGCTAAAAACTGATCTCGATATTGTACGGTTTAGCAACAGTGAACAGGCTGTTTCTGACGAGCTTCGAGATGTTTACTCGCGCTCTATTGTAAGCCAGCAACGTGAATCATTCCGTGCAGAGATGGCACACAGACTAAGTCTTATGGCTCCATCACTCGGTGTCAGTGCAGTGTTTCTTGAGGAGCTGATTGCTGTTCAACGAAAAGTTGGCGGGCTTGTAAAGGGCATCGCGCGGTTAACAGCGGACTTGAATAGTATGAGCGACCGAGAGGGCAGCGGTGATGTTTCCTTGGGAGCGATAGATGAAATGCGCTCAGAACTCTTGTCTTTGTTGCGCCATGATTTCGAGATTGAGGTTGACGAAGAAGACGCTCCCTCGACTTGGCTAGAACAGGTCCAAGAAAAAATAGCCGGCGAATTTGGTATCCGCGCTCATGAACGTAAACGCTGTTTGGCGCTGATTGAACTCTCAAGTGACATGATTGAGCGAATGGGTAGTGACAGGGCTAACTATGATGAGTTTTTACTTCGATCCCGAACGTTGGTATGCGGTACATGCGTCGGCATTGGAGTGAAACATCTTAGCCTGGCTGACAGTAGGTTTGATTGGGTAATTATTGACGAAGCAGCACGTTCCTCACCAACCGAGTTGGCAATCGCTATGCAGGTCGGTCGTCGAGTGCTTCTGGTAGGCGACCACAGGCAACTGCCGCCGTTTTATGACACAGATCATAGGAAAGCCATTGCTAGGGCTTTGGAGCTCAGTACTGCTTCCAGAGAGTTCCAAAGTATCATGCGCAGTGATTTTGAGCGGGTATTTGACTCTCCATATGGCCAGTTAGCTAGTGCCACATTGAAAACCCAATATCGAATGCAGCCTGCAATTGGAGACATGGTCTCGGATGTGTTTTATGACGGCTTTTTGGAAACTGGAAAGAGGCCAATACCAGCGCATTTTGATCAGGTTCCTGATTGCTTAAAAAATGTGTGTACCTGGCTAGATACTGGGGCTCTCGGAAATATGGCTCATCACCAGTCACCTAAGGGTAGCTCTAGTCTAACCAATCAAACTGAAGCCGATTCAATAATTCAATTGCTCAAGGAGATTGAACAGAAAAGTGAATTTTCTGATGGTCTGATAAATGAGATGAGTCAAACTCAAGAGCCATCCATCGGCATAATTTGCATGTATGGTGAGCAGAAAAAATTGGTTAGGAGAAAGTTTGCTGAGCAAAATTGGCCAGATGCATTCAGACGTTTGGTCAAAATCGACACAGTGGACAGTTATCAAGGAAAAGAGAACCGCATTGTGATCATTTCTCTGACTCGCTCTTGGCCAGATCAAATTCCAGGCTTCCTAGCCTCACCTAACCGGGTAAACGTTGCACTATCCAGAGCTATGGATCGACTTGTCATAGTTGGAGATATGAGAATGTGGGCAGGAAAGAATGCGAAACTTCCCCTTGGTAGGGTGTCCACGTTCATTAGGCAACGTCAACATGAGATGGGATATGCCATTAGGCCCGCCAAAGGAGTTGCAAAATGATTTCTAAAGAGCAAAACCTTTTCGAAATAGATTTCAGTGTACCGGTACAGCAATTTCGTATCGAATACACACTCGTCGAGAAGGGTGGTCTACCTTTGGTTCCTGAGTATATTTTGAGACTTCTAAAGGTGTCAGCATTAACACCTGCAGACATAGCGCTTTATTTTGGATTCACGCTGAAAGAGGTCAGCACTGCACTACTACAATTTCTACAGCAGGGCGAATTGAAAATATCTCAAGATGGCCGAGTAGCACTCACTGAAAAGGGGATGCGAATGTTTTCGGGAGACGAAGACACCCCTGTTGTAAAAGGTCGTATGGAGTATAGGAGGGTATTCACGTTCGATCTGCTTGCCTATTCATTTACGGAGCATGCCAAACATCGCTTAGAGTCTCCAAGATGCTCTGTGGTTTTAAGCGCTTCTCCCTCTAAACGTGCTGACTCCACCACGGAGGCCGAACAAGCTTTTCAGCGGAATTTGTCAAAGATCTATCGCTCCGGCGAGCTTACTGGCAAGCCGGAAGACTCCCAAACTCCCGAGCTTTACAAGATCAGCGAAGTAAACAAGAAAAAAGATGGGTTTATTCGATTCTCTGAATCTTATTGTTTTGAGCTGGATACTCTAAGGTACGGTTTTTCGGAGCGCGCTGGACTGCCACAGGAAGATGCATACATTAGTCAGCGTAGCCAACAGTTAGCGAACCTTATAGGGCAGTGCAATACTGAGTCTGTAATGTCATTTGCTGAAAAAATAAGCGACATCCACACGCTTACGTTTCTAGCTGATGGAGTCTTTGATCCACGCAAGGCAGCACAAGCCCAAGCCGCTACGAGACCGGGCCAGAGCAGAGTTGAGCCCATATATGGGGCTCTACAACTTACTCATAATTGGGATAGGGTTGAGGCGCTTCTTTCCAAGTATGGAAGGCGATTCGCAACTGACGACAATAAGCAGCCGGCCACGATCAGTTGGTTGGCACCGTCTACTCATGGCCTATGGGGTAAGTGCTCTCGTCATGGTCAAGCATTGAGCGCGTTTGCCTGCTCTGCTGTAGTCACAATTGCCGGAAAGGAAAAGCTCGTATTTGAGCCAAAAGTGCTAATTCCACTGGCTGATCAATTTGATGGCTCAGCTATGAACCGTGCCTATAATGAATGTAAGGAGGCTGAGGCTTACTTGCATGGATTTATTGAGAGCGACATTTTGTCTAGTGTCGAAATTATGACTCTTAGCAACTCTTTTGCAATTGTTATGTATCACCTTGTTCAGCCGGATCGTCATCCTGTACCAATTCCGTTTGGTTTTGTAACTGAGGATCTAGTAATGGTGAGAAAAGTTGAAGCTGTTCTGGAGGATACGCTTGCAGAATATACCGCTGGCAATGTATCTCGTTATATTGGTGTGTTGCCTCGTAGCACGCAACGCCCACGACAGCGGGTCTAGGTTGTTTATGAAAAGAGTGCGGCGATAGATGCGTTATCTATTTTGGGGTGCGAATAGTAACATCAAAGTTGCTAATCCGGACGATTGGGCCCCTGCTCAATACTCGATGAACTACCTGACTTTAATGGGCGAATTATGACTCACTCCGACTTCGTGCTCAGCATAATTGCCTCTATTGTCGCGGGGCTATTGCTTTCATTGGCCGCAAAGTTTACGTTGGAGAAGTGGAAGAAGATTGCGATCGGCTTCGGTGCGCTAATCGTAGCGAGCACTATGATAGCGGTCACAGTCTTCGCCGTATTCACTGTGACGAAGGAATTCTCGGCCTACCGAGAACGCTCCATCCTACAGGAAAAAATTGATAACTTCACCAAGGGGCACTATCCCAAAGACTATGACGCTGGCTATAGGGTCGAAGTAGGTCGGATTGGAGAGCGTCCGCTATTGGGGTTCAGTTATCCCGAAAGCGTTAATGGCATAGTCGATACTCATCCTTGGAGTAATCCTTTTTTCATGCGTCAGATTCAGAAACTACTCAATGACAATGGCTACGCTGGTAGTCCAGCGTGGGGGTATAGGATGAAACCCTTAACTCCTGGGCAGCTTGAGGAGTTACTGCAAAGGAACTTGGATTAACTTCCGTTTACTGAGTGCTAGAGAGCCAAACCTATCCATGGAGAAACCTCTAAGCAATCCCCCTGTGAAAGACAGCGAAAGCCGGCCTTCACAGGGGTAGTAGGCTTCTCCCACTAATGTCTAGTGTCTGTAACGTCAGGTGATCACAGTGTGGTATTGGTGTCGCGGAGATCAATCGAAGAAATTGGTGACGATACCGGAGTGCAGTCGTGCTATGGCTCGGCTTAATTTTCATGGCGCTGTCGCGTGGATATCTATTGTGACGGATTCCTTGAGTCTAGATCGACTACCCTTCGATCTTTCAGCTTGGCTTTTAGTACCAAATTTTCGTTCAGCAGAACTTCATTGATCGATACGAGACGGGCGATCCTAGCTTGCAATTCCTCGATCTCCTGACGGTAGGCTGCAGACTTCTTGCGCTCAGCAATTAAATTTTGGTGTTTGACATCACGTATGGCGCGGCTGGAGCGCCCCTGCGCCTCGCGGATAGCTTCGGCAACGCTTGGGTAGTAGTTGTGGATCAACGCTGTCGATACTTTCGCTTCGCGGGCTACTGCGGCGATAGTGACTTTGGTTTCCCCTGTGTGGGCACGACCTTTCTGAATGCGGTAAAGGGCGAGCCTCAGATCCTTTTCACGATCCTCTGCTGGCTTATATTTCTCGACGATTTTTTCCTTTGGTCTCATGCTATCAGCGTCTCCGGCGCCATGCCTAATTGGACCAGTACGTCACGGCAGCGATTCAAGTCGCGCTCAACGCGTTGGCGGCCGGCCTCGCCGATGTCTGGGCAGGTCAGCAGATCCTTCAAATCATCATAAAGTCTTTGGTATATAGGCGCATGACCGCGTCCAATCACTGCGTTGCTGCAGTTGCTACAACGGGTGCGCTCGAGTGTGTTGCCTATGCAGTCGCCATTGTCTGCGGTGCACCATGCGTGGCCGTTACTGCGAATGGCGGTGCTCTCAGCAATGGACTTTAGCATTGAGGCGCGGTCCTTGAAGATCAGTAGATTCTGCGGTTTTCGCTGCCACTGTTTGATCGAGCGGCCGTAGCCGCCGGCCAAGAGATCATGGCCCAGCCAATTATCGACTATGCCAAGCTTGATGTCCTCCAACTCCGCTTGAATATCGTCGTACAGCTCAAGGTCAAGGTGTTGCCCCCAGTTATCGTCCATGGCGTAGCCCAAAGTCATGTCTAGCGACCAGTGGGCGTAATGCTCCTTAAGGTAGCGCAGATCACCGAAGCGGCTATGGGCAGCGTAATTGGCAAACTTGCGGCGGAACTGGTGGCCAGCGAGATTCCAGCTTAGCCCACATTCCTTGGCAAATGACTTGAGACAGAGGGCCAAACCGTTATTTGTTAGTGTGCGCACTTGGTTGCCCTCCGACGAGCTCAAGCTGAGAAAGAGTGAGTGCCGGTGTTTGTACGCCTCGACGATTTCCGGATCATGTGGATTGGAGCGGCGGCGCTGTGTGATCTCTGTAGCGATCAATGCCTGAAAGGGTGTGGCCCAGCGCTCCATGAGACGTAAGGCGCGTACGGCGGCTTCGGGGATCATCCAGTCATGGATGCCAGCATCGGTCTTATCCGACCGTGATCGCATCCAGTGATAGAATGTTCCCCGGTCGTCCTGGGTACGGTGGTGTGCACCCAATTGAACATTGGTTAATTCGTGGTTGCGGCAACCGGATGTGCATGCCAGAACAATATAGCTGGCGGTACGGAGGCTAGTTAGTGCCATGTTGAACCTTTTCAGGCCACCCTGCCATCCAGCGGAGGTTAAGTGGCGGTTCTTGGCCGCTACGACAGTCTCATGGGTCTGCCCCTTTCGCTGCACCGTGAGAGCATCCAGCTCATCGCGCAGGTCAAGTAGTTCCGGGCCGCGTTCAACTTGGTGGTAGGCACTTTCGAATAGAGTGCAAAACACATTGTCAGGGATCAATGGTGTCTTGCCCCCTAGCAGAGGGAGCGCGCCAATTCCAGCAATCCCCGCCATCGCCTGTGCAGAAGTTTCGGGCCATGGATGTTGGGGAATTGGGTCGTCAGTATATTGGCTGAGTTCATACAGCGCTTCGACGGCATTGAAACGGCTTTGCAGTCCACGCTGAGACAGTGGTTTGCCATTGGACCGTCCGGTCTGGCGATGGGTTTTGCAGTTGGTCACGTAGGTCGCGCATATCAGAGATGTTACCGCGTTCAGTTGATCTATCTTGAGCGCTTCCAAATGGCGCAGGAATGGCCTTGCATTCCAGAAGAGTTGTCGCACCATATGACCTTTAGGGCGACTCGCTTCGCGACGTCCACGCCTCAGGTAGCGGTACAGCATTGCCTTCATTACCGCCCGAAATGCGGGCGCTACTGCGCTGAAATTCAACTGTCTCCTACCGGTTGGGACATTACTGGTAAAGCCGTCGAGATGCCAAATTTCATCGCCGTAGCGGCTGATGATGACCCACTGATCATCGACCTGAATGGCACTGATAATCAGAGCGTCCCGGTCGGATTCTGAGAGACCGCGCGCGTCGCTCAGTTGAGTATCAAGAGGGGAGTAGGATAGTGCCGCCCGGGTGTTGTTGATCATGCAAAGATCTCCAGATTATCAGTCAGATCAACAGACCAGAACGGGTGTGGGTGGGCGCGGGCTAGCTCACGGTTAGCCTCCACAGTCTCGGTTTTGAAGATGCCGCGACGTACTCCCTCGGCAACGATATAGTGATCGATCAAGCGAGGTATGTGGGCATAATTCTGAGACCAGCGCCGCTTATTCATGCATGAACGTTCGGCTAAAATTCGGAAGTAGAAGCTGAATAGCTTGTAAAGATCTTCGGCTGTCACCGCGTAGTGCCTACAGCGCAGACAGTTCATGAAGCTCATGCAAGTTGCCCCCTCGCGTTTTGGGGCATACTGGCCATTTGTTGAGTCAGCGCAGCGGCCGATAGGGGTAACCTTATAGGTTGCTCCGATGGTACGGGTCAGTAACTCATTTACTAAGACCTCGCCCATGAACTGCCAATTTCGATGGGTATTATCGTCTGGCCTAAGGTAATTTTGATCCGTTACCGGCAGAGTATTTCCAAGGGCTGCAGCTGTGATTGTCAAATCACCATCGGTGAGTTCGAAGATGCGGTTGGCGAAGGTCTTGCGTAGACGGGAGATGTTAACGCGCAGTGGGCCTCCATTGTTGTCGGTGAGCCCATTCATTGCGATGAATTGGTTTGTCCTCCAAGCTAACACTCCTGTCGTCAAAGCCGTTACTTTGCCGGCACTAGTGCGATACAGCCACACGCGACCTTTGAGGTTATCAGGAGCTTCTGCATCAAGGGATTGAGTCAGCTCCATAACGCGGCGGATCAGACGCTCCACGTTGTTTTTAACGCTCGGTGTGGACTCGAGAAGGCGCTCTGCATTTGACTCAGTGCGTAGAGCTACTTTGCTAGTGTTATAGCCGCGCCGCTTCCATAGTACTAAGAACACTGTGTTGTCCTTAGGGTGTGGGCGCAGACAGTCACGGCCCATCTCCAGCAATGGTATTGAATTTCGTCCGGTATGAAGTGCTACGATTAGCAGCGCAAGCACCAGGAGCTCGCTGGTTACAGGCGGGTTTTCATCCCAGATGGGCTTGATGGCCTGCCTGAGGGCTATGGTGAGTGCTTGCCGTTCTTGTTTGGACAGCGCTTTTTCGCCCTTGCTTTTGCGGCTGATATTCGGGAATGGATTGCGTGGGAACGTGGCTGCATCGCCGTATGTGGTTAAGGAAATCAGCCCTCGTCTTCCCAGGGCGAGCAGCACGGGTTTGGTCTGCGAGTAGATAGTCTTCTGAGTAATAGTCGCCACGTCTAGGCAAGCCAGATGGGCGAGAAAGCCGTCGATGAGTTCCCGGCTTACATCGGCCAGGGTCAAATTGCGGCCAAATGCCGTCGATCTAAGTACGCAATAGTCGAGGAAATTGCGCAATCCACCCGCGCAGTATTGAGAGACAGTAGTGTCTGTGACAGCACCATCCTGGCCGACGAGGAAACGTTCAATCTGGCGCTGACAGGCATATGTAATAGGGTCGATGCCCACGCCGTACCAACGGACAAAGTCGAAGCGCCGGAGGTTATAGGTATTTCGTAAAAACTCAACCGTGGTATTTGTCGGAGGGATAGCCTCGGGTAAAATAACTGCATTACCTACCTTATCGTGGCTGTATTCGACCTGAGGGACGCCAAGTTCGGTTTTGGCAAATATCTTACGTTTGCCCATTAGACGCCTCCCCCTAAATTGTTCAGCTCATCGTCATAGGCCAAGACAGCCTCATCGGCCATTTCGTTGATCAGATGTAGGTACACCATGGTGGTCTGAATTGAACTGTGCCCGAGTTGCCGTTGAACGAACACAAGGGGCTCTACCCCACTCGCAGGGTTGCGTTGAAGGCTAACTAAGGTATGGGTGGCATAGGTGTGCCTGAGCATATGTGTATGGACTTTAATTCCTGCCCGCTTACCAGCCTCGTTGATGATCCGGTTCAGACTTTTGCCTTCATTCCCATATGGGGTCCCAAACTGGTTGAGGAACAGCGCACTTTGCTGTTGCTTGTCCAGTAAGGCGCGTTCACCGCGCATCTTGGTCACATAGCGATAGAGGTCGGCCATGAAATGGCGACTGATGCGAATAAGTCGCGGCTTGCTACCCTTGGTGACCATACCGCTACCGTCGAACGGGTCGAGGCGAATGAGGAGGTTGCGTTCAGTGCGTCCCGTCTTGTCCGGGTCGAAGACATAAGTGAGTGGAAAGGCGGCGATTTCCTCGCGGCGTAGCCCTGTATGCAGTGCTAATCGCATCATCATCCGGTGATGGGGGTTTTCCGATGCAGCCAGAAGCGCCTTGACTTCGGCCATGCTCAAAAACTTGGGTAGGGTCTTGTATTTACGCGGCATCACATCGTTTGCCATGCCTTTGTCGCCACTGGCATCGATATGAGTGAGTAAGCCCGATTTTCGTCTGATGTTGCGCTCTTCGTAGGTGAAGGGGAGGCGCTTTACCCATCCCTCCCTTAGGGCGAAATCGTAGAACTTGCAGACGTATTGCAGGCGCTGGCGCGTGGTGTTTTGTGCCAGATGACACGCCATTAAACAGTAGTCCCGATAGGCCGCCACAAGACTCTTGGCTTCGCCACGTTCAACGTCACGCCAGTCCAACTCATGGGCCTGGATGAAGCTGAAGAAATCGTATAGTGCGCGTCCGGTGCTGGGCCAGGATCGCATCGACCCGATAGCCCCCCGAAGCAGGTAGTGACGAAAGAACTGGTTGGCCGGGACGCAACTCTCCATCGTGTTCCACAGGAGAATAGGGAATCCTGGATAAGTTTGCCCAGCGATCACAAAATCTTCAGTAGCCCACACAAGCTCCATATGCTGTTCCTTGCTCCGAATAGGCCTCAACCCTCTTTCTGCTCTGGCAGAGGTAGGGACATAGGAGGCCCCCAACCATCGCTTCAGGGTAGGACCCGTAAGGGGCGTTTCTAAATATAGCTAGAATCTAACCTTCACAACGTTCCGGAACGAAATGCATCCCATCTTCTGTAGGGAATGCAGCTCCCCAATACCAGCCGGCCGCGTTGAAGTAGTTGGCCAGGATCAGGAGCCCACGCTGAACCTTGTTGTCTCCCTGCTTCTCCGTATCCCCTTCGATGAACATGTCCAGGGCTGTTCCCCACGAGTGGTTCGAGATCCCCGGACCAATTTTTCCCTTGATCCTGGTGTAGCGAGAACAAAGCATGCCGTTGTTCCTGAGTAAGGGATATAGGTCTGGCACCTCCCGCTCCACCCGCTCGAAGATGGACTTCAACGAATCCAAGGCCGGCAGAAGCCCTGTTGCCCTAAACGGCCCAACCTTCCGTGAAGCAACCCTCTTCTGGAATTCTGGGTCATTCGGGCTCATGCATTTCCCCTTGGGGTCATACTTCCCATCGAGGACGGGATGTCCGAAGTATTTGAGCATGTCCGAGTTTTTCGCGGAGACCAGCCCAATGTTGTAGGTGCCAGGCTTGTGGAGATCGATAAGGTCGGAGTATTTCATCGGCGTTCATCCTCTGTGGTCTGGTTGTGCAAGCCGCTGATGCAAAAAGCCTGAAAACTGCGCGCAGCGGACTGCCGAGACCACCTGACGGAAGCTCGCCAGCTGCTCAAGGGGAACTTACCCCTTTGAGTTGAAACATAGCTTTCGCCTAGCGTTTGTCGACTATGACGTTGCTCAACGCAGGCGACACCGCAATTGCGGATTCTGGTGCGCTGGAGTCGACAGTGGGGACCAGCCAGTAGCAACGGGTCCGTGCCCTGGTGATGCCTGTGTGCACCAAGCGTTGAATCTCTTGATCCAGTAGCGTGTCGTAGTGGTTCGTTCCGCTTTCGGCCCACCTCCCCGCCAGGCTGAAGAGTTGATTGCGAAAGTCAGATCGAGGTCGAGTGGTAAAGTTACCCGCGAGGATGACCGTTTCTGCCACCGCGGGGCGAGCACGTTGGAAAGGTCGGATCTTGATCTTGCCCTTATCTCTCGGTCCATCGATCTGGCCCACCAAGTTAGCCACTGCAGTTTCTGCCATCTGGTAAGACGCAATTGAGTCCACCAAGACCAACACATCCCCTCCTTCTTCTACGGCCTCCTGCAGTAGCCGGCTGAAGACATGAGAGTCGAAGCTATGAATTTCCACAGGTGGCTGCTTGGTTGGAGCGATTAGGGCAGTTGACTGCCTTCCGACGTCCACCTGATTCCGCACCACGCTAAACGCTGCATCGATGAGGTGCTGGTGCCCTCTGAAGCCATCCTGGAGGATTACGCGCGTAGGGTTTGAAACCCTGAATTCAGTGTCGAAATGGCGAAGCCCTTGGCTTGAGCTCCCCTGGGTTGCGAACGAAGCCTGGACGGGATCGCCGGCGAGAGTGAATGTTGAGGGCAGATGATCGGTTTCTCGGCGCGAGATCGCTCGACGTTTGAACTCCGAAAGAATGCCCCGTAGGAAGTCTGCAGTGGGCGCACTCGTATCCTGTGCATCGTCAAGCAGGAGATGTCTGAATCGGTTCAATGCGGCCGCAGGAAGCCGCTTCAAGTTCGCCCCATGCCGCTCAGAAAAAAGGTCCAGGATTCGATTGATTGTCATTAGGGGTGGGTCGTTCGCGAGCAGGTCGCCTTCAAAACCCAACCAGAAGTGCCCAAGACCTTCGAAGAACAGCGCATCCGGGTCGTTCTGAAGGAAGTTGAGTTTGCCTACGGCCTGGGGGACACCCATCCCGAGGTTCTCCACCAGCGTTGCTACCTGGTAGAACGCTTCCACCAGTGGAACATGCGCTGGTTCGCCGCGGAGTCTGTATCCGAAGTCGGGGGCAGTAGTAGGCAAGGCTTTTAGCGTCGCAACCATCTGCTTGGCGTCCTGATAGCTGTCTAGATGGATCACGGGCTTGTCGAGGTAGGCCTGGAGTAGGGTTTTCTTGATCTCACACTCCTTGTATACCTCGAGTTTGATTCCCGGCCCACGGGTCAGATAACGGTCCTCGGTGCGATCGAAACCAAGCAGAACAAAAGCATCTAGCCGCGGGACGAAGCCATGAAGACTGAATTCGCAGCCGCGTACCACCACCTTGTGACGGCCGGGCTTTATCCCGTCCAAGGGCCAAGCACCAGCTCCCTTCCATAACGACTCGACTTTCTCGCAAAGGTCTTGATCGTGCTGGCTCAACTTCCACCCTATCGCTGCACGCTTAACCACGTCGGGGTGATCAACTTCTAACGGCTCCAAGAGCATGGACTGGCGAAACAACCCCACAACCAGTTCGGCGTATCGGGGATTACTGCGATAGAGCTTGCTATGCGTGGTCCGAAGGAGAGAGGTCTGGACCGATGACAGCCTGGTGTCGAATGGCCTGATTTCGAAGACATCGGAATTTACCCTCACTTCGAATGGCCGTACGTTCTCCCAACCTACAAGGGAGTTCACAAGTTCCAGGGCTGCAGCTGCTGGAGTAGTGATGCATCCCTGAATATCTGCTTCCGAGCATTCGATGCTCCATCGCCGAAATAGCCAATGGAGTCGTTTAGCGAATTCCTCTTTCACATCTTTGCAATCCACAACAACCCTGATCGAGGAAAGTGGCTGCATCAGGTACTTGTGCAGATAGAGCGCCCGCATCGCCAAGGTGAACGATTTCCCGGTACCGCCCTGGCCGGACACCAACAGAGCTCGTGAACTGGTAGCGATGGCTTTCCACTGCCCGGGTGTCGGCTGCAGATCCGCGGGCAGGAGAGATGCAGCATCTCGCTGCATTGTTTCCAAAAGTCCTATGGAAACGACCAGCCTGTCGTCATCTATGAGTACCTGGTCAATTCGAGGAGCAGTAATGGAACGCTCTCTTAGGTCGCGAATCTCAAGCGGTCCGGTGGTAGTGCTCTCTGCGTGGGATTCGCTTTGGGATTTGGCTTTCTGTTCACTGCCATACGCTTCACCTGCTCGATAGCCCTCATCCCAAGAGGAGTCGTGTCGAGCGCTGAGCAGGTCCATGCCAAGAGCCAGCACCCCACCCAGTGTCTTTTTCCATCCGGGCAATGCGTCGACCGGTGTGAGATCGTCTGTGTTGTGTGAATACTGGGACGGCAAGGGATCATCCTCGAAGCTGTAGTGCTAATCGCCCAATAGGCGGGTCGAGAAAATGGTGCCGTTCCAACTTGATGGACTCCACTCAAACCGACCTGGTGAAATCCTGAATGTGAGGCCGGAATTACAGAGGACCGACTTGGCTAACGCTTCCCATTGAAGGGCTCTATCGTGTGTGTCTGATTGAGCCAACGGAGACGGACATGTTGTCCACCCCCTCGTCCCTGAACAGCCATGCTCGACTCTTTGTGTCGAAGTCGCAGTCTCGAAGCTTCAAGGCTAAGTCCTATATCCTCCAACCCGGCCACCCCGAAGCGGGTTCTCACCTTTTGGTCAAAGGCAGTGCGCAATTGGTGATCGAGAACGATGGCCGCGAGATGATTTTGGGACTACTCAAACCAGGCGACTACTTTGGTGACCTGCCTTTCCCGGTTGTGGTTGATGGCCATCTAGTGAGCGTACAGGCCCGCTCACAATGCCAAGTCGCCTTCATGTCCGGTGCCGATTTCCAGCAGATGGTCCTCACTACACCTGAGATGCTGATGGACGTTTGTAGTCAGCTGAATGAGAGGCTGAGCGCGGCAACTCGAAAAGTGGGGGATCTTGCTTTCCTCGATATAACCGGCCGCATCGTGAGCGTGATCCAAGACCTGGTGCATGCGAGCTTTGCAGTAAAGGCCAGCGAGGGGACTGTCATTCCAATCACCCGACAGGATCTCGGTCGGTTGGCGAGCTGCTCTCGTGAAACGGCGGGGCGAGTGCTGAAGCTGCTCGAGGAACAGGGCCTGATCATCTGCTCAGGCCGCAATATCACTGTGCTGAAGGCATAAGCCCACACCTGTGGATCAGGGCAGGATTACCTTCGATGCGCCGCTCAGGTGATACGGCCCGATTGGATGGCGGAGAAGAGATCATTGCGATATTGGTCCGTCTCGATCACTTCATCTTGGCCAGTCCGGCGCAATTCCCACTGGCCCCGCTCCTGAACCCAGTTAAGGGTAAACCGGTGCTGATCGTTGAAGCGAACCTGAATGCTTCCATCAGGTTGCTCGTGGTCACTCCAAGGGGCAAGCATGGGCATGTTTTGGCTCCTGTTCGGTCCGGAAAAAAGGGCAGCTTCCGCTGCCCAAGTCATTTTGATGTCCCTGGCTACCATCCCTTGGATTCGCTTGTGGCACCATGCCCATTCGCGAACTTCAGGGCATCAGCATCAGCGGCAGTTCCCAGCCAACCGGTAACCTGCGGCTTCTGCTTCCTGGGGACGGCTGAACTCGACTCGGTTTTTAGGCGACACTTTGTCGTAGCTTGGGCAGCCAGGCAGGTGGAAGATGTGGGAATTTGCATTCCCTCGGACAGCGCCGGCACCAGCGCTGACGTTGGAGGCGATAGTTGCAGATCCCTTCTGAGATTGGGCTGCGAATATCTGCTTCGTTGCATCCCCCGCTACTCGGTTCCTAGCAGCTTCCGGTCGCACCATCACAACTCCCTGGGGAAGCTTCGCGTTGCCGAGTGTGACGAACACAGGTGCGTGATCGCTCACGTGCTTTCGGCTTTTCTCATTGCTCCAACCGATCATTCGGGGGTAGTCCATAATCCCTGCAGCTGTCAGCTTCAGGTGGAGCTTCCTGGAAATCCAAATATTGTCGTACAAGCTGGAGTAGAGTCCATCGCGCGCGGAAAGCGTCGTTGCCCCCTTTGTGATTAGGGGGGCTGCGTGCTGCGATAGTCCGGAGAATGCTTCATCGTTGGGAGGCGTATTGAAATCACCTACCAGCATCAGTGGTGTGTCTGGATAGATGCTTTCCAGCCAGGTCCAGTAGCTCTCGAGTTCACGAATCTCCGGCTCACGGTCTTGTGGGCCTTTCCCGTAGAGCACATGGATGCTGGCTACGGCAAAAATGGCCCCGTCTCTTTTCGACTTGAATCGGGCAGAAAATGGCTCCCGAATGAATCGATCTTTGCGATCCATGTAGACCACCGCGCCGTCTTCATAGGCCACCGCACTGTCTCGCATCAGGAAACCGTACAGCTCTTTGTAAGAGCGAGAGCCAACCGCATGGCTGGCCAGTGACGACCACTGCTCCCCAGTTCGTTTCTCGAGTTCGACCTCCAATCTCGAAAGCCCCTCCTCGTTCATGACCTCTTGGACGGCGACCAGGTCTGCCTTTCCTGCTACCTCGGCGAGAGCCGGGAAGCTCTTTTCTCCACCTTGTCCCAACCTCATGGTGTTCCAGGACATGAGGGTCAGATCAGCTGCCGAGGACAGCGAACTGGCCAGAACCGCGGCGGCCACAAGCGCGCCTCTGAAAAATCCTTTCAACCGTTTACTCCTTCTGTAGGGACGTCAACGTACACGGAGGTCAAGGAGTGCCCCCTGAGTCGCGCCATGGTTTGTTTGCTGATCGAGATGGGAGTCATACTCCCCGAGTTTCTTGATGAGCGCCTGTCCGGCCTGGCTCACGACAACGCTTAACCTTTCGCACGGCAGTTCCGTGCGTACTCCGCTCAACCGTGAAAGGAGTGTCTGGGCAGTACGCTTTCCATTTGCGGCATGAAGTAACTCGTGAGCGCGAAGCGCGATGTAGAACCTGTTCCACTCTCGAGTTACGCCCGGCGAACGCGGAACATCGTCCCGTAATGCGGGTAGGGAAATCGTGATATTGACGGTGACACGGGGGTTGGAGATCGCGCACCCACCGCTGGCGAGCGGGACGTAGTCATAGCTAGAATCCAAGTTCCAAACCGTAGCCCCAGCGAAGAAAGTGTCACCATTCCTGGTCGGGGCGTTCTCACTGATGGACGCCTGGATTTCCTGGACACTCCTCCCCGTCACCCAGTAGTGCTCGACTTTGAAGTTGACCACGGGTTCGCCGGTGGGGTCAGCCAGTACGGTTGCAGGGGCTAGGCCCACCGCCATTACCAGTAGCATGGCTGAGGGCGCCCTGCGGAAGCTATCAAACTCCGCCATAGGTGAGGGTGACACCCACCTTCTTGGCCTGGTTCTCGATGTCCCGGAGTTCCTGTTTTAGCTTGTGGCGGTTTCCCAGCTTCTGCCCTTGCATGAAGGTCGCCAGGTTGAACGCGAAATTGAGTGCTTCCTTGTGACCGATCTGCCATGCCTGACGGAGGTATTCGAGAGAGGGCTGTAGCCTTTCTGCCTTCAGTTCCCGTTCGGCCAGATACACATTTGCGTCCGGATCGCCAAGCTGTGCAGCTTGAGCAAGCAAGGCCCAGGGGTCGATCTCTTGGATGTTCATCTGCTGGACGAACACGGCAAGGTCCGACATTGCCAGCGGATAACCGGCTTCGGCGGCCGCGCCAAAGCAACGCAATGCCGTAGCTTGTTCCCCGGAGGACACCGCACCGTGCGCGAGAGCATATGCACTCAAGGGATGCGCGGTATCGATACGTCGATACAGCTGAAGAGCTTTTTCTCGGCTCTCCTCATGCCCCGTTGCTTCGTATCCTCGTGCCAACGCAATCCCTGCATCCAAAGCACCCTGGTCGAAGGCGTGCTCAAGAGCAGATATGGCAGATTTACGCTTTTCAGTTTCTTTCGGGAGCGCCTGGCCGAATGAGAGCTTCACCCCTGCCGCCCAGATGAGAAGTTCTTCTCCTCCAGAAGGCATGGCTTTTCGCTTTTCGTTCCAGAGGTGGCCGAGAATAGCCAGACGATTGGATTCGTCATCATGCGCCAGCAGATGACCAGTTGTTGGCTCAACCGCCATATTGCCGAGGAGCCCTATAGGGATGATCCGGTTAAAGGCCACGCCGTTGATTCGCTGGCCGAGTGCCCATGAACTGGCAATGCCGCCCTCAAGACGAAGTAGCGACAGAGCTGCCTTGACCAGGGCAACCTCGTTGTCAGCGCGCCGCACCTCGGAATCAGTCAGGTGACAGAGAACTGCTCCCCATCCTCCTTCCAGCCCTACGTTTCGGCTTGAAATGCCAA
The DNA here is from genome assembly GCF_001695625.1 of Pseudomonas defluvii. Classification (GTDB taxonomy): domain Bacteria; phylum Pseudomonadota; class Gammaproteobacteria; order Pseudomonadales; family Pseudomonadaceae; genus Aquipseudomonas; species Aquipseudomonas defluvii. Next base: position 16,508 of record NZ_MBPN01000001.1, read on the forward strand.
AGCGGTTGATCGCTTTGCTCCCCCTTTTCAGACCCTCCCCGAGCGGGACGAGACGGAGGCCTGAGCTGCTCAAGATAATGTTCTGTCCATGAAGGTCAGTCTCATTGAACACGCAGGCAGCGACGGGCACTGCTTTCTTCTGAAGATGCACTGCGATTTGGAGATAGTTCTGCTCATCGGGAGAATCGACTTCTGCTGCGGGGTGTACCCAGATCGCCAGATCAATCTCCGGTCGATCCGCAGCCAGGATTTCCTCATTGAGCATTACGCCGCAGTGCGGGAGCCGCAGGGCCTGAGCCACGGGATACATACTGGTAATGGCTTGCTCGGCCTGGGTTAGGAAAATTTCGACCTCTCCGGGGCGCCCGAGCATCTCGCCGGCAAGGCTCGCCCAGACCGAATGGTCCAGTCGAATCATGGGATCACGTCCAATGAGAAGAACACGCAAAGGCGTTTTCTCATCCGCAAGCCCGGTCTTCAGAATAACTTCCGCCACCAGAGCGGCAGGAGCTACGAGAGAGGCGGTATCTCCGACAGTAAGCTTCACCGTGGAAACCACGTTTTCAGCCTTTGTGCGGGCGGTTATCTCTCGTATCCATGCTTGGGTGAGGTCGCCCAGGTTCTTACTGGACTGCAACGCTTTTTGAAGAACCACCGAGGAGAGCTCCATTCATCGAATGGAGAGCATGGTAACGACTTCGGTGAAGGTTCCAACTGAAAGGACCGTGCGGAGATCCCCCTGGGGGGACAGCGATGTCTAATCCTTACTCGGCCAGGGCTCGAACGTCGAAGTTGTTCGCCGCGTAAGTCATGTTGCAAGACCAGACCTTCTTGCCCTCTGGCCAGATGATGGAATGCCCGTTCGAAGCTGCAGCCAAAAGGCTCGACTCGCGACACCGCGCCAAGTACACCCCGTCTTTCAAGGTCTTGAACGTATTCCTCTTTGCCATTCCCTGTCTCCGTGGCGTGCCGATTGATCAACTATCCCTCGTTATGAAGCGGGCCAGCAGCCCCAGGGTTCCTGTCTTTCGGTTCGACAGCTACGTTGATCGCAAACACTTCCACACGATGCGGGCCAAAGTGGCGGTGGATGATTGTTTCCCTTTGGAACCCTTTCCAAGGCAGTGTCAGCCGGTTTTCGGTATCACCCCGTTTAGGATATCCCCGCGCCAGCTCGATACAGTCGTAGGAGCGCCCTACCAGCCGCTTTTCCCAGTATGGGGTGACCAGTCTGTATTCCTTGGGCTTGCGGCCAGCCTTGATTTCATCGAAATACTCCCCTTTCAGGTGGAGGATCAGCTTTCGCATGGACGTATTCCTAGCTCTAGTGCCTGCTGGATGATGGATTTCTTCATTCCCCTCAAAATAACGCTTGGTCCTCCATTTCCCACCTGGTTCCCGCAAGCTTTGACACTACGGAGATAGCCACGATGCCTTCATTTCCCTTTCTCGGCCGTTAAAGTGTCGATATCAAACTAAACGGTGTATGCGAATGAGCTTCCCCCGGACCATCGAAGAAGAATGCAGGGAGCTGATACCAACCCTGGACAAGTCACTCAAGGAACTGGCCTTCTTGCTGGAGAAATCGAAAGCACATATCCGGATCGACGCCCTTTTCCAGGTGCCTCTCAGGAAGTCTCCTACGGTTGACAAGAATGCTGCGATCGAAATCGCCACGCCAGATGGCGAGACGGGAATTTCCCTTGCCATTGAAACCCTGACAACCATTTGGCTGGGTGAGGGGCAAAGTGCCAAGGAAACTCTTCGCTCTCCTGGTGCCATAGGTCTGCCCGCATTGGCTTTGGATCGAATCCGCGAAACCAATAGGCTTCGAATGCATCTGTTCGACCTGATCGAGAAGGCCAAGCCTGCTGAGCGGAAGCGGATCTGGAAAGCGAAAGATCACTACGGCATATCCAGCCTGCAGGCTATGCGGGTAACCCCGATTCTGCATGACCCCCAGCTGATTCGCTTCTACTGGGATACGGGCTCGATAACGAAGCGATGGTTGGTGCGAGACCTGATCAAGGTCTGTGAAGACGAGCTTCATGCCACCTTTGGCCACCGGCCATCTCGCGACGAGGTAGTTCAAGGCTCGGTGGAAAGCAGCGTGCTGCTTTCGCTTGAACAGCTTGAGGAATTGCCTCTTGATGAACAGGTAGCGGTTCATCGACTAGGTACTCCCCATATACGGGCAAGGGTGACCGATGGAGACATTGAGCCGTACATCTGCTCTGCACCGGTGCCGTTCGTTTATGACGTTTCCTGTGCCCGGCCGCTCATAAAGCCTTTAAAGAACTACTGCCCAATGGAAGAAAAAAAGAAGCGCTCGATCCGAGCGCTTTTGGAACCAGAGCCTCGCGTACCGGGAATGAACGTTCACCAGTACGACGTGAAGCACAGGGCTTTTGGGGCGTTTGAATCACGTAGCCGTGGGCGCAACAAGCGAGCAGCGCAAGAATGATAGGGAACACGAATTTGAGCCGTGCAGTAGACACCAAGAGCCGAGAAACCCTCCTGCGGCTTGCCAGCCTCACCAGAGATCTCTCATCCAATGATGATCGCTGCCGAGGGAATGCGTACCGCGACTTGCTGGAGCTTGCCGAGGAGGGAAGCAGCGATGCGATGTTCCAGGTTGCCCGGTGCTTGAATCAGGGGATTGGCGTGGAAGTCGATCAGGTCAAGAGCGATCACTGGCTCAGATTGGCGTGTGTGACCAATCCCCCCTCGAAGGTCGCCCTCTACTCATTCGGCATGCAGAACCTTCTTCGTAAACGACCCGATGCGGACCCCATGCTCGGTCTCAATCTCATCGAACGTGCTGCCACTGCGGGATACGTGACGGCGATCCTCGAGCTGGTAAAGCTCCTGGAGAACGGTACAGCTGACATCGTTCCTGATCTCCGCAGGGCATACCGCCTGCTAGCAGGCGCGATTACTGACCATTCCGATATGAAGCTGCACGAAGCCTATCTCAGCTTTGTCGAGCGCAACCAACCACTCTCTACGCTTTTGGACTCCTGATTCATGTACCAAATTCAGTGCAAACGCCTTGTCGACCAACTGGCCTTCGGCCTGTCGTTGTCCCAGGCTGAAGCCATAGTTGCCCGGGCCTATGGACGCGAGAGTTACAGCAGCACCTCTGACACCTTCGGTCCAGAAATCCCTGGGCTCCAGGCGATTCGCACTCCCGCGGAGATTCTTCAGCTTGAACGACCTCAACAAATGGTCGAGTTCATGCGCATGGTCTTGAACCTCACCCTGCCTGGCCCTGAGCCCGTTCACCAGCAGATCCCGCCGAAGAACTTGGTGGCAACCATGTACAACTTTGGCAACTTCGACGCCCTGGTGACGTATGTGAAGAACGATCCGATCGATCCAAACGATGACAAGCCCGAAACTCTTCTGAAGTTCAAGAACCGTTACGGCTACATGGCGAACTCTCAGGTGATCATGGGTCGGGGATATCATGGGCATACCTTGGTAGCCCAACCCGATGCCAAATTGGCCAGCCGCTACATCGATCAAGAGGCGATCCTGAACAAGCTGAATGGGCTGCAGGTGATCATCGTTCGAGATCGGGTGGACGGTGACAGCTACATCAATCACTACAGCCGCAACCACCTGGTGATGCGACACGCTGCATCTGAAGACCTGAGTTCGCTGATACTCGGCTCTCGTGCAAAGGATGCCTGTCTCACTGTCTCGATCGTTCCTGCAGAACGGTATTCGCTTGAAGCGATCATTGCGCCTCATGTCGCAGCGTTGACGAAGAATTCACCGGCCGGCCGCTCTATTATCCTGGACGGCTTGAATATCGATGAGGATTCAGCGAGCTTCCAGGCAGGCCTGCGTTTAGCAAGCAGCCAGGGCATCAACGTTGTGCTCATGGCCCCGGTCCTCAAGGCATCGCAGTGGGACCATTTCGAAACCCGACTGATCTTCGGGTTCGATCTGCAAATGGCTCAGACTGCGAATGCTGAGATGAACCGGGCTATCGTCCAGGCGGCGCCTTACGTAGGGCTCAAAGGGGACAGAATGCAGTTCCTCTACTACTCGGCTGCATCCGGGGCGCGCTATGGGGCTATCCCGCTGATTCCCGAAGAGGAGAAGCGGGCCCCGCTTCTCAAGCGAATCTTCGGCAGTCCAGCCCGAGCTTAGCCCCTAACGTCCTCCCTGAGGGCGTTTTCAGTTTCGCATGCGAAACTCGGCTCATGGAACTTTTTCAGGCCACGACGGTCGTAGGTCATGCCCGGGCATAGTGAATCGCCTACGAAATGGTGTGTTTAGTCGGTTGCGTCCGATGTCATCTGTTGATCTCGAATGCTCAGTCTGAGACAGAACCTCAATTTCTGCTAAATTGATTCTGAAATGAAGGCTATTGGCCTTCTCACAGGCTTCCGCTTCGGTGAAAATGTGGGCGCAGGGGCAATTGTGTCGCTTAACGCCACGCCTTGTCCCTTCTGCCATGGCAGAGGTACTGAATTTTGCTTTTTGGGGAAACGCATTAGGTCCCTATCCTAAGACACCCCCCCCCTCAACATCGTCTGTGGTGCGCGCGTTTCCCCGACTTATAAATGCCCGACTCCATGAGTCGGGCATTTTATTCTTCTAGGCCACTGGTCGGTACCGATCCTGCAGCTGCAGCAGGAACCCTTTTTCGCGACGGTCCGCCTCGGGCTCACTTAGGGCTACCCCAACTCGGAACTGGTGGGTGATCGGGTCCTTAGAGCAGTTGGCAACGGTGCCTTCGAAATCCATCACCCCGCCATCCTTTTCGGTCAGGCGCAACAGCACCTGATCACCGATCCCGATTTTCTTGTCCGTCAGAACCAGCGCGCCGGCGTAGGAGATGTCGCGCACCCGGCAATCTCCCCACCCCGCAAGGAAACCGAGCACCCCCTTGGTCTTGATCTGTTGCTTTTGCAGCGAGTTCTCTGGAATCGCGTACCGCGTATAACGACGATTGGCTGCCGTCATTCAAACGTCCTCATTTCGTACTTCTTGGGTGCATCAGCGACCGAAAATCCCGAGGGCAATTTGGCTGGTAGCTGTACAGGAACTCCATAGTATCAATGGCTTCCAACGTTTCGAGCCAAAAGCTATGCCCGCGATTTCCTATTTCCTCACTTGGCCCAGGACCTGGTCTACCCGCTCTCACATCATCCCTTGGCAGCTCCATGCCCCACTATTCCTGGTCGTGTTTGCTCTTGTTTCGGCGCTGAACTCGATTCCCAGTGATGGGAGCTGGCGTGATCTGACGCTGAATCAGGTGCTGGAAGACTTTGGGGTTTTCATCTTCTTCACGGCGTTGTGGTGTGGGATCTACTGTCATTTCCGTAGGACTGTCGACTTGACTTGGCTGCTGATCATTTTCGTGCTTGCGATCTGCCAAGAGGAGTTCAACCTTTGGAACAAGCTGTGGCAACAGATCTGCCTTCTATTTGGGCATGAGATTTCTTCCAGCGAGCGCCAGCGCGGAGACGTGTTCATGATGGCTCTCGTGTTCGGATCATTGTTGGTCAGGTTTGTATTAGGGGGATTCAAGTCCTTCTTTCGTATCCACATCACCTTTTTCATCTGCGTTTTCGTCACATTTCAGGGGTGGATTCATTTCATCTTCCCCTACTACATCCAGCAGCACTTGCTGAACGAACGGTTGACTTACCAGAAGGAACTCACCGCTACCTACGAAGGCCGTTTCCGCTTTCAGTGCGATCATCTCCCCATCACCTGTTTCGAGTGGGTGGGTGATGCGGTTCCGGTCACCTCGATCGCCAAACACGTTTCGACTGAGTCCATCACCCAAGTGCTGCAGTCGGTGGGCAATGCAACAACGAGTCTGACCGGCTGGCTGAGTGTGGTTGACCGAGGTGACGTAGAGGTTTTCCGAGGAGTTGATGCCAACCAGAAAGTGCTGGTTACGCTGTACAAGAATCACGAGCTGTACCGCGTTGTCGTCGACGACGAATACCCAACAGAGGCCCACAATGTGATCAGTTCAGCCTTACTCTCTTTCGCCACGCCTTTTGCGCTGGTCTGGTTTTTCGGCGGACTGTGGGTGGTTTTCATGCACCAGGCCCGGGTGTACCGGATAAAGTACGGCAAGCAATTCAGAGCAATGGAGAATCACCAGTGAAGCTGTTGGAGTCCTGGAAAAAGGCTGCGATCGAAGCGGCGCTCGACCGGCACAAGCAAACCCTCACCACTGTGCTCGAACTGGATGATCGAGCTCTACTCGATAGCTATGACCTGGTGTTGGGGATGCTGGCGGGGCCCAAAAGCATCCAAGTCAGGCGGAACCCGCGGGTACTGGATGTGCTGCGCATCCGTGGAAGCCAACGCTCCTTTGAAAAAGCCGTCTATCACGCGCGCAAGGCGCTGACCTACCAACAATAATTTTCACGAAACCCTGAAATAGGGGCAGTCAGTTTCCACTATTAGGGAAACTGACTGCCTCGAGGGGCTCGTTGAATGCTTGTGGAAGCAAAAACCCATGTTGCTTGGGACCTGGCCTCGCCCCGAGCGAAGCGAAGCCAATTTCGCGCCGACAGCTTCTACGTCGTTATCGACGGCTTGCACATCCAGACCGTTCGACAAGCTGCAACTCTGATCAAGAATGCCCTCCTCTCCATTGAGGGCGTACAGGTCAGGGGACCCCTGGCGCTGAAAACTGAGCGCCGGCGCTATGTCTTCCTTCGAGAAATGGTGAGTAAGGGCCAGAAGGGGCTCCGCATTCCTGAAGCGAAGCGACTCAGAAATGTCCTTCTGGTGATGAACCCCACGTCCATCGCTGTAGCGTCTCTGATCGCCTTACCCGTTCCATCAGGGGTGAACCTGCGGATAGAGACGTACCAAGCGCAATACGAACTGAAGGACCCTGCCAAATGCCAAACAGCACAGCCAAGCGACAAGTGACTGTGTCGGTACTCTCCACGCCAGAACCCAGCTGGTTCAAGAGTTCCTCGCTGACCGCGGGTAGCTGGGCTAGCTGGTTAATGATGGCGCACCAATACGGCCGAGTGGTCGACCACCCAGCCGGCATTGAAATCGACGCAAATCACGGTGACTTCTACATCCTCCTCAACGGGACGATGGTTGTTTCGACCGTCCCGCCGGACCCGAACTTGAAACCGCTATTCATTGACACACTGCGGCGCGGCGACATCATCGTTCCTTCCCGACATACCGACCTGAAATTCACCTATGTGGTCCGAGGGAGCGCTTCGCTCCTGAAAGTATCGAAGGACAAGTTCAACGCCTTCATGAACGACATGAAGAACAGTGAGGTCGTGCTGATGGCGGCCGAGCTGAACCTTCTGACCAAGCACGCAACCGCGGCTTCGACGGTGCAAATGAAGGACCAGGACAAGATCTGGCGTGTAGTCGTGAATCTGGCTTCCCACCCCGATGTCGCGCACCGGCCGGGTGGTGTAGAGGTGAAGGCCACGAGGGAAGAAATCCGCCGCCTCGCGGGCGTGGAACGCCGCTCAGCTTCTCGTGCCTTCCACCTGTTCCAGGAAAAGGGACTGGTTGTCTTCAGCGGCTACAAACGTTTCTTCTTTGCACATGGCAAGGAGGGCCTCAATGCCGACTGAAGCCAATATTGCGGTAAGCAAAATCGCTGCATACGCTGAGTCACCGGACGATTACATCAGGGCTGGCGGTAAAGCCTACAACGCAAAAGCTACCCGCTACGGTAATCGCGCTCATGAGACTATCGGCAAGGCACCGAGCAAACTCGCCTTCCTCATAGGTGCCGGCCTGTTCATCGCTGCTCTGATCTACTTCGAGGTTTTGCCTCGATGAACCTGATCGTAGTCATTGCTGTACTGTTAGCCGCATTTTTCCTCTACCTCGCCGTCAAGGGAAAATCCAAGGACGATATTTTCCGGGCTTTCGGTCTTGATCCGGCAGCTTACGAGTTGATCAGCTCCGATCTTGGGAAAGGGCATGTAAGGAAGAGAATTCGCTGGCGTGGTGTCGGTGGGGAGCCTGACGCAATCTTCCGCCATAAGCGTAGCGGTAGGATCATCGTTGGCGAGTTCAAGAGTCGGCGATGGGCCAGGCGTGTCCGGCCGAGGGAGTATTTTCAGATCGTGCTCTACATCGGTATCGCCCGGGCCGAATTCACCTCCAACAATGTGCTTGGAGTCCTCGCTTTCAAGGACAAGGTTCTGGAGATCGAGCACCACCCCGAGTTGTTCTCCAACCTGATTCAACTCCGAGCTGAGGTTCTAGCCTCGATGAAAAAGAAGAAGGCGCTTAATTCGCGCCCTCTCCTTTCCAGATTCCGGTTCTCGCTACCATTCAAACTGGAGCGCTTCTGACCTCAGGTCTCAGGCCACCTCAACCAGGCGGTCTACTGCCGGCAGGAAGAGCGCCAGCTTCACTGGCAGGGTGACACCGGCATCCTGGACCGCCTGCTTGTATTCCCGCATTTTGGGCGCATAGCGATTCACTTCCCGGCTGAGGAACTGCTCAACAGGCATTCCTTCCGGGCAGTCCGGTGTTTTCCAGTCAATGATCCAGTACACCCCATCATCAACGAAGGGACGGTCCAGGTATCGATGCACCCACCGCGAGTTTCGGTAGGAGCTGACCTGGACTTCTTGGCCACCACTCTCCCGCTTTTTGAGAATCCACCGACCATGGGTGCTGCTGATAGTCCGCTCCACCAGGTGGTGGATTCGCGCAACACCAGCAGGGACTTCAGCGGCGGGATAACCTTCACGACGCAGAAGTGCGGCGATCGCCTGTTTCTTGGTTTGCAACCGCTCGATGCTCCAGGCCTCGATCCCTTCTTTGGATATCAACTCGACGACTCGGTGATAAACAACCCCGATGGTCTTCGCTCGGTAGTCATTACCCTCCTCTTCCCTCAACTCGTCTGCCAGTTCGTTCTCGGTCGGGATCTGATCGTTACTCGCCGCAGGGATGAAGATGCCGCGCGGTAGTTCGACGGTGAACGATGCGCTCAGTCGCGCCTTCGAGGGAACCTCTACTGACACGTCAGCAGTAATGGGTACCCCCGGTTCAGCCTCGTAGAAGTCCTCCTCAAGCTCAGGCCAGAGGCAGCTCAGCAGCGAACCGGAAGCTACTCGGATCGGCTTGTCCTCGTCGAATTTGTCGACAGCCGCCAGCAGGTAGCAATCGCATTTGGCGCGGGTAGTACCCACGTAGGCCAGACGCGACACCTCATCCAAGATGTCCTTCTTGACTTGCCGACCGATGAACTTGAAAAGCCGGCTCTCTGGAGAGGATTCGTCTTGGTCACCAACATTCGGGGCCAGGGCAAAGGTGCCGGCCAGGTTGCGCCAGTAGAACAGCGGTGTGTCGTCGGTTGCACCGGTACGATTAAGGCCTGGCAGGATGACGCTATCGTATTCGAGGCCCTTGGCGTTGTGGATTGTCATGACCTGGACAACCCCTGCTTTGGGTGATGCGTAGAGGTTATCCAGGGCACGGAAGAACGCTTGCGGGTCCTGCAGGGCCCCGTTGCTCGTGTGCTGAGCGAGCACGCGGAAGACGGTCTCCACATCAGCCATTTCGACGGAATCAACGGTAGCAGGGCCGCCCAGGGCAACCCAGGCGGCTTTCGCGGCCCAAACCAACTCAGTGCCGCGCGCGGAGCGTTCGATACGCTCCATTACCTTGTTCAGGCGCTCAACACGCACTTGGCCATCTGGGCTCAGAGTGGCAATCAGCTGATCATCATTCAGGGCACCACGGATCACCTTGCCGCCCTGAGCAATGATCCGGCAATCGTCCCACGAAAGGCCTACGAACGCCGAACGGAGCATTGCCAACCACGAGGTACGATCAGCTGCGTGCCAGAGGGCGCGGATCAACGCGATTACTTCAGACACAGGGGCAGATTCGGCGATCGGATCGATATTCTGGCCAGCCGTAGGAATTCCCGCTTCCTTCAGGGCTGGCAGGATGTGCTTCAGGTGAGACCGGCCACGTACCAGGATAGCAATGGTCTGCTCCGGGTTCTTGGCCAGGGCCTCCTTGATGATATTCACCACCTCCTGAGCTTCACCAATGGGGCCAGTGGTGATGGGCCGAATATGCACGCCCCCGTCCACGGTTCGAAACGGAATCGACGGCACGAAAGAAAAGTCCGACTTGGCGAACACTTTTCCGTAGGCTCGGTTATTCCACTCCACCACACCCGGCGCAGAGCGGAAATTGACAGTGAGGCGGTGAATCTCCAGAGACTTCGGGCCGAACACCTTGCTCATCACCATGTTGATGAACAGCTCCACGGTTGCTGCTCGGAACAGGTAGATGGATTGGAAACCATCACCACAGAAAAATACCGATCGCGAGTCATCGTCTTCCCAGTGTGCGACCAGGCGCTGCAGGAGCTCGAACTGAGAGGGCGAAGTATCCTGAAACTCGTCCACCATCAGGTGGTTGATACGGTCCTCGTCCAACAGAGCGTCGCCGACTTCGTCACCGAAGCCCAAGGACTGGATTGCGCGCTGAGCTACTTCCTGGAAGTCGATCGTGGCGGTGCCATCGAAGGTGAGGGTTAGGTTCGCGAGCAGGTAGCGCAGAATCACTGTGAAGTGCTGACACATCGCGGCGCTGCCCTGGGGGTACTGCAGGTCTGGGAGAGTCTTGAGCGTGACCAAGGCTTCGCTGTAGAGCTCCACCTTTGGATCGTCCTTCAGCCCCTTGAGCAGGGCGTTCATGTCCTTGGTGAGCGGCTCGCCTGCGGGGAAGCCATTCTTCACGTTGACGGACTTGCGAAGAGTGTTTTCGCTTGTAAGAGCAAACCCGGCAAACCCGCGCAGATAGTCCAGGGAGGTCTGGTTGATGGCCAAAGCGGGACGCTGGGCTGCCCACGCGAAACCATCGTATACCCCGGAAGCGTGCTGCAGGATGTCCATTGCCTGAGTCAACGGAGAGCCGCCCAGTACCGTGATGGCCTCGGCGGCATGCTTGGCAACCATTTCAGCGATCGCCAGCTCCATGCCTGGGATGTCCAAGGTCATGATCTCGCCGGCCCACTGATCGCGCTTGGAGAGCAGCGCCGAGAACATCGGCACCAGCAGCTCGAAACGGTTGCGGGCGAAGGTGAGCACTGCTTCCAGCGCGTCACGGAGATCTTCAGGGATGTCATCCGAGTTCACGCTGCCAAGGGTGTCAAGAATCGCGCTGCGGTAGATCAACGCAGGGTCCTCGACGGTTTTACCGCCACCTAGCCCACTCATGATCGGTGTTTTGCCGGCCAGGTAGGCGCAGAAGGCATCGAACGTCATGATGCGCAGGCGAGACGGGTTCAGGATCAGGTTCCAGCCCAGCAGCCGATCACGTTCGAGAACCAGACGGCCGAGCTGGTACAACGGCTTCTCGTGAGCTTGGACCGGTTCCACTCCTGCGGCAGCCAGGGCGAGGGCACTGGTCACGCGCTCCAGAATCTCGCCGGCAGCCTTCGTAGTGAACGTAATAGCCAGAATCTCTTCCGGGCGCTCTACTACCGTGAGGCAGGCCAGCATGCGGAAGAGGAGTTGAGTCGTTTTTCCTGATCCTGCGGGGGCGAGGAGTGCCAGCGAGCGACGGGGGTCGATGGAGTCCGCCCGGGCTTGGCCGTCATGAGGATTAGCAGCTGCAATGGCTGCAAAGATCGGCTCAAGGTGCGGGATCGCAGGTAGGGATTGGAAAGCGGTCATCAGTGTGGCTCCGTTCGATTGATGGAGCCAGATTAACGACCGCTTTGTGTGCCACCACCCCTTACGGCTGAAGCCAAAAAGCGAGCTCAGGATACTGCGGTAGCGCTCTATACGGAGTCTTACGCCGTACACAGAAGCCACCATGGGAAAGGCCGTTGATGCCTATGTAGGAGTTGGCCTGTAACAGAATCCTGATGTTCCGACCTGAACCGTCGTACTCGTCGTTCTGGATTATTACCTCTGACGGGATTCCCAGGAATCGCCCTGCTGCCCAGGCCCAGGCCGTAACCTCAGGGTCAGTTGCCTGGATCACTGCACGGTAGAGAGGGCTGTCCGGCTCCTGTGCAAGAAACTCAGGATCTTTGAGCATACGGTTGAAGCTTGCGTAGAGGTTCCCAGACATCCAGTGGCGGTAACGTTTTGGGACCACAGCCAGGTGCCCAGCCTCATGTAGGAGCCCAGATGCAGGGCAGCGCGGATCTATCTGGAGGCCGCCATCCTTGATCCTGACGTGATCGATAAACCCGGCAGCTCCAGGGACGACTTCCACTGAAAGGCCAATGTCGCGAAGAAAGGAAAGAGCCCTCTCCGCGAACTGACAGAGCATTTCTGGTGGTGAGGTTTGTTCCACGATTTGGTTCTCAAGAGTGGTTACCCTGGCCCTATGGGCCAGGGGACGGGATCAACGGGTGAGGATACCGAGATACTCGTATCCCATGGGAAGCGGTGCGCCATTCTGCAGCCAGGCCTCCCCGTCGGTGAAGCCCTGACTCATTTCATCCAACGCATTCGTCCACGCCTCGCACTGGCCATCCCAAGCGCCCTCGGTATCCACACCACTATGCTTGCCGGTCCTTGGTGCCAACTCACCCGTGAAATTGGATCGGGTATGGAACCCCAGGCTCTTGCTGTTGACCTGTGCCAGCGCGATACCGTCGATGCGCTTTCCGCCATTCTGTTGGAAGTCAATCTTGGTCGCGTAGATGGGCAGTTGAGGCTCCGTAAGAGTGTCAGCGTTCAGGCTGGTCATCCTCATCGAAGCTCCAGACTTGTAGTCAATCACCACGTCCCTGAACTCAGCTTCATCCTCGGTCAGGAAAATGCGGTCTCGCCGGTCGACCTTGACGGTAATGTTGACCAGTCCAACTGAAATGTCATGGGGCTCCTCGAAGCCGAGGACCTCGAAGTCGTGGGTGCGCTTCGACTCCAGATAGAGCCAGTCATTGATCAGTGATTCCAGGCGCAGTCGCTCAAGCGCGATAACACGCTTTCCGTAGCGCCAGACCAGTTTGTTCAGCAACTGCTCCGATGCTTTCGCAACCGTATCGCGGATCTTGTCCAGCAGTTGGCCGTGACTCATGGCCTTCAACGCTTTCGAGGTCCGAACGTCAGTCCAGAACAGTTCGAGCACCAGGTGCACCATGGTTCCCTGAATGCGTGGGTCGAGACCGATGACAGGCTCCGGGAACATTTCGGCGCGCAGTCGATTTCGAGCGAAGGACAGGAAGGGCGCTTCTGCATAGTCCTTGAAGATTCTCACCCCGCCTTTGATCCAGGCGAGCTCATCAGCGGATACGGGGGCGACCGTTTCAGGGACCACCTGGCTGCGATCGAGGATTCCCAACAGCTGGTCGACAAACAGCCCATGAGTGTGGACGGAAGGGGCTGCTGCTGGCCAGGAGCCAAACAGTTCGCTACAGGACACCGAGGCGCCTTTGTCGTTATGACTGGGGCAGGAAACTGTTACATCAGCACTCGTGCTCAGCAGTGCTGCGACCACCTTCTCTGCCCGAGCCAAGGCGCCCTCACTGGAGGCGCCTGGAATCCCAGCCGCCACCTGGAGCTCCAGCGGCAGGAAGGGGGAAGGCTCCACTCTGGCGGGCAACACAGTGCTCGATGCCCCCAGTACCCACACTGCGTCGAAGTGCAAGCCGATTGCATCCTCATACCCCAGGATCGAAACCGGGGCCACGTGCGAGATACGCGGTTGGAACTGACGGGTATCGATGATTTCCCGCAGCCACATGTACGCCCGTGGATATTCCACACGACCTAGCTGTGTGTCGAGGGTGCGGAACAGGGTCAGTGCCTCGTCCCAGGCCTTCAATGTTTGGAAGTTGGCTGAGTCCAGTTCTTTGCTTCCCGGCCAGCCCATCCCTACCAACGCCTGGCTGAACTGCTCCGCCCATTCCGACGGATAACGCTTCGTCTCTCCATTGACCTGGCCAGCCAGATAGCCTGCGAAGCGTTCCCTGAAGTCAGGGACTGCATCACCTTTGTATACGCCGATTGCTCGGAGGAAGTCCTCACCACCCATGGAAAGGCCCATGTTGTCGCGCAGCCAGATATCCAGCAATGCACGCGCGCGGCCTTCAGAAGCTTCGCCGCCGATCCACGGCGAGCGCAGAACACGACTGAAGGCCTCGGAGTCCGCCTCTTGAGGAGTGATGGACAGAAGGTCCATAGCGGCACGGACCAGAGGGCGACTGCCCAAGGTCGCTCCACTGGAGATATCCCATGGAGTCCGCATATCAGAATCGGACTCGCCAGGAATCAGCGTTGCCGGGCTGCAGTGCAGCGAAAGTGCCTCAATCAGCGGGGCTTGGAAATTCCGGATATCGGGTACCAGGATCGCAAGTTGGGGCGCAGCGAGCGGAGTGTCAACGTAAGGTGAGAGGTGATTATTCACCCATTCTGCAACGAGCGTGAACTCATCGCCCTGGTTCGTTGCACGGATCAGTCGGGGTGTGGAGCGGTCACCGGCGACGTCCACTTCTTCCACTTCGACACCACGAGCAGCAATTGCCTGGAAGAGCACTTTCTCTGCAGGGTTCATGTCGAGGATACCGACAATGACAATTTTGTTTGGAAGCTCAACCAGCCCTTCTTGAACCGCATTCAGCAGCAAGCCTGGGAGCTGAGCTCGGAAGACAACGCCCTGGGAGGAACACTCCCGACGAAGCATTTCTTGCAGTTGCCAGAAGACTTCCAGCTCGCGCTTGAACCGGAACCGTTCTTGATCCATCGGGATCTGGTATTTGAGGGCTTCGGAGTACGCGCTACCAATACGGCGAGAGGTCGCAGTAGAGGAAATCAGCGTTGCTGGCATCAGGCCGGAGCTATCTGCGAGGCCCTTCACCACTGCCAGTTCCTGTACCGGATACAGTAGTTGCTCTGCCGGCATCAGTTCGAGCCACGCATTTTCAATCCACGACGTGACGGTTTGAATTCGCCCTTTGTTGAACCAGGCTTTTTTGCCGGACATGGACTGCAGCAATGCGGACTGTAGCCTCAGGTGGCGGGCAACCCGCTCGGTTGATGTCAGCACCAGGGTGCCTTCGTTCAGGTCGCTCAACTCTTTCAGGAATTTCATCTGTTCTGGTCTCCACAGTGGATGGAGCCAGATTAACGTCCGTCTGCTGTGCCACCACCCGTCGGGCGAACCAGTTTCGCATGCAGATTTTCACGCCTGACCAGCGGATTTGGGGCAGTCGATTTCCACTATTGGGGAAAGAGCCGAAGCGATTCCCCTCCCATGATGATCAGCCGTCCCCGAAGTATTGCTGTAGGAGCTTGTGCAGGGCCTGACCTGGAACTCGCTCTGGTTGTCCAACCAGTCATGCACCTCGGCAGCCGCCATCCCTCAGCCATTGCCTATGAGTGTTTGCTCCGTGTGGTCGAAGGGACTCAGTTAGCTGCCCCCGCGCGCTTGATTGCAAGCGCGGAGGCTGATGGCTCGATTGTCGACCTGGATAGGTGGGTGGTCTCTCAAGCGGCTCGGATCGCTGGAGCGTTTCCGAATGTGCATCTCTGGGTGAACGCCTCGCAGATCTCCGTCAGCGATATCCGATTCATTGAGCACGCAATATCGGAGTTTGACCGACACGAAGTCACATCCCGAATGACGTTCGAGATCACTGAATCCGCGGATGGAGATGCCTGCAAAATCGTTAAAGGTTTGGAGCGTCTCAACCTCAAGGCGATGCCCGTGATGCTGGATGACTTGAGGGATGGATTCGCGAAGAGACAACTCTTGATGAACCGCGCTGTGACCGGTTGCAAGCTGTCACGTCGGACCACACGAGACATCGCTGAGAGCCCTGCAGTCCGGGGTGAGGTAGAGAAGCTTGTGCGTGACTGCAGGGCGGCAGGGAAACGTGTGGTGCTCGAGGGGATCGAGGACGCAGCTGAGCTTGAAATTGCCAGGGCACTGGAGATCGAATTTTGCCAAGGCTTCTACTTTGGCCGCCCGGCACTTCCAGAATACCTTTTCGGTTGAACGTCCCGTACTTTAGGAGTTTACCTAACCGGCCGGGCCCGTCCCTCTCGGTCCTGGAAGGCAGACCGGGAATAGCCGATCTGGCTTACCTTCAGCTCTCAACCACGTCTTTGGAAGCGGAGGCTTTGTAAGAGCAGCCAATGGTCAAGAGCACAGTCAAGGTGAGTCCTGCGAATTGCCAATTACCTAAAGACTCATCACCTAGCAGAACAGGAACCATCTGTCCTACGGAAAGCATCCCGAATGCGAACACTCCCAGGTGATATGCAGTTTTTCTCATGTCGTTGCTCCTGTTCAGTTTTGAGCCTGGATCAAATCTTTGCTTTTCGGTGCTGATCCACTTCAGGCCGGCATCATTGCTGCTTTGACTGCTGCAGCGAAATCTTCCAGCCCCTCGACCAGCGCCCAGCACTCGACCAATGAGCGCACTGTAGGTTCACCACCCGCAGCTAACTCAAGGCCAGCGGTTTTCGCTGCTCGGAGTTGCGAATCACTGAGCTTTGTACCGCTTGCTGCCTCTAATACCCCCAAAATGCTGTCCGCGTCGCTGCGGAAGGATGATGCAAGATTCAGGACGCGGGGCTCGCCAGTATCCAGCTGGATTAGTTCGCCAGCTTTGAACAATTGCCAATACTCATCTTGGGGGCGCAACGTGGCGTTGGCCATCTGATCGAGCGCGTCAAGCAACGGCTTGACCTGCTCAGTCTCGATGCCAAGAACTGCATTTTGCAGATCGCGCACATTCGCTCCTTCGGGCAGATCCTGCAGTATTGAAATCAAGGTCTGCCTCAGGTCCCCTTCAACCTTTACACCTGCTGAACGCTCCAGCAGCTGTACTATGAATTCAGCCGCGGTACGTGCTGTATTCAACGAGTCGTTTACCATGTAACCCTCTAATGTGTGTCGACTAACTCGCGACCTGGCACTGCCGAAGCCCCGTGGGCCAGACGTGCGGTAGCCCCGCGTTTACCCATTGTCCCTATGCCTTCCTCAACTCCGGCTTTTCCTGAACCTCTTCCAGAGTTCGTCCGCAAAATTCGCAGTATCCCTTGCCCCAGGCGCCACCGCTCCAGCGGTGGCGCTGCCCGACAGGTCGGCCTGTCTTTGGGCTGCGCCCGCCAAATACGCGGCACGAAATGACGATGGGCCTACTGTTCATCGAACTCTCCTCCAATCCTGCCGAGTGGTTGTGAGGTAGGCATAGTCCCCTACCTCTGCTTGCCAATGCTCAGAATAACGGCGAAGAAAGCAGTCCCAACTCATTGAGTGAATTCTCCCACATTGCGGTATCACGCAAGCTCCAAGTGGACCCCTGCGAGGTTTATCCTCTGGCTAATGGACCAACTCAACGTCGCCGGTTCCTGCGCGCTGAGCCTGGAGAGGGGAACTGCCAGCTTTGCGCCGGCAGTGTAGAGTTCGGCCGCCAATGCTTAGTGGATTGCGTTGTCGGCCCGAATGGGCTAAGCAGGGCGCTCCAAAGGATATGGGTGCGAATACGACTTTGACGGTTTAAGCCTCAAAGCTCGTTGATCCTGCCCCGGCGGTCTGTAAACTCACGAACCTCTTCGCGTGACACCTTATTGGCTGTTACCCATGCCATGGCGGTTTCCGCCATGTTCCGCCGCCCCTGGCGCTTCATCTCGTTCGCCAGCATAGGCAGCTTCTCCGGACCACCCTGCAGGATCTGACGGACAGCCCCAGTCACCTCGATCGACTCATAGATGGGGAGTGGAGCACGCTGCCCGTCCGAGAAGCGCAACATGTGCTGCCAGAAGATTCCGCGCAGTGTCTGTGGGACAAGTCTTTCATACCGGGGATCAACCAGCGCCAGCATCCGGGTGTACGCATCGGGTGCGCTATCAGCGTGAATAGTCGCGAAAACCGAGTGACCGGTCGATGCAGCTAGCAGGGCGGCATTGGCCGTTTCAGGATCTCGAATCTCGCTGACCATGATGGTTTTTCGGTTCTGTCGGACACAGTCCCGGATGGCCTGCTCAAAGCTTTCTACGTGCTCTCCGACTTCACGCTGAATGACGCCACCGCCTTCGAAGATGTACTCGATGGGGTCCTCGCAGGTACCGAGCAACCCTCTTTCGAGGGGGTCCATATTCTCCAGCGCTGAGAACATGGTTGTGGATTTACCCGAACCCATTACGCCTGCGAATAGCGTCAAGCCCGCACCTTTCATGAGGGACTTAACGACGTTGTAATCGAGCTTCAGGTCCTTTTGGAAATTCAGCTTGCCCTGGAGTAGGCGGCGCATCGCGATTACCCAACCATCCATTGAGTTGGCCAGGTTGCAGCGGTAACGGTAACCATTAAAGGGGATCGTGAAGTCAGCAGATTTGCGCTTATTCCCCTTCCCTTTTTCCGCTAGCATTTTTTCATAGAAATCCTTCCAGATCGGCAGGATCTCCGGACTATGGACCTGGCCAAAGTTGTCGACCATCTCCATGGTGCGCTCGCTGAGTGTGATGTTCGTCGCTTCCTTGGCAAACGCTTCGGCGTCGAACTCCTTGGGTTTAAGCAGCATGGAATCTCCTAATACAGCGTGACGGGACCGCTCAACAGCGGCTCGATACCGTTGCGAGCAATAGCGTGCGCAACGAAGCGCTTCGCACCGAAGCATTCATCGTTGGGCTTATTGGGTTTGGCGAACTCCAACAGACATGCGTTCCGGAACTCGCAGTGCCGGCATTCGGGATTGTTGTTCCGCGTGCTCTGTCGCCGCATGTACAAGATCCTCTCCCGAGAGCAGAGGATGTCTCGGAACGTTGTTTCCGGCTCCAGAATGTTGCCGAAGGAGTGCATGTACTCCTTCCACCCATCCCGATAGTTGGGCAGTACAAACTTTCCATCAGGGAGTAGAAACAGGGTCTGCCCTGCCATGTTGCTAAGGTCGCCGCCGGCGGCGCGATCGACTGCAAAATGAGCCTCACCAATGCTTGGCATCTTCAGCCCCTGGACCTTGCCCCTGTACCAGTGGTTGAGCATCTCGATCATGAAGTCGTTGAAGGCAGTCATGGTTGGGGCGAAGCGATCGTATTGGCCCGGCCTGTCGTTCTGCTCGTTCAGCATGAAGGGCAACCAACCAGTCTCCTCGACTCCAAGTTCAGCAAGCAGATCCAGTGTCCGGGATGCGCCTTGTTCCAGCAGGGCAGAGTTGACCACGCTGATCGTGGCCACTTTCAAGCCGCGGCCGACTGCTTCACGTACCTTGGCCTCCCACTTACGCACGTAGTTGCTGGAGCGCATGTCTCCGTCGTAGGAGGTCTGAACATAGCCATTACAATGCTCATGCCAGATTGGCGCCCAAACATCGAGGTCTACACCAAGCATCGAGGTGAGCATCACATGCCGTACTTCATAGCCGGCCGATGCCGGCAGCTCCTCATCCATGATTCTTGAGTAGGCGAGAAAGTATTCAGGGCCCGCCGCGGTGGGCTCACCGCCGTAGTTGTAGGCGATGATCGTCCTGCGGGGCGGCTGCTGCTCCTCGAAGTAGGTGTGAATCTTCCTGCAAACCATCCTGAAGTCGTCGAGCGACATCAGAGTCTTGTCGCTGCGCTGTTCCTTGCTCAGGTAGCAGTGCTTGCAGTTGTAAGGGCAGTACAACGACGGCATCAAGGTGAAAACGAAATACCCGTTCTCAATTGTGTCCGTGAGGCCTTCAAATGGCTCACTTTGGGTTACGGGCAGCACGGATGGCCTCCTCGTTTACTACCAGGCGGTCACCGGCAGATTGCTCAAGCAGTTGTGCAATGCTCGGTGTCGGTTTGTGGCCAGGTTCCATGTTGATCTGCAACTGATGTGGGTTACGTTCGAGCGCCTGGTCCAGCGCTATCTCCTCAGGAGTGCGCTCACCTGAACCCGCTCCCGTTTTCTTTTCCAGGCTCACGAGTGTGTCAACGCTCAGCAAACGCTTCCCATACGAGAACAGCAGCTTTGCGAGAATCGGAAAGATCGAGAGAAAACTGGGCCCTTTGTCAGTGGTCATGGTCAGCCCACCGCAATGAGGTTCTGAGGCAGTTGGTTTGCGCCCTGCAATACGGACTTCGGTCGCACTCCCTCTTCCTCTACCAGGAAGCGAACCCTCTTGATGAAGGTCTTGAAGCCCGGGCACTCGTCCTGCTGATTCCACTGCTCGTGAAGAACGCCGCAGTTGGCCTGGCAAAGCATCCTCTCATCGCAAGCCCGGCAGGCAGCGGGAAGTCGCCTAGCATTGGCCACTTCTTTCAGGTAGCTCGGCGAGGTGAGGACGTCATGAATGGTATTGACGAATTCCACGGCCTTGGAACCGTCACCTTGAATCACCTCGCGCGTTTCAAAGATGTTCCCATGGCTGGTGTAGTCGTTCGTACCGCCTTTCTCGATGCAGCTGATAGTCCGTCCATCGGAGTCGATATCAAGCGCACCATGGACAATCGGGCAAACCACGTCATCTAAGCTCTCGCCGCAGTAGACAGCCTCCAACCAGGACTCACATGGGTTGATCCAGAGGTCGGTTATGGTTTCGCGATGCTTTAGGTACCAGTCAAGCGCCTCGATATAGAACTGAGCGGTCTCACGGTGCTTTGGTTGGATGAGCTTCGCATTGAGGTCGCCGTCACCTGACGGGATGAAGAACCCGAAGTGCATCTTGGTGAACCCAAGGTCGACCAGCTCCTCGATCATCGAAGCTGCTCCGGCTTGAACGACCGGCCGTACAAGTGCCGTGGTGACAGAGAAATCTTTCGGCCCCGAAACCCCCGGCATCTTGGATTCCGCCATCAGGGTAACCACGTTGCGCCGCCAGATTTCTTCCTGCTTACGCTTGTTGAATCTCGTTGACCGTTCGTAGCTGGTGGACACTTTATCGAACAGACGGGCCACCTCAAGGGCTTCTTGAGTCACCAAGTTGGTGACAATGGAAAAGTCGACTGCCTGGGGGATGCCTCGCAGCAGAGCCTTGGCTTTCGGGAGCGCGGATTCGAAGAACCGAACCCCTAGCATTGAAGGCTCCCCGCCAATCACATGGATGTCCACGTGGTTGTAGCGCTGGGAGAAGTTGTGATCGGCTTGCATGTGCTCGACGATCCCCCTCACAACATGCAGGAATTCTTCTTCCGTCATGTCGGGGCTCTTGTCCTTTTTGTCCGAAAGGATGTAGCAGTGGGAGCAGCGAAGCTGGCAACGTCGAGTCACGTTTATCTGAAATAGAAAACTGTTTCGCCCGGTCGCCCCGGACGATGAAATGCCTGGCTGCATTAGGTAATCCTCAGGGCGAGCGCTGTCCGTAGATCGTTGTGGCGGCCCTTCTCGGAAACGTCTGTAACGCTGACTCGAGCCTGCCCAACTCTTGAACAAGTTGATGCTTCTGGATGTAAAAATCGGGATGGGTGTGAGGTAAGGACCACTAGCCCAGTGCTTACGAATTCAAGCTCCCGATGATTGAACTGAATCGAGGGCAACCGAGCGGTGATGACCTTCCAGAATGGGTGAAGACCGGCCTGCTGCCTGATCTCGGGTCTCAAAGGAAAGAGCAGATGCTTCCCTGGGGCACCGCGGCAGAACCCACGGTCACTCTGCAGCGCTGTGTCCTTGATAATTGAGACTCTACCCGTCTGCTTGCAGCCCTCACAGAGCGCGCCGATTGCTGATGCAATGCTTCCGACCTCGAAGCCCTTGCCGAAGCGTGATCCGAGTACCTCCGCCATTTCATCAGTCCAGGTGCTGAAGATGGCCAGGTTGTTTGCTGAGTAGTGAGGATTAGGCCACGATTCGATATCGAGATTATCGGGGCTTATCAGCACCTCAAAACCGCATTCGGCCAGATGTAATGCCAGGGCTAGGCTGACCAGAACATCGTTCCCGACCACCAGGACCTCTGGGTGCAATGAGCCGTAGATGCCATCGAAACAGGCATCAATTACTCGCAGCAATCTCCCGCGCCAACTCAACTCCACAGGCGAAGTGATCAGGGCATCGTGGAATCTGAAACGGCGGAGTGATAGCTGATTTCTGCTCATCGGAGAGCTTCTCCGTAGCGTTTCCGTACAGTGCTCCGCATTACGTTCTCGCGATATCCGAACTGCCCAATGAGGGTGTACCTGGGCTTATCGGTGTTGATTGCGGTGACCTGGTGAACCCACCGCGGATTGGTGTTGATGCACCAAACAAGCGTCCCGTGATTCGGGGAAACCGAGGAGTGAACATGGATGTCCTTGGTGATGAACCCCATGTCGTCGATATCGCCTTCACCGAGTTGAAGCAGGCCCCCGTCCTCAGGGGTCCACAGCTCGTCGCTGAGATAGACCATGCAGATCAAGTGCATGGGGTCGTATGCGTCGTGATGCCATCCCATAGAGTCACCACGTCGTCCACGCTGCAGCATGACATTCACTCTGCTCCAATCCCCCATGTGTGCCCGGAAGTGCTCAAGGTCTGGGCTGCTGCCGAGATTCTCCATGAACGAGAGATACTCTGGCGGCACGTTCAAATTCTTCGAGGGGTCGTCGGACTCCCACTCTGCAATGTCAGGACTTCCAGGTTTGTCAGGAAGGAAAGTGTCCTGCTTGACCAAGCGAAGCAGCGCATCAGCTTGGTCCTTGGGAATCGAGCCTACACAGTGTCCAGTGCGGAACAAGTCATTCAGTACCACGGAAATTCCTCGGCTATGCAGAGGCCAGACTTGCCTTGAATAGGCCGTCTAGCTTGTGGTTGTGATGTCGGGTTTCGATGCGGTGGAGCCAGCCTCTAACCTCCTCCAGTCCGTGTTCCTGAATGCCGGCATCGATGCGTCTGAAAAGCGCCTTCCAACTCGCACAGTGCGCAGAGCGGCCATACATGCCGTTCCCTTGTTGGATCGATTCGAACATGCAGCCGCCCTGGCACTCCTTAACAAATGGGCAGGCCTGGCAGTCGGCAGAGAGCCGCCCTGAACGGGCCGCCAGAGCTTCTAACAGTCCCGTATCGATCACACCGTCCAATGCATTGCCCACCCGAGATAACCCCGCGTCCGCCATTTCTTGGCACACGTGTAGGTCGCCATTCGGCTCCAAGCTGAGAGACCGCTGAGTGCAGTCCGCCTGGAATGCGCAGGCATGTGGCATCTGGTAGTTACCACCGGCTAAGGACGCCACGCGCGCGGTGGTGAGGTGGAAAAAGGGCTCCACGATAATCGGGTAGCGCATAAACCAGTCGTCGAAGGTCTCTAGGAGTGCCTTCATCGTCCGTTCTGCCCCTTGAAGGGCTTGGCCAGGCGTTCCTCCCTGAAACAGCGGACGAAGTGTCAGCATGCGGCCTTCTCGTGCGGCGAGCCGAGTCTGTTGCCTAGCAGAGTTCAAGCCTGACTGATCCAGGACGAAGACCGCGCCCGGGGTGCTCCGCTGGTTTCGAAGGTAATGGTCTGCCTCTTTCCAGATCAGCCGGTAGTTGTCCGCCGAGCCTTTCACTGTGCGCGCCTGGCTGAAATCGTCAACCGAGGTGCCAAGGCGGCCTTCGAACAGGTCGTATAGTCGACTAACTTTCTCCGGAGTGCCGATCAGGTTGCTCTGGGCACCATCCTGCATCTCTATTCCGTGTTGGGCGCACGCTTTCCGCAAATACCGAACGCACTCCTTCAACTCTTGGTAAGGAACGGTGAGGATTTCGCCTCCTATGTACTGGGCCGATAGGAACGTCGGCGCAGCCCCGATCTGGGGGAGTGCTCGGTTGAGGATGAAGTCAATTGACTTCATGAAAGCGGCAGGCGACATCCGCGACGAGGCATTCTCCATCCAGCTGCTGCAGTAGCTGCAGTCCGCGTTACATGACTTCGTCATCCGGATGTGCAAGGTGAAGGGCTGATGAATCATGCGGCGAGCTCCATGGCAGCCATTGCCTCCCGGCACATGAGCACCACTTCATCGAGATGCGCGCCCCCCAACAGCGCCCGAACTGGGTTCCCTGCGGCCAGGTCAGCGATGATATTTTCAACCAGGTGCGCGAGTTTCCATTGCTGCCGGTACCGGATTTCGCTGATCACGCGCACTGGATCGAAAGTCAGGTACTGGTAATTGCCAAACAGGATGTGACGGAAAAGCTCCTCACCACCCTCCTCTGCAGCGTCTGCATACCAATTTTTCGGCGTGTCGATCTGCGCGCCGATCGCATCATAGAAGAACAAGCGTTCGGCCCAAGACTTCCCGAACAGGGCGCCTGGCATCATTTCTACGAGCCGGGGTCGGTCGAACTCATTGAAGAAGCTGTCGTAGGCGCCGGCGAAAGAATCCTCGATCAGGGGGACTTCCCGGCCGCGCTCAATGTTCGCGGTTGCAACCCGGAGCCGAAGCGCCCCTTCCCGCTTCCTGGCTTCCATCACTGCCAGGTACTTGGAGCGGTCGGTTTCAGCGCCAGCATTGGCCTTGGCCTGCAGCCATACCCGCTTTAGGCCAGGACAGTCTCCGTCGGCGATGATGCTGCGCAGGTTATGGTGAAGGTTCTTGTGCCACGCCCATCCACCGGAGCACACGACGGCAAACTCACAAGTGCCACACTCCTCGTAGGGCATGCTGTGGCGCACCAGCATCTCTGGGGCATTGTTGAAGATTGCCTTTTCCGCGAACCGCAGGTCCTGCACTGAGAGTGGTTCAGTTGGCTGTATCGCCTCGTCACCGGTGTAGCTGGAGTTGAAGGTCACCTCGCCGTTCTGTTCTACCTCGAGGTCGTAGCTGTCATTACCCGGGTAGTGGAAATGGGTCGCGGTAACAGACGCCGTCTCCATTTCCACCAACGGGCTGATGGTCACCCCGTCGGGCACCAACTCGCTCAGAGCAAGGATGTAGTCGGACACTTCGCCGTAGGTACAAGTCTTGTGAAAGTAACTCTTGCCGCTGCCTGCCGGGTAGAGCATGTCGCAGGTGATATCGGTGATTCCGCGGCTGACGAACTCTTCGACGATGAACTTAGGCCCGCGCTCAATTACGGCCTTGCTCATGGTGATGCAGAGGGTTTTGCGCTTGATGCCGGTGATGGCCTCTAGCGTTCTGAAGTATCTGGGGAGAAGCTTGTCGTCCTTCAGGAACCGATTGGTGTCAGGTTCCCATGGTACAAACACATCCAACCCGTAGCCATATCGGTGGCCCATCTCGTTGAGAAGGCTGATGTACCCTGGGTCCTTGAAAATCAGGTTGGTACACCAAATGAGGGCGGCCTCGGCGTTGTAGTCGCGCTCCCATCCGGCCATGACCTCCAGGGTCCAGGGCAGATTTCTTTCCCAGTAGGCCAGCGGCATCATAGTCAGCTCGCCGCCGAGCAATTCGATGTTGATCTTGGTGACTTTCCGGTCTGCCTTGAACAGAGCTTCGATGCTATCGAAGGTCTTCCGGTAGAGGCCCTCGTCCATCATGGCCTTATCCCGGAGCAGCTCTGGCTTCACGTAGCAGTGGGTACAGCCGAGGTTGCAGAGGCGAGTTGGTGCAATACAGACGTTGAGCATGTCCAGGGCGTTATGCACGGCACACCTCTCCAGAGGCGGAAATGAACACCAGTGCCGAGTCCTTTTGATCCCCAATGTCGGCGCCGACCACGTGCGGCACTCGAAGACGCCTGGCGTGCTGCATGAGATGAGACAGCGCAGAACCTTCGCGAACGACAAGCGCGCCTGCGCGCGCTATCAGCGGGAGATAGCTCATTTCCGCTCGGTCAATCAGCAGTGCGTCCCCTGGTTGGAACTCATCTTTGCTGGCCAGCCGCAGGCAGATGCCTTTAGCTGGTACTCCCCATACGAAGGCGTTTAGCCCTAGATCTCGGTCATGACCTGCCAGTAGGTTGGCCAGCGGGAGAGGCCTGCTTTGCATTGCTACTGTTTCTAGCGCTGCCGCCCTGGAGTCAGTATCGGTACCAACTGAAACGTCTAGGGCTGACATGAGGGAGTTGACTGCCCCACGTTGCTCGATCTCGGCGAGCAATGGGCGCAAGCGCTTCAGTTCGTACATGACCTGCACCGCACTTTCATCCTTCAGCCAAGCCATTGGAGAGTCGGTAGCCTGTATAACGCCGCCGAGAAGATCGTCTCCGTCCAGACTCGACTTACCCTGGATAGCGAAGCCATTCAGCGAATGGCATCCCATGCGCTCAAGCAGATCGGCCCGGGAGTCCGCCTCTGCCTCTTCCAATGCCGCGCCAAGTACAGTCGAGGATAGTGGCCGCGAAAAACCCTTGATGCGCGCCTTGATACGGAGTTCAGCTGCCAGAGTCGCCAACCGGTTGAATCGCCCGTACACGTCCCGAATTCGACCAAGGTCGTGGGTGACCGCTGCAATCAGCTGTTCGGTGTCGGCAGAGAGGTCGGGGAGCCATAAAGTGCGCTGCGCCAGTCGTTCCCGATGCTCTGTTTCGAAAGCTTCAATGATCGCCGCGGAGGGAAATGCAATGGTCGGGGACATCCGGGTGTAGTCAACTGCCGAGGAAATGTCCTGATAGAGCGACAACAATCCGCCAATGAAAGACTTGGCTTGAACCAGCCGGTACCTGCCTACGGTCAGTTGCTCCCCCTTGATTGCGCAAGCGGCGAGTACGGCAGCTTCCAGCTTGCCGGTGTGTGCTACTGGAGCAACGACGAAGCGGCGAGTGTTTTTGGATATACGGTGCTTGAGGCCTATTCTTCCGAGTTGGTCAGTGCTGACCTGCAGGATGGTCAGCTTCCCCGATACCGAGCGGGCCCACTCAATACTCGTGGCGCCCATAACTCGCTGCAGGCGCAGCAGCACCCGGCAGACAGCCCGGTCTCTTGGGTCGAGCCTGTTTACATCCCATATCGGTACTGCAAAACGCGACGTTGCCGCGGTGCCTGCCGTAACCTGGTCAGCATGGCCTCCTTCGCAAATGATCATGTGGTCATCGGCTTCGGTACCGAACATAGCCACCCCGAATGTTTGGCCTTGAATCCGGGGCTGAACGAAACACATACCTTCCTCTCCAGAGCGCTCTATCTCGCCAATGACCTGAGCGGCCGAGGCCCAGACCTGGTGCTCGCCGTCGGCGTAAAGGGAGTCGTAGATTCCAATAGTCGTCGCCTCACAGCTCTCCGACCGTGCAGCAGAGCGAACAATAGTTGGCTTCATGCGTGCCCAGCGTGGGAGATGTCTACCCGTCGAATTGACCAGGGCAGGGGTGATGACGACGCCAGGCAGGACGTGGAAGCCATGCTCCGCAGCTTCGGCCAGTAAGCGAATCTTCTCTGGTAGGTCGGTAGGATGTACGCCCAATGGGACAGTGAACCGTCTTTTCCGATAGCGCCGGTGCGCCGTCCAGCAGAGAGCACTTAGAAGACCTGCCGTCAGCTGCACAGCGACAACCCAGTCCGTAGGCACGTCGGCTCGTACCCACTCTTCAAGGGTCCAGCTAGAAACCTGGAAGACGCCGAGTGCTGCAACCGCAACCAGCCCCTTAGCGGCCAACGTTGGAGTTGCGCAGAAGGCGATGGTCAACACTAGGGCCAGTAAGGCGCTGTACAGGAGATAGCCCTTTATGCCATCTCCCAGAAGGGAAACGGCCTTGAAGCCCGCCTCGCCAAGTTCATTGCGGGCCTTGGCCGAGAATTCGCGCCAACCGTCGTACAGGTCGGGATTCGACAGTCGCTCTCGGCTAAATAGCTCCGGCTCAGTGTTGATGCCCAGCCAGCCGGCCCCCTTTTCCGACAGGTATTCGCCGGCCAACAGTGAGTGGTAACTGCTGCGCCGGTCATAGCCCAGTCCGGCGTAAGTGGCAGTAGGGTCCAGCTTGGCCAACTCCTCGGCCATCTGGCCTCTGGCGACCTTTTCCATGTCGATGTGGACTGTCCCGCGGATGCGTTCGCGGGTAGTTGCCCAGTCTGCAGCAGGCTGGAAGTCCAGAAACACGACACGAGGCTTGCGTTCTAAGTAGGAAAACGTCTCCGAGTTGCCGAATAGTCGTTCGGCATTCTTGAAATGCCGGTAGTACGGTGGCTTTACCAGAAGCTCATCCTCAGTCGGAAGGATGAACTGAGGATCGAGGCCTCGGGACCTGAGGAGAGTTAGGATTACCCAGGTATTACCGGTGAAGTAACCTTCCGCCGCAGAGATCAGGATAGGCCGATCGCCGATGGTGGCGACGATGTTATCCAGACCGGCGAGGAAGGTTGGAAGATCCGAAATCATGTCGCCATGAAGCCAGCCGTCATGTTCAAACTGGTCCCGGGTTGTGTCACTTATGATCTGCAAGCCAGGTGTTGCGGCAATCACCTTTGGGAATTGGCTTGGCAGGATGGCCCTAGGGTCTTCCTCATTTGCAAGGTGCTTCCAGCCGTATGGATGCAGAGATTTAGTGCCACCGACCAGAAATCGAACCTCAATACCGAGTCGGGCCTTCAGAGCCTCTGAGATAGCAGCGGCCGAGCTTCCATACTGGTCGATAAGCACCACTGGCACCGACGATTCACGAATCAGCGCCAGCAATTTAGCTGGGCTTTTGCCGAGCTCTTTCGCCGACACTCCATTTCCGAAATCCTGGAAGAACGGTTCAGGCATTGGGTCAATTCGAACCGCGCGGATGGTGCGCTTGGCCAAACTGTCGATGAACTCTGCCGGGTCCATAGCCGTTGGCATCTGCGCCTGCTCATCCAGAGCAACTTCCCGAAACGGAATCTCGGTTATGCGTTCAGCCGGCGAGCCTGAGTCGATGAAATTCGCATCCAACTGACTCGCCCGCTGATCATTGAGCACCAGCGCCAGCACGGCCAACCCAGCGGCGAATCCCAACGCCAGGCTTTTCACCTTGCCATGCTTGCCCGAACAGAATCGGAGGTACCCAAAGACGCCAGCGGCGATCAGTAGTGCAATTACCGTTGACGGTCCGCCGAGGAGCATTGCGCCACCGGCGATAACGACGGGGAAGGCTTGCGCGTTGCAGGACAGTCCCAGGGCACATGCGCCCAGAATCCAAGTCAGACGCATGTCATCCTCTCTTTTGTGATCTGCCAGTCCCTGATTGCCGCGTGCGCCTTTCGCGAAAAAGACACGGCCTGCAGGTGGATGCGTGACAGGTACTCGTAAGCATCCGGGGTCAGGAAATGGTCACGGCGCTGGTCCAAAGAGTCGGCAATGTCTGCAGGCACGGCGCAAGTCATCCCCCACATGATCAGGTCCTCGAACTTGAAGGACACTTCAAGCCCGCTGTTCCACCGTGGGAAACCGCCTACAACTTCAATTGGTAGGTCCATCCACCTGGCCAACTGCACGGCATCCAGGATGAAGCCAGACAGGTGGTGATCGGGCCGACGGCGAACAAAGTCCCAGATGAGGGCATCATCGATCCCAAGGGAGTGATAATTGCCGGCCAGCGAATGCGCGATGATGGAAGCTTCCTCGCCGAAGCGACTTAGTCCACCCTCGAAGACGACTTGTTTGCCCAGGCGATCGTAGAACCACAGCCGCTGCCGGACGGTGCAGCCGAAGAGCATTTCGGGTATCACCTGCACCACGACGGCAGATCTCACTGCATCAAAATAGCCCTCGTAGTCGTCGACATAATTGGTTTCGAAGAAGGCTGTGGCCTCGCCGGCAGCCGCCCGTGCGATAGCTCTGATCCTTCTCTCGCGGCGGGCATTGCCGTATCGCGTCACACCCACTTGATCGAAGCTCGTCTGAGCCTGCTTTTCCCATAGCTGGAAGAACCCTGGGCAACTGAACTCCCCTTCCGGAGCAGCCATGTACTTTACGAGCACTTCAGGTGAGAGCTGCTTGTGAGGGTACCAACCGGAGTTGCAGGCCTGCAGGTAGGCACACCCTCGGCAGAAGTCATGCTCGTAGGACAGTTTTGCATCGAGCTCGCTGTTGTTCCCCCAAACCACCTTCAGCGCGGCATTCCGATCCCAAACATTCAGGTTGATGTATGGGCGCACCGCTTCAGTACCGGTTTGGTTCGGGTTCAGCGATAGCTCCCCGCGGTGATCCCAGTGGTACTCGTAGGCGTCGTTGAGTGTGTTCTGTGAACGGGAAAGTGTGCGGAGAGACTTCCTCATGTCGTCCAGATGGTCGACAGTCAGGCCGTAGGGAGCGCCAAGTTCAGTCAAATCCTCAATGAAACGGGCCACGTCACGGTAGTACGGCTGCGCTCGATCAAAGTAGGACCGGCCTGATCCCCACGGGAAGATCATGTCGCAGGTCACGTCGCTGATCCCGCGCTTCACGAAGGTGTCAATGATGTACTGCGGACCAAGGTCTATGAGGCCCTGCCCCATCACCAACACCAGGTTGAGCATGTTGCACTCGCCCAGCGCTTCGATTCGTTCAAGGTATTTGGGGAAGATGGCCATGTTTTTGCCGAACCGGCCACTCTCTGTTCCCTCGAAGGGGATCGCAATGTCCATTGCGGGATGCCCCTTGAACTGCCTAAGCAAATCCAGGTAGCGGTCATCCTTCCACATGAGATTCGAGCAGAAGGTGAACTCGGTAGGCGTGCCGGCAGCATTCAGGTCGGAAATACGGTCCAGAACCCAAGGTAAGTTCCGCTCCCAGAATTCGAAGGGCATCAGCGTCGCCTCACCCCCCAGCACGTCTAAATGCAGATAGGTGACGGACTGGTCGAGATGGAATGCCTCGACGATAACCTCCACTTCGCGACGGAAGGTTGCCTCGTCTATGTATTCCTTGCGCCTGAGCAGGTCTGGTTGGATATAGCAGTGCTTGCAGGCAAGGTTGCAATTGAGATTGGTCGAGATGGTGGTACTCATCATCTCGATCGACCGATTGCGTGGAAGGGCGTAGGGCAAAATGTTCATGCCCTAATAGTGGAAACCGAGTGCCCCTTATTTGGAAAATGGGATGCTAAATCGGGTTCCGCATTTTGGTGGATCTCAGCGAGGCCTCGCGCCGGAGATGCATCGATACGAGTTTTATCTCAGGCTCAGGGTGCTCACCTGCAGGGGGCCCCGCCGGCGAGGGATGGGAGAGCACCCAGCGCAGCAGTTGAGTATTGTGGCCGGCCAGAATGAGGTCCTTGTCCTTCACTTGCAGGCCCTGGGCAAGTAGAGAGGTTTCCTCCACGATTGTGGCCAACTGGTCATCTGGCGAGGTTCTCACCCACTCCCAGACCATCGCGGGGTCCAGCTGCAGAGCCGGGGTGTCCCCGTATACCAGGTGCTCAATCACCAGGCGTTTCAGATCGTTGGAAAGAATTCCAAAATCGTCACAGCTTAGGTTTATCGTTGCTCCTACAGCCTGGTACGCCCAGATTCGCTCCATGAGCGGTCTGCCGATTTGGGCTCCAGGGTTCAGAGCAACCCGAGCATTCTCCACCTGCTTTAGCCAGGCGTAAAAAGCCAAGCCTTGGCCGGCGATCTCGTCATGGACCTGTTTGGATGTGACGCTATCCGTCGGTGACTTGAGGATGGCACGCATAGCTTCATGGTGAGTGTTCATCCGTGTATCGAACTCCCCGAATCGATCCTTCACTTTCGACCAGAGGCGCTTGTAGCCAGGGCACTCAGCTGAGTCCCATGCTCGTACATCCTCCGGTTCGGCAATTCGATAGTGGTACCAGCCGCCCGCGCAGTAGGAGTGGAACTCACATTGGAAGCAGTAGTCGTGGTAGCGGGAGAGTTTGTTATCCAGCTCCGAGGTGTTGTCCGCAAGAACCTTGAACGCCCAATCCGGATCGTCGATGTAGATCCTGGTGTCACCGAGGGCGGCCTCCGAAGTGGTCTGTGAGGCATTGAAGCTGGTGAGGCCGTCTGGCTCAACCGCCAGGTCATAGCGGAAGTTGCCGATGCACTGATAGCTGGTGCCTCGGAACATGGCGCTCGTCATCTCGTCTGCTGGCGTGAAGGTGATGCCTTTAGGCGCTATCTCGAAGAGCCTGCACAAGTAGTCACTCATCTGGGCGAAGCTGATCATGTTCGGCTGCCAGAACGCCTTGCCTGAGCCGTAAGGGCTGATCATCTTGATGCTGAAGTCGGTGACACCCAGCGGCAGGAACTGTTCCAACAGATAGTCCGGCCCCAATTCGACCGTGGTCTTGGTGAGGATGACGTCGAGGATCTTTTGCCGCACCTTCAGGGCGCTGACAGTCTCGCGCCAGGCGGGCATCAGCTTATCCCGCTTACCGAAGCGGTTGGTTTCCGGCTCCCACGAGGTGTAAACGCACATTTCCGGCCAATCGCCGTACTGGTTGAACAGGTCGATGTAGTCGGCTCGCCTGCGCTGGTCTGAGAAAATGAGGTTGGAGAGGACGTTGACCGAGCCCGGTGTCTTGAGTTGTGCGTTGAAGTCCCGGCATTGCTCTAGGGCGAACGGTAAATTTCGACGCCAGAACTCGACTGGCATCTTGGTGATCTCGCCGCCGATGATTTCCCACTCGACCTCCTCCAAACCGCGGTCCAGGGCTACGAGGTCTCGGACACGGTCGAATATCTCCCTGAAAACCCCTTCCTCCATCTCGACGGGATTGGCCAACTCCGACGGATCGATGTAGCAGTGAGTGCACCGCCGATTGCACCATCGGGTAGCGGTGATGCTGATGTTGGCCTGATTCAACCGGGATTGTTTATGCACAGCGCATCTTCTCCAGTAGCAGGTCCCACATTCCCTTCCCACCCGCGCACTCCCCAGAGCCATCGGTGACTGGCACATGGGCGGGTCCGCCGGAGCAGTAGCTGAAATGAGGGCAGGACCTGCAAGGCAGGAGACGGCGCCGTTCGGCAATAACGCGGGCCAGGCGCCGGGGTGATGAGAGCAATTCGTCAAGAGGTGCGTCTTGGAGGTTTCCAAGGAGCGTCCCTTCGAGATCGGAATAGAGGGGGTTTGTCGTTACAGATCCGTCCGGGTTCAGGGTCAAAAATCGATCTTCTGACAGGACGTTGAATTGGTTGTTGGCCTCGCCGGCTACCTGTTCCAGTGCGCCGATGGTAATCCCGGCGTCCCTAAGCTGCCGGCCATGGGTGGCTTCCAGCGTGTGAAGGAAGGTCCAAACGGCTGCATAGCTTGCGGTGAGCGGGAGCTCCGGCGCCGAGGATGCTTGGTAGATTGGCTCTGCCAGGAAGGTCCGGAAGTCAACAGAGATGTCGAACTCCCAGACCTTAGCCTTCGTAGAGAGCATAAGCTCCGCCAACGCGGTCGGGCCGTGCTTGATAGTCTCGGAATTGAGTTCGACGTTGACGGTACACACCACACCCGCATCCCAGAAGCGGTTCAGGCCAGTGAGGAAACGCCGGGTATACAGATCTTCTGAGCCCGATAGGCTGAACTTGTGCCCTAGGGCGAACGTTGTCTCAACCTGGCCGTTGAAAGCCGAATGAGAGAGATCAATGAGCCAATTGGGGACAGAAAAGCAGTTGGTCACCATGGTCTGGGAAGCGTGTGGGAGTAGGCCTCGGGCCTGGTCCACGTACAACTGCATGCGACTAGGGCCCACGATCGTTGGCTCTCCACCTTCCCAGATCAGGGTCACCGGCCGGTCTGCCCAGAAATCGGATGTCAGGAAGGCTGCAAGCGTGTAGGTGGGGAGTCGCTCACCGGCGGCCCGGTTGGCCTCGGTTAAATAGCAGCGCTTACAGTCAACGTTGCACTGGCGAGTTACGTTGATGAACCCAACTGCTTCTGATTTTGCCATCACTCCCCCTATCCCCCATCCCATTGAGATGAGGGACCGATCAGCCGACAGCGATAAGGCCGCTGGCGGGTGCAGGTACCGGTTTGGGTGCTGGAGGCGGAGGCGGGCTCACATGGTTTCCAGCCTCAAGAACTGCTCGAATCATGGAAAGAAACTCACCAGTGGCCAGCGCTGCAATCTTCGGCTCAACGTCCATCGCCACGGCTATGCGCGACGCAACGGAACCAGGTTGAACAGTTCCGTGATCGAGGTTGATGCGCTCTTGCACCTGCAGGGTGGACTCGACGCCTGCCCATGCCTGGTCCATCTCATCGATACCGAATGCTGCAGCAAATGCAGCCCCTAAGGCATTGGCGAGTTTGGCCTGGCGGGTATTCACCGGAGGGGTAGCCTGCCCCTCAACCGCGGGCTCATCCGGTGGTAGGTACTTATCCAATACCGTGTGGACGCCGTGCTTCAGCTCGTACAGCATGCCGGCAGCGTTGGACAGGCTAAGCCCCGTGGACTTACTCACCATCCGAATGAGATTGGGCAACGGTGTTCGTAGGTCGAGCTCTTCCTCCAGGATGCGCGCTCGGGAGTCACGGAACTGCGCTTGCTTGAGGTGAATTGCCTTGGCCACCTTTTCGAGGATCTCATTGAAAGCATCCTCAGTCCCAAAGTGCTCCATGATGACGTCGTGAATTACGACTTTCACGTACTCCATAACCACTTCAGGCATGCCTTCGGTGAATAAGGTATTCATCATCTCGTCGGTCGAGATGGATGCCGGAATGTGCCCTGCCGCCACACCGAAAAGGTATTCGAGGTAGCCATCGATTGGCGCGACACGGATGTTCGATTGAGGCGAGGCAAGCCACATCCTCCCGTAGGTACGGAGTACCTCGCAGTAGCGTTCCACTTTCTCGTCGACGACGGTGGTGTGCCCTGGCGGGAGCAGGTTGATGTTGAAGCCCGAGGATTCAGCGTGCATCAGCAATTCGTCGGGCGATACGGTGCAATCGTAAGGGATGTCGATCGACACCGAATTGAGACTGCCGGCAGCCAAGATCAAGCTGAAAGTGAAGTCGTCGCTGGGAAGGTCCGGCGAGTCTGGGTGACTCTGCGCACGCAAGCCCAAGTGACAGGCATCGCGAGGGATGCGCTTGAGAGTCGTGTCGCACTCTACGTTGAAGTACGATACATCCCGCTTGATCTCGTGTTCGGGCGAAGTCTGAAGATGGCTGGACTGTGCAAGGAAGATCCCTTCAAGGTCCGAAACTCTCATTCCAACTTGAACTGTCATGGAACCCCCAATCAGCGCCAGCCACGCGAGCCATGGCACGCGCCGTGGCAGGCACCATGACAAGCGTTATGGCAGTAACCCCAGTCGCCGATCCGGGTGGAGTCCATATCTTTTGCTGTGGCTGTGGCCGCCAGCAGCATGTTGTCGATGCCGCCCACCATGTTGCCCACGACGATCTCGCTCAACACCTTCTGGTGTTGTTCAACCATAGGCTTGATCGGGTTCATCTCCAGGATGGCGCGCAGACGGGCGATTTCCTTATCTGCAGCGAGATCTTCAGTCGACTGCTCCACAGTGAACGACTTGTGAGTTTCGGCGTAAGCGCTGGCGGTCAAGGCGCTGACCGCGATTGCGACCATGACTCGATTGCCGGTGAACTGCTTCATCTTCCCCTCCATTTCTGCTTGCCCAAAGGGCCGATTCTTACCCAGCGATTGCTATCAACCCGGGGTTATCTCTGGTTGCGATGTGGTCATTCAGTAGCCTGAACGTCATGTATCCCCCTGCACACTCCTGGCTCTCGTCCATTCGGGGCGTGGCCATACAACCTGAGCTACAAATAGGCTTGAACTGGCAGGTAGAGCAGTCCATTTGACGCTCCTCTCGGGCAGTCTCAAGCTGGGTGTGCTCCACCACAGTCACGCCAACTGCGTTCCTGTTATCCCGCTCCGAGGTCAACGCAGTACAGGCGGAGTAATAGCCGTTCTGGTCGAACGTGTGAAAGCGAGTATCACAAGCGCCGGAGAGACACCCGTAACCTCCTCTCTCACCGCGGCGCAGCCTTTCCACGCTGGCGATAAGCCCATCCAGCGGAGAGATGTTCAGTTCCTGCCGACCTTCCCGCTGCTGAGTCATGAAGCGGCTGTAGGCCATGGCAAAGCGACCAATCCACATGCTGTATTCGCGGTTCGTGACTCCGAGCCAATCCCAGTTGGTTATCGCATATCCAGTTCTGGTCAGCCTCTCAAAGTGGGCCAGGGAAATTCCGCGCTCGAGAAGGAAGTCAATGAGGTCAGTTGGGTTCCTGAACCTGTTGATCAGTGGTTTGGTCACCGTGATGACCATGTACGGTGTCAGCTGAAGGCTTTGGAGTGTCTGAATGTTGGCCCAGAACTTATTTTCGAACTGCTCGTTCGATTCGGGACGTCCAGCCCTTATAAGGCGTATCTCCGGGTCCCAGGACACCCCGACAATGCCATCAAAGAACTCGCGATAGAGCTCAGCCCAACGTAGGTCGAAGGTCATCAAGTTCGTCTGAAGCGAGAAACGCACGTCGAACTCGGACAGTTCAGTCTTCAAAAACACAACTGACTTGCGCATGAACTCCTGACCAACCAGCGTTGGCTCCCCCCCGTGGAGCTGGAACAGCAGGACCTGGCCTGGTCGAGCAAAAGAACGGACCTTCGCCGGAATCTGCTCGATATTGTTCCAGTCCATCCGCTTCGGATTGTTGGGGATGAAACAGTGTTGGCAGTGGAGATTGCATGCCTCGATGAGCCGCACATAGATCATGTGATCGAAGTCGGGTGCACCCTTGCTCATGCGATGCGCTCCAGCCCGATGGTGTACGGGTCAAAGGGCAGCGCGCCTGCCGCGGACAGGTAGCCGGTAGCAAATCGGCGTCCCTCCTCGTTGGCAACGAACTCTTTGACTTTCGCTAGGTGTGATCGATAGCCGGCACACTCCCCTGCACCGGTATGAACCTGGTGATCAGTGATTGGGCAGCCGCTCTTGCACCATGAACGGAACTCGCACTTACGGCAGTGATTCTCGATGTGGTCGATGTGCTGAACCTTGATCCAGCCCAATCGCTCAGGGCTGGACTGGAAGGCATCGATGCCATCCTGGACCTTTGGCCAAAGGTCTGTCTCGTACTCCATCCGATCAGGGCAGGTGTTGAGCGCTCCGTCAGGATTAATCACTAGAAAGTCGCGCTGGCAGGTTCCGCCCCAGCGCTCGCCGGGTTGGTTGTGCAATACCCCACCAATGGCCGCTGCCACGGCATTGTTCGTTACGCAGGAACCGGTCCGTCGCAAGTCCTCTATCGACACATCGAACAGGTCGCTCAGAAAATCGCTGTGTTCCTTGTTGCTTGGGCGGTCTCCGTCGGCCCCGTAGGGGTTGTACCGCTCGATGTTGAAATGGGTGAACCCGTGTTCTTTGAACCACCCATAGATCTCCGCTACTCGACCAAGCTCATTGCGCGTCGGCACCATGATTGGGCCCACTTGAAGACTATGGGAGCGGGCCAGGTGGACCTTCTCCAGCCAAAGATCGATGTACTTGTTATTGGAGCCCTGTATGGTGCGGCCGCTGAAGTCGATAGAGGAGCCGACGAAGCCATCACACCGCTCCTGCAAGAATGGGATGTGTGAACTGCGCAGTGGAATGAGCGAGGTCTGGATGGCTTCCTGAATTTCAATACCGGAGAGGCCGCGCCGGACCTTGTCCGAGAGATCCATGAGTACCCCGGCACTCATACTTAGCGGCTCGCCTCCGTGGTACAGGATGGAGACTCGGTCGTGCCCCTCCCGTTCGGCCAGGTTGCGGATCAGATCCAAGCTGTCCTGGAGGGTAGCCTCCGACATACGGGACTTATTGGCCCGCACATCCTCTGGGAGGTAGCAGAAGTCGCAACCTACGTTGCAGAAGTTTGTTGGCTTGAGATAGACCTGAAGCATCAGTTTGCCCACCCGTATGCGGAGAGTCGCGCGCGGGCGCTATCGGGAGTGATGCCGAGCTTGTAGAGAATACGGTCAGCCTCACCAGTCACAACCGACTGCTTGAGACGATTGAAAACCATCTTCCAGCTCTGGCAATAGCCGAACTTGCCCCCCATCCCTCTTTCGAAGAGCACGGCATCGCGGGCACAGCCGCCCTCGCATTCGGTGAAATGCGGGCATGTCTTGCAGTCTGGCGGAAGGTTGACTGCTCGCCCCATGATTTCTCGGGAGGCAGGTGATGCGGCCAGCGCGGGAGCGATGTCGGCACCAGAGTAGAACTTGACCTCAACTGGTTTCGCTTCCTGCACCTCACCGGTAAGGATGTTGCCGAAGCGAAAGCGCTTGTCGCCGAAATCGCTGAATTCGCTACAGTTGTACACCGAGCCATCAGGATCGATGGTCAGGAACCGACCTCCACAGGACTTCGTCCAGGGGCACAGCATGCTCTTGTAGCCAGCCACCTTCTGCAGCATCAAGTCCAGCGGCGTAATGCGGAATACCGGGACTTCATCAATCCAGCGATCGTAGAGATCTACAAGCATCTGTCCATAGGTCGTTGGGGCAATGAGCATACCCGCCTCCCTGGCACGACCGGCGGGGTAGGCGTAGTTGAACCGGATGTCGAATCCTGCTGAGCCATATGAGAGGGCTCGCTCATACATGTCCATCGCAGCCGTAGCCGCCCCTTCATCGTAAACTCCGATTACGAGCGGTCGAAAGTCGTCGGCGATTACCTGGTCCATTGCTCGCCAGAACAGACGGTCATACGTCTCAGCGGAGCCTTTTACCGTGCGGTATTTCTTGTAAGGGTCGAAGCTTGTAGATACCCGGCCCTCAAAGATTTCCGAGAACACTCGCTTCCATCGTTCAGACTTGTACCCCAAAAGGTTGGTTTGGATTGCAAAGTGAACACCACCATGTTGGGCCAATGCGTACTCAGCGCAGGCTTCGAAGAAATCAGGGCCCATGAGCATCGGCTCACCGCCATGCCAGATCCAGTCGATGTTTGGCGTGAACGACGGCTGCAGGCGATCGAACATCCGCTTGAAATCATCAAGCGACCAACTGTCCGCGCCGTCAGGAGGCGCAGAGCAGTAGGTGCAGTCCGCGTTGCAGTTTTTGGTTGGCTTAGCAATAACGACTGAATATGGCATTAGGGGTAATAGCAGTAGACGTCGACAAGCGACTGAAGGTTGTTCCGCTCTACCTCAGAGCCAATGATATTGGTCGAAA
This sequence comes from Pseudomonas defluvii, assembly GCF_001695625.1. Classification (GTDB taxonomy): domain Bacteria; phylum Pseudomonadota; class Gammaproteobacteria; order Pseudomonadales; family Pseudomonadaceae; genus Aquipseudomonas; species Aquipseudomonas defluvii. The sequence continues at coordinate 55,301 of NZ_MBPN01000001.1, forward strand.
CGATCCAGTAGCTGCCGTAGTCGAGGAGCCGGTACTCGTAGCCGAAGGCTCCGTGGTTTACCTCTCCCTCCTGCCAGCCACCACGCATTGTTCCTGGGCGCAGAGATGCCCTTGCAGATCCTCCGCCAGGGCAAGCAGGCTTTATAACTCCGTCGCTGTGGCGGACAAGGTAGGTTCCCTTCTGCACGAAATTCGGGAGTAGATCGATGAGGTTGGCGTTACCGCGCTGACGCAGGGTTACGTTTTCAACCGAAAGGTTGGTCCCATTCTCGATGGCCACCTCACCGCCATAGGGCGTGCTGAGGATCAAGCGCCCTGCCTCAGTTCTTACTCGCGCATCCGCACCACCGTTGTTCAGATACATGTTCGAAACTTCATTGATCGAATTTCCCCCGAGCAACAACGGGGTCCGCATTCGATTCATCTCAGGGTCGCCGGTATAGACTCGAGAAAGCTTCGAGTTCAGTGCGGGCTCGCTGCCTGGAATCCCGATCGTTGAGCGGATGGTGTATGTCGATGCATTGCTGATCACTGTCCCAGGCAGGTTGTTCGCGACTACACCATCCCAATCTTGGGCAATGCTCTGTGTGATCGAGAAGGTGTTTGCATCGCAAGCAGGGGTAACTGCCTGGTTGTACTTGTTGGTAGCGCTGATGCCGGCCAGGGTTGGTGGTGAGGTGCTTTCAAGCACGCTCTTGGCATTGGCACAGCTGCTGGCCTGGCCTGGCCAGGAGCCATTCTGCATTCGGTATGAGCGCGCTGCGTCCAGAAAGGACTGGGTTTCCTGTGCAGTTAGGATTGCCCGCTTCTGGTTGAGCTGCTCCATGTACCTGGGCGTCGTATAGACGGCGATCAACGCCATCACGGCCAGCACAATCGCCAATTCAATCAGCGTGAAGCCTCCCATCGAGGCCTGGGAATTAGCGCGTCGTTTCTTCATGGAGGATTCGCTTCTGGTAAGTAACCCAGGCGGAAGAGGAACTCTGCACTGGCCTGGTTGTGATGATAATCCGGGTGTTCGCCCCGACGTTTTCAGTGGTATATCCACCGTAGTTGTCTTCCTTGAAAGGCAGGTCTACGGCGACGTAGCAGCGCTGTGAGTCGAACTTGACGAGGATGTTTGAGCCAAGCGGGTTGGTAGCTGGCAAGCGGTAATCGGCACTCAACAGGTTCTGAAGATCCGCTGTTTTCGACCAGTTGGTAAGAGATCCATAGGTATGGGTGACCTTTAGGTTCGCCCCGACGGTCGAGGACACGGCTTTTGTCCTTGCGATCTCGCAGACAGGAATCAGGTTCCTTGCCTGCTCAATCGAGGAGTTGATCTTGCCTTGCTGATACTTCTCCATAGCGCCTGGAAGGAGCGCAACGGTCATGACCGCTACAATTACCAGGCAGACGGCTAGCTCGATGAGGGTGAAGCCGCGAGAGCGAACCATAGCCACAGTCACCGCATGGCCGACGCGAGGTTAATGATGGGCAGATAAAAGCCGATCGCGAACATCATGATGGTCAGGAGCATCATCGAAAAACCGATGACCGATGACATCTGGGCCACCTTCTCCGAATGCCGAAGGTAGTAGGCCTTTAGAGCATCAGCCATATTGCTCAGCACGTTGTCGCGCCCAGCTGGTGACTGGTTGTCGAAACCCTGGAGGTTCTGAGTAATCAGAGGGGGCCACTCGGGGTTGTCGAAGACGTCGGATAGCTCTCGACCCTCGACCAGGCGTGCGTGCGCTTCTTGATAGAGAGCATGTGCACGGCCTCGGGAACGTTGCATCATGAACTTGAAACTTTGGGGGTTGGTGAAGCCGCTGCTGAGCAGTAGCTGGTACGTCTGAACAAACTCCAGGCCCATCCTCACCTTGTTCCTTTCATTCAGGAACGAGAAGCCAGGCAGGTTCCTCACCATTTCCCATACTCGAGCGCGGAACACGTAGATCCCGGCACCGATTCCAAGCAGGACGTAGAGGTACTCGGTGTAGACCGTGTGCAGAAGCAAGATCAACTGGCTCAGGGAATTCAGCTGCAGGTCGAGACGCTGTACATGGATAAAGTCGTGGATAGTGCCGCCTGCCCATAGCGGAATCCCGATGATAAAGCCAAGACCAAAGCATGCGTTGATCATGGCTTTCTTCATCAGAGCAGAGAACTCTTTCTTGGCTGCCAGACGCTCTGCGATTGCTTTAGAGGCCCTATTCAGAGCATCAGGCAATCGCCCTGTCTTGTCACCGGCCTCAGCCAGGAGGACCGCGGTTTCGTCGAATCGAAGAAGCGACAGGTACTCTTTTGGGGTTTGACAGGAGTCGATTTGTGCAAATGTGATCTTCAGTGCTTTGTAGTTCACTGACTCCTGGACCGCCTTGCCGAAGGTCTTGCCTGAAGAAATCTTCGAAGCAATGGCAGACAACATAAGGACCTGCTCGACAAGGGGAAACTTCTTGTCGAACAAGGCCGATTTGATACCCCCAAGGTGGTCGACAGCAACGCTATGGATGACCGACTCGGGGATGCCGGACATGGCAATGGCCTGCTCTTTGGTTTCCGCCTCAACACCGACGGAAACCACACCACCCGATTCACCTAGATACTTCAGTTGGTAGTAGGCCATGGCCAATCCCTTAGTTGCAGCGGTACGCCACGGTCACTTTGGTGTTACCGGTCGCGGTTGCAGAGTTCTTCACGATGTTGTTGCTCTGGTTCAGAGCGGATGCTAGGTCGGCAGCGGCGCTGGTGTCGGTGCTGTCGATGGTGTAGCTGATGGTCACCTGGTTGCTGGTGACAGCATCAACGGTCCAGGCTGTGTTCCAGACAGTCAGATCGGGCAGGCCGCGTTCCTTCAGCTTGGCTGCAGTGATGGTGGTCGTGCTGCAGGTGTTGGTGCGGCTCACCTGCCGGGCGATTGCACCTGGGAAGTCTTTCTGCAGCTGAGTGATCGCAGTGCTCAGCTTGGAGTCTTCACGCGCCTTGAGCATGCCCGGCAGGAAGAAGGCAGTCAGGATTGCGATGACCCCCAGCACAATGGCCAGTTCGATCAGGGTAAAACCCTTCTGGCGATTACCTTTGGTACTACGTTCGATCATGGATCGTTCCTTTTGTGTGAGTTTCAAGCTTGCTGTTGTGCAACCAAGACCGCGTGCCGACTTGTCAAGCAGCAGTCAGGCTCGACTACTTAGTTGCAGCGGTATGCCACTGTCACCTTGGTGTTGCCCGTCGCTGTTGCGGAGTTCTTCACGATGTTGTTGCTTTGGTTCAATGCTGTTGCGAGGTCCGCAGCAGCATTGGTGTCAGTGCTGTCGATGGTGTAGCTGATGGTCACCTGGTTGCTGGTGACAGCATCAACGGTCCAGGCTGTGTTCCAGACAGTCAAATCGGGCAGGCCGCGTTCCTTCAGCTTGGCTGCAGTGATGGTGGTCGTGCTGCAGGTGTTGGTGCGGCTCACCTGCCGGGCGATTGCACCGGGGAAGTCTTTCTGCAGCTGAGTGATCGCAGTGCTCAGCTTGGAGTCTTCACGCGCCTTGAGCATGCCCGGCAGGAAGAAGGCAGTCAGGATCGCGATGACCCCCAGCACGATGGCCAGCTCGATCAGGGTGAAGCCCTTCTGGCGAATACGCTTGGTTTTACGTTCGATCATTGATCTATTCCTTTCTCTGTTTTCCTGGCGGTTAAAGCTGTGCAACTAAGGACGAAGTGCCGGATTCGCGGACGGGGCGAAAACCCGCTTTCTCCTGACGATTCTTCGGGGCACCGACTCGGTCGGAGAGGTACGGCCGTAGCTCTTTCTCGAGCTGCTCGAACCCAATCACACCTTCGAACACCAAGCGCAAACCATCGTCCCAGAGGTCCTTGAAGGTCCCTTCTGCGATTTGGGAGCGTCTCAGTAAGCTGGGGGAGATTCCATTCAAAATGGCCTCCTGAATTTCCGGCGTAAGCTCGAGCACCTCGATAACACCGCGCCGCCCTTTCAAGCCGCCAGATTGATGCGATCCGTTGTTACACACCTGACAACCTTTGGGGTTTGCTCGATAAAGCTTGAGTTCACCGTTGCCACCAAACACCGGGTTCGAGCCATACAAGGCGAAGCGCTTTTCATCAGATCTGAAGAGGTATTCGACTCTGCAGTTCTTGCAGAGGCTGCGTACCAGTCGCTGGGCCATGATGGCTTGCGTATTGGTAGCGATGATGTCTGTCGGAATGTCCATTCGGCCGAGGCGATCCAGCGACTCGTGGGCATTGTTTGTGTGCAAGGTGGTCAAGACCAGGTGACCAGTTTGGCCGGCTTTGAAAGCGTACTCGGCGGTTTCGTTGTCGCGGATCTCGCCAAGTAAGATCACGTCGGGGTCTTGTCGTAGCAACGCTCGGAGAGCGGTAGCAAACGACAAGTGCTTACCGCATTCGGTATGCGACATGCCCTCATGCTGGATCTCCACCGGCTCTTCGATGGTGTGGTAGTTCCGGTTCGGGTCCTGGCCATAGATGTCCAGGAGCATCGCATTGAGAGTTGTGGTCTTACCTGAGCCAGTAGGGCCTGTAACGATGATCAAGCCATTGGGGGCCTCACCCAACCGACGGAGCAGCGCCTTGTTTTCGGCTGACATGCCCAGTCTGTCCAGGTTGGCCAAACTCGTGTCGTTGCCCAATAGACGAACCACGACCTTGGGGGTACTCTCCGAGCCCTTGGTGACAGGAAGCGTGCTAACCCGCAGGTTGATTTTCTTATGGGTCGAGACCGCGAAATCAAACTTCCCATCCTGGGCTGCGTTCAGTTCCAGGGTAAGGCCGCAGTTGTTCTCGATGATCACGCGGCAAATGGCCTCGTGAATTTTGGACGTGTAGAGCTTGCGAGTCAGAAGTTCGCCGTCGATTCGCAACCGGACTTGAACCTGATCTCCTTGTGTAGGCTGAAGGTGGATATCCGAGGCGTTGAGCTTTGCCGCCTCGCGCACCAGGTCTTCCACACGCTGTGTTGCGCGGGCCTTTAGCTGCTCGCTGTCATGGACCGCGCTATCATCATCTTCAGTTTCGATGGCCTTGATCGCTTCCAAGCGGGTCAGGCTAACCACACCAACCTTTGGCTGGTGGATGCTGTGGGTCCTGGCGAACCCTGTGGCACGCTCGTGCATCCGTTTGTGGAAAGGATTGGCCATAAAGATGGTGTTGCCGTAAATGAACCATGGCTCCCCTTCAGGGCCCTGAGTAATCGAGAGCCCTTCCTCCATCTCGAAGAACACTTCACGGCCGAGCGCCTTGCCGATCGCATGGGCAACTGCTTCGTCGTCCTTGCAGACGCGGAGGATATCGGGAACAACCTGCTCGATGACTTCGGATACTGGCTGCGTATCTGCTTGCTGTTGCGTGATTTTCCCCGCCTCAACCAGATTCCGTAGGATCTTTCGTTGAATCCCCTGGATGTTATTGCTCATGGTCAGTCGTCCGCATAGCGTTTGGATTTGGTCCAATCGATTACCAGTTCCCGAGTGCCGTCAGGACCTTTGAAAACAGCCTTGTCGAGTCCAAATCGCTGCAGTGTGTAGTCGTTGACCTTTTCGCCATTGCGTACGATTCGGCGCCCTTGGCTGGTCATTACTACGATCGAGTCAGCCCGAACCTCGAGGAGCGCCAGAAAGTGTTTGGCCTTGTCTTCATCGTCGTCGGGGACGTTTTTCTGAGAGGAGCCAGGCTGGCCTGGACCGCCTGGACCACCCTGGCCATTTGGTCCGCTCATCCCCAACGTAGGCTGGTCGAGCATGAACGGTGCGGCATTGGGGATGACTGGATTTTGACCGAACGGGAGGTCAGCTTTATCGGGTTTACTGCCTGCCTTGCGCACCTCTTTACCCAAAGTTGCGATATCTGTTACACCCAATGGAGAGCCACTTTCGTCCACAATGAAGCCGGCATCCGACATTTTCTTGTAGGAGTCAGCCATTTCAGCCTGAAGTTTCAGCTGATCGCGCTTGTACTCCATGTCTCCAATCTTCCGACTGCGGTCACGATGAGTGTCTGCATCGTCCGCATCTGCAAGAGCATAGATAGGGAGCACAAATTGAGCTGCCATAAGAGTGCCGATGACAAAATTTTTCATAATCAGGTACCCACGACTACAAAGTTAAGTTTCATCACTCCGTTCGCAATGGAGTAATCGTAGAGATATAGGGGAATCTCCTTTTGAAGCGACCGTACACTTGATATCACCACCTGCGGATCGCCTATTACTTGGCCCGGCCAGCCTTTCAGCGGGCCTGAATAAGTATTCCCCATCTCCGAAGAATTGTTCACGTCGAAGGTTTCGAACTTGAGCCCATCGAGTTCAAATGATGCGGTAGCCTTTTTCCAAGAGCTCACGAGTTTCGGAAGCTTTTCAAGCTCTGTATACCGCTGAACGTCTTGTCTTGAGGTCTCAATTACTGCATCGATCTGATCGAAGTCTCTAGGGAGAGTGCGGCTCTCCCCCATGGTCATGCTGAATCGAACGGCACCAACTGCCACGGCTGCAATGACAATTAACATCAGGTTCGAAAAGCCAAAGGTTGAAATTGACAGTTTTGATCGCTTGATAATCATTGGTTGTCGCTCCCGCCAATTTCTGAAGAGTCAATTCGAATGACGTAATTCAGGTGGGGAGTGAACTCCGAAACTATGCCTCGGACTTTATCCGCCGGATCGAATGGCAAGTATTTGCTAGTTGCGAATCGGTGCAATGTCGTGAACCCGACATGAGTTTCACCATCAGGTGAAGTTTCAAGGTTGCTATCGTAAGCAACTAGCTCACTGATCTTGCCGAGCTCAGCAGAGTTGTCCGGCCACTTATCAAGTCGTTCACGCAGCAGTTCGCCGATCTTGCTGTCTAACTCATCTCTTTGAATTTGCTTGGTTTTATATACCGCCATGTCCGCGTTATACAGCGTGTACATGCCGTAGTTATATACAAGTGTAGCGATCAGCATCAGGCCGCATATGCTTGCGACCATATACCAGCGCTTGGTTTGATCGTGCCTTTGCTTTTCGAATAGTTCTTGTCGGGTATATGCCGGGCTGGCGGGCAACACCAGATCAAGATTGTCAAGATTAATGCGAGACGCATTTGTGAGGTCGTAGTCCATCCACTCAGGGATGAAATTATCTACAAACTCAGAAGAGCTCAGAATGCTCGAAGGCTTATGGAGATCCGTACTAGAGTCCAACCGCAGATAAAGCCCGCGGTCAGGTCCCATTGGGAAAATAATAACCTCGTTCCCCAAAGGAACGAGGTTGTTGGCGAACAGGAGCTGCCAGAGTCCATACACGTTAATGCCCGGGTACGACTCCCGCATCGACTTTAGTTCATCTTCGTCGATGTAGATCGCTGGCCGGCCGTCTTCGCGTGGCCCCTCAATGATGGTATACACCTCCGACTCGCGGGAGCTGCTGAGCGCCTGCGAGCCGATGGAGTCACGGCAGATGATGACCTCTTCGCCACCAATCTGGATTGGTACGCCAAGAAGCAACTGATTCATTAGAGAGCACCCTCCACCAATGTGGGGGTGACCACCAGGACCAACTCACGTCTGTCGAGCTGATTGTTGATGTCCTGGGTGAGAGGGTTCAGCACTGCTTTGGTGACCAGATTCTGCCAAGGCAAATGGCGGAGAGCTTGGTTCATCTTTTTGGTGATGAGGCCGCCGAGGTGTACTGCACGACCAGAACTGGTAATAAGCTGGGTGCTGAACTCCTTGAGATTCACACGAGGAGTTTCGAACTGGAAATCACCGATGGCGATCGTGTCGTTGCCACTCAGGTTCGATATCACCGGCCAGATATCAACCAGGAGTTGGTCGTTATCGAGCACCCGCACAGTCACGCTAAGGGTCACGCCGACTTTCAAGCGGCCCAATTTCGGGGTAACGGTTACGTTGCCCGACTCGTCTTGGGATTGCTCGACGTCAACAATGTAGGTGAGTTCTTCGCCCGCATAGATCTGGGCTGGGACACCATTCCGGACCGTAATGTTGGGCTGGTCGTTGAGTTCAACTCGACCGAAGGTTTCCAGGAATCGGATCAGAACGTCGGCTTTGACATGCTCAGATTCGTAGGTTCCTTGGACATTCCAGAAAGGATCGGTGGTTTCAGTCTTCGTGTTGAAGAAATGAAGTCCCAGCGGATTACCGTTTACTGTGCTCTTAACAAGGAGATCCCAGTCGATCCCTTTCTGCTTGTCGTTGTTGAGGATGACGTCGTAGGCCTCAACTTGCACGTTCACAATTTTGGTGGCTTCGCCGATCGCTCGCTTCAGGAAGCGGTCGAGGATTTTCATTTTAGAGGGCTTGCCGCCGGCGGTGATAATGCCAACGGAGCGAATCCCCTCGATGTAGGGCTCAATTTCTTCGCTCGAGGTCAGGAGACCGAAATCTGCTGGCGAGGGCGCATCGAAGTTCAAACCACTCGTCATGCCGTTATTGCTGCTGCCGTTGTTGTTTCCACCAACAGCCGCACTAGATGCACCTGCAGAACCCTGTGTGCGACCACGGCTACCTTTATCAGACTCTTTCTCGGCACCGATAATCGTCCGAGCGCCTTCCATCACTTTCAGCCATTCATCTTCCGAGAGTTGAAGGCCGATGGTTGTGCCAGTCGAGACGTTGGAATCCTGTTGGTTGTTGGAGTCGTCGTCGCCTGCTTTAGCCCCCCGAGTCTGAGTGGATGCGATGACGTTGTTGACGTTCCGGGTCGACGCGAAAGTGGCCAGGTTCCATTCTCGGGTTTCGAAATCGCTAACGATTACTCTCTTGCCTACGATCTCGATGTTCAGGTCCCGGGTCCCTTCGATGTATTCGATGAAATCTGCAAGGGTCATCCCAGCAGCAGCTACATCGATTGGATCGTTGAGGTTGACCTTGCCCTTCGGAATGATCGCGTACCCAGGCAGCGTGTCTTGCAGCACGCTTCGAAGCGGCTTGCTCTGTGCAGTTAGGAAGATCGGTCGGGCTTTCGCGATATCTTCAGTCCTGATCTCGCGTACGAAAGTGTTACCCCGGGCAGCCTGAAGAGCATCTTTCGCTTCGGGGCGCAGGGGGGCATTTTTCGCTTCTTCGGAAATGTCGAAGCTGCTGGTACATCCCAACAGGCCGGTGGCAACCAGCAGAGCCAGGGCAATGGATTTCATCTTCATGGGTGTGGCTGCCTTAGTTCGGGCGGTCGGTGATCAGGATCATGGGGGAGGGATTTCCCTGTTCGTCAGTCAGGTCCCAGAAATACTGGTAGCGAACACGGGCGTCCCGGACGGAAGCTGTGAGCTTGCGCAGGGCGATGTCACGGGCGTCAGTGGAAATGAACTCGTAGCGGCGGGTCTCAAGCTCAGGCTTGTTGTAGAAGGCCGTTTTCACACGCCAACCGACCGGCATGATCCCTTCCACAATCTCCTTCAGAGTTGCCCCTTGGTATTCGGCCTCTACCGGTTCGTTGATGACCACGGTCGGGTCTACCCGCTCCAGGGTCACCCGTTTGCGAGCAGCTGTTTCGATCATCTCCGCGTTGTTCTCGGCCAGCATGAGAAGCTGTTTGCTTTCTGTGCGGATCTGTTCGATGTCCGTCAGCTGTGCGACCTGTACCTGATCAGCCTTCGACTGCGCCGCTCGGTTCAGTTCCAGGGCTTTTCGAATCTCGGCTTCTTGGGCCAGCAGATCCTGCTTACGCTTTGCAGCAGCCTCGATCGCCGTCTTCTGCGCAGCGATGAGGTTGCGTTCTGCTTCGCTACGTGCGGCAGTCAGGGCCTGGCGGTTTCGTTCCAGGTCTTCGAGAGTTTTCCTGTATTGCCGTTCGGTCTCTGTTTCTTCTACCGAGGCAACGGGGTTATCGATCGACAGGTCGATCATTGCCGCAGGTGCTGCAGGCGTTTGCGTGGACCGCTTGTAGTCGATGGGCTGCATCACCTGCTGCGCCCTGCCGGCTTCATAGGTGCGATCGAACGGTGAGAGGGTTTCGCTCCGCGCGAGGTGGGAATCATCAAAGGCGGAAGCGTAGGCGCCCTGGCTCAGGAGGCTGACGCCCAGGATGAGGATCGTTTTTTTCACTGCGGAGTCCCATAGAGGCTTCTGTTACCTCAATAGTGGGAAGGCAGTGCTCCAAATCCGGGGTTTGGTTGGAAAAACTTTTTCAAAACCTGCATCGTGATCTAGTGTTCACCACGTTGAGATAGTCATGTCCGCTTCTACACCGAAGGTCAAAGCCTCATCTGGGGTTGTTGCCCTGATCGTCATGATTGCAGTTGTCATCTTGGGCTATGCGGCTTACTTAGAATCCACGCATAAGGCATTGGACTTTCAGGCTGAAGCCCTGTCGCCCCACTTCTACATGTTCAAGCCTCATGCTGTGGTTCAGCTCATCGCATCTGGTGGTTACGTGGGGACGCTAGTTGCCGTCCTGGTAGAAGTGCTGCACTGCATTTTCGCGGCCGCTATGGTCTACACCATTGCCAGGGTTGCAGCTTCCCGGTATTTCCGCCCGCGGAACACTCCGACTGAAGCCACTGCGGTGAGCGCCGATCCCTACGAGTACGAATGCTCAATTCCAGGGTCAACCATGATGATCCTGCTCAGGAACAACAAGGACCCGCGAACCGGAGAGGAAATTGGAGGGGTAACAGACCTCAACCCCTACAACCAACGCTTCTTCCGATGCAACCGAAAACAGGTAGCTCTGAGTCGGGAGCCGTCGACGCCCATTGAACACCTCGAACTGGCCGTGCATGAGTTACTAGCTGCTCATCCCACAGTCCCAGCCAGCGTCGGCGCTCACCATGCCGATGCCACGCTACGCGAGCATTCCCTCGCCATCGCCAAAGAGGTCTTGTCCTATCTGAAGCGCCAGAATGTGCAAGAACCTCTCGCTTATCTCGCTGGGCTGTCTCATGACTTGGATAAGTTATTGGCATATGCCGAGAAGGCGCCTGGCCAGTGGGTTAAGAACAAGGACGCAACACACCACAACACCTACAGCGCTTACATCGTGCGTCAGATGCCTGAGTTCGCGAAGCTCCAGCCGGAGGATCAGAACGTGCTCACCCTTGCGCTGCGCTACTACCACCATCCTGCAATGCTTCCGGTTTCTTCTGGCCCGCGAGTTGAGAAGTTGGTCCAAGCGCTGAGACACGCTGACGGTTTCGTGATCCGTGCAGAGAAGCAAGATGGTATTCGCGCAGCCAAGGAAAGCTCCCAGACTGAGGAACTGATCAGGGAGGCCATCCTGAAATTTGTCGGCGAAGCCAACATCAACAAGTTCCGGGCAACTGGAGAAGCAGAGGGTTGGACGAAGGACGCTATGGAGTTCGTCATCATTCCGATGTCACGAATCCTTGAGTCGATCGGCTCACATTTGCCGCTGGAGTTGAGCCGTCAGCTGCAGATGGGAGTTGATACCCGTACCTTCACCCACCCTGCTATTCCGGTGATGCTGGAGACCCTCGAGGGTATGGGGCTTTTGCTCCATAGCTACAATCATCATGACAGCCCATCGGGCCTGTTTGATGTGAAGATTGGAGTGATCAATTTCAATGCCTGCGTATTGCTAGACAAGGAAACCCTGCAAGAGCTTCTGCCCGGGGTTGTCGACCGTTGGGGTATGGCGAACTACAAAATTCAAGTTCGTCGCCCCACTCGAGATGGCGGCGCAGAAGAGGAATCGGGCGGTGATTGACCGCCCGATTTAGCATGCGAAACTCAAATCACTTGATGCTGCTCATTCGGTCCCGAGAATGCGAAGGGCAGCCTCAGTACGAATCGTCCTCTCCGCTCTGTCCTCATGGCCGAGGTTGTTCCAGCAGGCATACGCCTCCGGATAATGCGCCTGCCGTTCTGAGAGTCGGCACATAGTGACCTTGTACTCGTCTCCCGAAAGGTATTCTTTTGCGAACTGAGCCAGCGTCTGGTCTCTCCCGGTCTCCCAGAGGAGAGAAATCACAGTGTCGATTGCGATTTTCCTGCTCTCTCCGTTGAGCCCCCAGAACTGGATTTTCAGATCGCCCTTGTCCGTTCTATAGACGTACTTGGAAAGGAGCTGCTCTGCCTCCTGGTACTGCCCTCGTTGAACAGCCTGCTGAGCCCCGAGTATAAGGCTGCGGTCCTGAATGTCCGCCGCGGTGACCGGGAGTATGGTTTTGCCTCCAGTGCACCCAGTCAGGGTTAGGCAAAGAAGCAGAGCATATTTCTTCATCCCTACTACTCCTTGAAGTGGGTTACTAGAGTGAAGGCGTCCCCTGCACTGAAGAGTACGTTCTGCCGGTTCTGCAGTTGCTTCAGAAGCGAAGGCTTGACCCCGAACATCCGACTTACTTCACCGTAAGTCGTCTCTGGGGTCTTGAGGAGGAAGTAGGTTGAGACGTTTTTCAGGAGGTCCGGAGTGACCTGGTCAGGCTGCTGAACCCCAGCCCAAACACCTACACCGTATCCGCGTCCCTCGGTCGCAATTCGGTTCACTGGACTCAGCGGCGAGGACGAAATTTGTTTGACGTGCTTCCCTTCGTCCGCGATCAGGATGTGGCTGGGGTACTCGGGATTGAAGAGACCAGACCTTCGAGTATCCATCACTCCCATTGCAAAGACACGACTTGCCACAATACGCATGATGATCTGCTGGTGTTCAGACGAGATATCTGTCAGGACGTATCGGTTGATTTTGCCCGCCTGCGATTTTGAAGGGTTACCGGTGAATAGACGGGATTTCACCATGCCTTGGATGATGCTGCGCAAGCCAAAAAGGGAATCCTTGGACCAGAACTCCCAGAACGTTCCATTGCCAGTGGACTTGTTCTGCAGCGCCTGAAAATCCAGATGCTTTTTGGCGTAGCCATGCAGGACTCCTTCCAAGTCATCAAGGATCTCGTTGACCTTGTCCTCGATCTCTAAAGGATCTTTGCCATCCGCCTTCATCTTGACGATGGCCTTCTCCGCCTTCGACTTGGCCTGGCCATAAGCTTTCATGATGTCGGATACCGACCCCGAATCCATGCTGGCAGAGATGGAGTTGAACACGAGATCGATTTCATCAAGGACCTGATCTAAGGTCGGGGAAGGCCTGATCCAGGACTCAATGTCGTCCTGGGAAATTCCGGCTTTGCGGTACACCTCGTTCAGAATCTCTTCGAGGTAGTCCAATTGCCGCTTGCCGGTATTCGGTGCAAAAACCTTAACCAACTGCTTCATGCCTTCGACTGTCATCAGTACCCCACCCCCCTCTTTCGTCCTCGGGACTTGGAGTGGGTTGAGGGAGCTGCCTCCCTCGAAGTAGTTGAAGGTGATGTCGTTGAAGTCTTCCGGCCGAACCAGGTGGCTGAGACCAGCCTTTTCGAAACTCTCGTAGGAGAAGTCGCCTTTGATGTCCAGGACGTGGAATGTCATGCCACGGCTGTAGACGCGCGCAAGTAGATTTTGAATCGTATGCGATTTGCCTGCGCCGCTTGCCCCTTCGAAGAGGACGTTAAAGTTGCTGGACTTTGCCAGCACCCAGTCCACGGTTTGGCCACGGCTGTCGCTCCCGATCCTGATGGGATCATAGTGAGTGAGTCCAGCAATGGCCTGACTCAGCGCTGTAGGTTGGGATGGTGCAGCTTGATACATTTGATTCCCTCGAGGAATTTCAGGTCCGAGGCGATGCCCTCAGGCAGGGCAGAGTCTTGGGAAAGCCGGTGATATGGAAACTTGCATGAGGAGCATTCGAGCTCTTCTTCCTGAAGCTTCACGGAGTTGCCAGTGGTGTCGGCGATAACAGCGATGGCCTCATCTCCACCACACTCGCACTCGACGGCAAGCCCTCCTTTACTGAGCTTTACTGGACGATCGTCGAACGTACCCTTCACCTTTGCGGCAGGCGTAGCGTTCGGTGCCAGAGTGAATAGCCACTCCTGCCAGTCTTCGTCATGCAGCTTCCCGATCTCTTCGCCCTTCTGCTTGACGTCTATTGCGTGAAGGATGTGTGCGAGCTCGTGAGGGATTGCTTCGTCCACCATCGTCTGCATGTCCTGCTGCAGATACAGGGGCTGAATGCGGAGTACGGCTATGCCGTGCGCCTCCCCACTGATCATCATCACATCCAAAGCGGATGACGTTGGGTCAGTCATTGAGGGGTCGAAACGAAGGTCCAGCCAGATCCTTTCAGCTGGGAAGTCGACGTTGGTCAGCAGCCGGTTAATTTCCTTCGCAGCGAAGAGCTCGCGTGGGTATTCGGCGTTGTGCTGTTTGATGCGGGCGAAAATGGGGATTTGGGCATTCATACCCCAATAGTGGGAGTTGAGTGCCCTATTCCGCCTCGAGGACCGAGTTAGGAGTTTTTAAACATGTCAGCGATGCGGTTCCACTCCGTAAATTCGCCGGCGTTCCCGTCCTTGATCAACCGGTCCATCTGAGCGATAGGAGCAGAGTCCTGGATGAACTCGATGACATCTCTCGAGCCCTTCCAGCGTTGCATACCAACGGCGTAGATTGCCTTTCTGCAACGCTCCAGTCTCACTGGATCAGGTTCATCCTCAGCCATACCACGATCATCGTCTTGCGTTCGCTGGGGGGCAGCTACGTTGTCCGATTTCGCATGCGAAACTGGGAAAGGATTGCTCGCCAGGTTGGTAGAGCTTGCAGGCGCTTTCAGCAGCTGGAGGATGGCCACATCAGTGAATGTTGGATAGATCAGCTTGGCGTAACCAAGGCAGTAAAATTGCAGATGGATCACATCGTCATCCGATAGCCCAACCTGGATGGTCAGCGTACCTACTGCTTCTGAGTCGAACTCTGTTGCAGTAAGCATCCGGGCGAACTGGCCGTCCTGAAGAGTGAAGCCCTGGAGTCGTTTGGGAGATGCGCTGGCACGAACTATTTCGTACTCCAACCGCGGCTGCTGTTCAGAGAGCCATCGGTATAACTCACGTACCGCGCCGAGCCCAAGGTTGAGACTGAGCTTGTCCGGGTCATCATTCAGTAGGTACCTGCCCTTCGCCTTATGGGAGAAGGTGAGGCGGAGTGCTGTGTGCACACTAATCGCCTCGCCGGCGGAATTCACGTCGTTTCGGATGTAGATCGCAGCGTTGAGAGCGTTATTGCTAAACACCTGATGAGCAGCCAGGTACTTCCCCTTGGCCGGCATCTTCGGGTTGGCGGGGGTATACACCCAGCCAGAATCTGACGGCCGCCCTTTGAGATACTGTGTGTGCTCGGCCTTGAAGTCGATCAGCATGAAGCCCCCCTTTTCATGAAGCGCCGACGGTGGAACACGATGAGGAACAGCGCACCAGCAATCCAGACCGTATGGGCGATTCCGCAAAGCTTGTAGAACAGTTCTCGAACCTCATGATGGACCCGGGTGCCGCCCGCGCTATCAATCACGATTCGTGCCTCTCCCTTGTCCAGGTAGTAGAGCACAGCAGCGACGCCATCATCCGAGAGGTCGTTGAACACACCGAAACCATGTCCTTGAGGGAATGGCTTGGGGTTAGCCCTGAAAAAGGAATCCACCCCCCTCAATTGCTCCCTAAGTTCGGGTTTGAAGGCCCCATCCTCGAATGCGGTGCCCCGCCAGCAGATCACTTTTGCTTGCTCACATTTGGGGGCGAAGGTCTCTGTAGAGGCTTCAACCAGGTTGTAGTTCGTCCAAGCGATATCCTTTGCCCAGAGAGGAAGAACACGGTTCACGAGGACGAGGTGGAAAACGGCAGTGGTGAGGCAAACACTGATCATTGCTACCAAGATCAGGGTACGGTCCATTGTTCTCCATCGAGTGCGGGAAACCCTGATCGCCAGGCCGAAGATACCCAGTGCCGCAACTCCTGCGGTGATGAACTGAGGATTCGTACCTTCATTCAGCAGAAGGTCGGCCAGGTCGAATGTCAATTCCAGTTTTACGAATGTCCAGGCGAGCAGAAGCGCTCCGCAAGTGCCTACGGCACGCAGAGTTGGTCGGATGGATAGGAAGGCTGCAAGGAATGAAACGAAGTAGATTAGGGTGTGATCGAGGTCAGCAAGATCGAGCATGGTAGGGCTTCCAAATGGGATGCCCTAGAGGTTACCGGCAAGGCCTTGGCCTTCCAGTGAAAACGGGGGGCTGAGCGCCAGGGGGCTGATTCTCAGCCCCCTTCAGCGTGACCAGGTCCACGCGCGCCCTAGGCCGCTCCGATCTGCCGCGGAAATTACCGCAACAGCCGAACGCAGGCATCGAAGTCCCACAGCGAAGTGAGTACGTCGACTTTCTGGACGCCGCCCATAAAAGCTTTGAAGAAGGAATCATCGGCAAAGAGAACCAGCACGTGGTTCCCCGGATTCGCCATTTCGTCCGCAGGACTGAAAGCGTAATAACCCATGCCAGGAAACAGCCCCTGCAGCTTCTGGTTCCAGCGCTCGATGTGATCGCGAACGAGTTCAAGCGGCATTGAGTCTGGGAACATCAACTTGGGCGCTGTGTGGCGGGCTATGTTGCCTTCCACCCCTTTGGGGAAATGGCTCTCGAGTGTGAGCCCAGAATTCCCGAAGGATTTCAGCAGGTCGTAGGCTCTGTTCGATACACCGTTCATGATTCACCTCTCGATTTCGGTAAAGGGCGGACGCCACCTCCAAACGCCCTCGTCGAGGATGCTTGGAGGTGACGTCCGCCCTCCCCTAAGGGAGAGGCGGTGTCACTTCAGGCTTAGAACATCCGCAGCATTGCGGTAACCAATCCTTCGACGGTTACTCCCACGGACCAGCCGATACCAGCCATGAACAGATACCAGCCGAGAGCGCGAGCGCTACGACTGGATGCGTCATGGTCGGTGTACATATGGAAGAATTCGCGGTCACCGAGGTTGGCTTCGCCAACAATCAGTTCCGCTTCCTCTTCCTTCTTGGAGATCCCCAGGGCCAACTTAGCGTCGTAATCGATCGCCATGGCATCCCGGGGCAAAGGACGACCTTCGTTTGCTCCCATTGCCCACAGAACCACAAAGTGGCCGTTTGCAGGGTTGAAGATCTTCACCAGCTTTTTACGGCTGACGATCCCTGTGTTCTTGTTCTCCGATTTGATGTGCTGCCAGCCCAACCGAACAATCGACTGGCCTGCATCCTCCCGAGGGAGGCTGAAGACTTTGCCGAATGTCACGCCGTTTGCAGGTGGTCGCGCGGCGAAGTGCTCCTGGACCGGCCTCGGGTCAAAGACCTTCACCAGTTTCCAGACAGCACCAGCCAGTTTCAGAACAACCACATCGGCAACAGCAGTCAGCTTTGCTTTCAGAACATGAGTCATGATGTTTCTCCTCTGGGAGCCGGTGCCCAGTTCGCACACTCGAAGGTGGCTGAATGAATTTTCAGGCCCCGCCGGCGCAGGGGTCTGTTCGCAGTGAGTTACTCGTCGCAATCAAAGCCATCGTTTTCCATGTCTCGCATGAGCGAGTTGGAAACCGGTTTCTCTTCTTTTGCTTTCCGTGCCGCTGCACGCTTCTCCCGCATCTGGTCCCGTTTGGTCAGCCTGCGGATCGTTTCACCCGTTCGGGAGTTATCGATGAAGTCGTGCTGCGTCATGACCTGCAGGAAGGCCTGCAGGCATGCATACGGATCTTCATCCTCATCCATCATGCGCAGCCGGATGGCGAGCACATGGACGGAGTTGATGATGAGCCAGCAGCAGGGGTCAGTGAACACCGGTTCAAGAGCATCCCTCGCAGAGGTCAGCACGAACTGGCGATTGAGTTCCCAGATCATCGAGCCTCGTTTTCCGAAAACTCGACTCCCCTTGAACGGCTTGCCTACTCGGCGGTACTGGTATCCGAGCTCGTCGGTTTGCCACTTGCCATCTTTGATGACCGGTGCCATTCCAAGAGCCTTCTCCAGGCGCTCGATCGTGGAATTGTCTGAACGGGTATCCGACGTCGAAAGTGCATCCGACAAATCATCATCCTCATCCAGTTCTTTCACGCCAGGCAAATAACCGGAGGAGGACCAGAGGGCCTTCCTGTCGATTACCAGCCTAGTTGGGGCCTTTCGAACTGCTTTGGGTTTCTCAACTGCGGTTGGTTGATTGATGGCTACTCCAAACAAATCCACCGGTGCATCCGCCTCCGAGGAGGGTTGAATGGGGTTGGACAGCATGGGTTCGCCAAAGAGATCGACTTGCATAGTGCGCTCCATAGGGCGCACCACTCCCCTGACGGGGTGTGGTGGCCCGTCAGGGGTGGGAGGGAGGTATTGCTTAGAGGAACAGCGCGAAGTTCTGCGACAGAGCCGGCTTCGGCTCTTCTTGCACAACAGGCGTGGACTCAACCGCGTCCGGGACCGTGGTGTCGTCCTCTTCGTCGGTAGCTTGTGCCACTACAACCGGAGTTGCCGTGGTTTGAGCTACAGCTGCTGCAGGTGCAGCAGCGCCAGCCTGAACAGTGCTCACAACCGAAGTTGCAGGCATTGACGCCGTGGCCGCCGAAGCGGTTGAAGCAGGCTGGTTCGAAGTTGCTTGCTGAGCTTGCCCAAGGTTGGCTTGAGCAGTCGCAAGAGCTTGCTGTGCGGTGTTGCTCGCAGCAGCAGTGGTTGCTACCTGGATCAGGGGTTGGCCGTTCTTCAAGCGGTCCCAAACGATGGTCTGGTCGCGCAGAGACTTCAGGCATTCCCGCAGATTTTGGAATTCACCACCAGTGAGAAAACCATTAGCCGGCACCTTGTCCATTTCGCTTTTCAGGGCGTCATGGAGGGGACGGATAAGCGGGTGAATGAAAGCCAGGGAGTTCAGCTTCACACACATCGCTTGAGCACGACGGACAGTTCGGGGGTTAACCTTCACTTCGCCCGATTGGCTCCCGGTTGTCTTCTTGTCGAGGGTCTCCAGGATCTCCATGGACTCTTTGCAGACGTGTTGAATGACTGCTCCGAGGACACCCTCCCGCAAAGCAACAACGCTGTCGCGTTGCGCTTCATACAGGTCCGCATCGAACTCGCCATCCTCCATTGTTACCGGAGTGACGACAAACTCGAATTTGAACCGTGCGGCTACCTCTTCCCAAGTTGGTTGGCGCTTACGAAGGTGTTCGGCCAGCAGCATTACCTGGGCAGAGTCGGCACCTTTTGCAATTGCCTTCTGGCTCATCTCCAGCAGGTGCTTGTCGCACATTGCCTGATAGCCAGGTTCATCTTTAGCGAGTTGCTGAGCCCACTCCTCCTTGATCTTGTTCAGCTCACGGATCTTGATGACCGCTTCGCTGCGGCTCATCACTGCCCCAATGGAGCACATGATGGAACCGTCTTGCTTCAGGAGGGTTTCGCCGTTTTCACGGAGCCGGGCGTAGTTACGGAGAAAGTCTTTCGGGAAGATCTTCTCAGTCACCAGCTTACGGATCTCATCGTGCAACTCTTCAACCTTGATATTCAGCACGTCGAGATCGATCTGACGATCGGCCGCCATTGCGGAAACCAGCAGGTTGATTACTACTACTTTGTTGTCATTTGCAGCGCTGATTACTTGAGTCATCGGTATTTCCTCGCACCCGCCGCGCACGGGGCATTGAGATGTACACCCGGGCGCGGAGCCGGGTGGTTTGAGATCAATGACCTCGAACAACAACCCGGCAGTCAGCCGGATTGTTGGTCCAGCTCACTGAGCAAGGAAGGCCCCCGAGGGGGCCACTGTTACAGCAGACGTAGAATCGTGCCCTCTCCCAGCGGAGTGCGTTGGGAATAGCCGTACTCTGTTTTGTCCAGCACATAGCTGTAGGTTTCACGCATCCAGCTGAAGCTCAAGACGAGGGTGTTGCCCTCATCCCGGACCCGAAGATCGCGCGCGAATGTCCCTACCTCCTCGATGTAGCCCTGGAGTTCGGCTTGGGTAAGACGAACTCCTGTGGACTCGCGACGAAAGTGCAAAACGCTGTCTACTGACCGTCCGTAGACTTGAGTTTGAGTTGCCATTGAATTGCCCTCCCCCGTCGCGCACGGGGTGATCATTGAGAACACCCGGGCGCGAGCCGGATGGTTTTCCAGCTCGTTGGAGAGAGGGAGGCCGCCCCGAAGGGCGGCATCAGTGGTTACATCAGCAGCTGCTTGGCTTGCTCCAGAAGAGCTGGACCAACGTCATCTGCGGTTGCAGCAACGGCGTACGGGATACCCGCCTCTTCCAGCCAGTCCTTTCGGACCTCATTGCCGATGAGGAGGTACACCACCTTGATTCCAGCGTCGACCGCTAACGCAGTCTGTTCTGTAGCCAGGGTCGCACACGACGGAGCACCATCCGTGAGGACAAACATCAGCTTCCTCTGTGCCGGATGGCTTGCCAGGCGTTGGGCTGCTTGGAAAACCGCCTCACCAATCGGGGTGTGATTCCCGCCGGTGATGCTGTCCAGACCGCCAATGCGGTCAACCGCGTTTTGATGGGAGTCCCCGAAGGTCCTCACCACCGTGTTGAGATGGCCAGTTTTTGGAGCAAAGCCCAAGAACTCGCGTGGAGTGTCGATCCTGTGGAACACCTTCTCCATGATCAGCAGGCTCTGCTGGATGGATTTGGCAACAGTCTGCACCTCGTACTCTTTTTCATTGATAGCTTCCCCAGCAGCAATGGCCTTGGCTTTCGCCTTTGCCAACGTCGCGAGAACGCTAGGATCAACCCAGCTTGTCGAGCTGGAAAGGTCTGCAAGAACAGAGACCGCTGCGGTAGGGAGTACCGTTTCCTCTTTACGTTCGAAGATACGGCTGTCTCCCATACCTGCACGGTAGAGGTGAGATTGTCCGAGCGAACCGCGGCGCGTCGAGTAGACGTCCGCTTCTTCTCGGTTTAACAGGTAGGCCTGCAGTTTCGTGGCCAGTACATTGACCTTGCGGTCTAGCGCATCAGCCAGTTCACGTGCATGTTCCTTGTCAGCAGGGCAAACAAGCATCCCTTCGACCAGGTCCTTGACCGTTCCAGCCCCCAGTGAGGGTTGGTTCTCCACATCGCTCGGTTCAACTTCGAAAGCTGGAACCGGAGCAGCATCCTGATAGTCCGGGTTGGTACCGTTCTGGATGCTAGTCGCGAGTTGCTGAATCACTTTGTCCATATCCAGGACTTCGGAATCGTCACCACCATTGCTGCTGAGCATTTGCTCGATCAACTCGGCGAGGTCGACCCCGTTTTGCCCTTGGCTGTCGCCTTGGGCATTCTCGGATTGGTTATTGGCATCAGCGTCATCCTCGCCCGGCGCACCTTGGCCATCAGCCTTGGAGTCGGACTCGTCTTCAGCTTTACCGTCATCGCTACCCTGACCACCGGTGTCACCGTTGGTAGGTTCCTGATCAACTTTCTGGCCCTGGCCTTGGCCGTTGTCAGAGGTCTGATCGTCTTCCTGATTACTCTCATCATCCCCTTGCGAGGATTGCTGATCGTCCTGGTCATCCCCTTCGTCACCTTCCGAATTGTCGTCTTCAGGCTCCTCTTGGGGCTGCTCATCCTGCTGGTCACGCTGCTGCTTCAGCATTTCGATCAGCCGAAGGGTGAGATCGCCGGCGTCTTGAGTGGAACGAACGCTCGGGTACTCAGCCAGAAGGATGGTTTCCAGGTTTTCGCGCACCTGGTCGGCATGCTCACCGAAGTGGGCATCGAAGTTTTTCCGAACAGCCGCTAGAGGCTGCTGGTACTCACTCCACCGACGGCTGCGAAGGAAGCACAAGGTGTAGCTCGCAAATGCTTCTTGGGGGCTTTGGCTTCCGTCCCGGAACATGCCGCGATCGAACATGATCGCTGCTCCCTGACGGAAGAAACGCTCAGAACGTCGAGAAGACCGAGTTTGAGCGTATTCCATATACACGTCGTCGACAGCGTTCAGCAGCAGGCCCGCGAAGGCACCATGCTCCATGCTGAACTCCTGAAAAAACGGCACATCGCTGTGCATGATGTGGCCGACTTCGTGGTAACCCCAACGCTTGAACAGGATCAAGTCTTCCTCTGTCAAATTCGCCGGCAGAGACGGCAGGTACGCGACCTTACCGTCGGTGCACGGTCTGACATTCGGACGAATCACGAACTTGATCTTGGAGTTTCTTGCCAGAACACGAAGGAAGGAAATCCAACCGTCCTGGAACTGTTTCGCGGTACGTTGCAGCTTACTCATGATCAGACTCCCTTCCGGATTGCGTAGGCTTTCTGGTTGTGCTCATTGGCCTTCTCTCGCAGCACACGAAGTGCTTGAGTGGGGACCTTAAAGCGGGTGTAGATCACTTGGTCTGCAACGTACGTAGCCCGTTTCAGGTACATCCGAGCGGCAACCCGGTGGTACTTGAGCAGGACTTTGTCTTTTGCTGCTTTGATTGCTTTCTGAATCAGGTTCATGGGTATTTCCTCGCACCCGCCGCGCACGGGGCATCGAGATGAACACCCGGGCGCGGAGCCGGGTGGTTTGAGATCAATGACCTCGAACAACAACCCGGCTGTGAGCCGGATTGTTGGTCCAGCTCACTGAGCGGAGTGACTGCCCCCGAAGGGGCAGTCCGCATGGATCAGCAGGTTTCCCCGCGGATCAATTTTGCTTCCAAGTCATGACGCAGGACTTGGTGGCGATGGCTTAAAAACTGATCTTTGGCCCGCACTTGGTAGGCGGGGTTTTGGATCTCGTTTGCACGGCCTTGAACCTTTTGGGCGAGGCGCGCCGCCTTACGGCGGTAATGCGCACTCATCAAACGGTGGTAGGCATGCAGCACAACGCCAATCCAGAACTTATCCAGAGCAGCATCCAGTTTCGTGATTGCGATTTTCATGGTCTTACCTCTCACCCGCCGCGTACGGGCTATGTAGAAAAAGAGCCCGGGCGCGGTGCCGGGCTCGTTAGAACAAACCCGGCATGAGCCGGATTTGTCCAGCTCACATGGAGGGAGGCCCATGGGGCCTAGTTATAGGAACAGGGACATACCGATGTTGGTGGGCACCGAAACCTTGGTCCTGGAGCCACCTAGTAGACTGGCATCTTCAAGCACCTTCAGAAGGCCAGGGAACGTCTTGTACCAGTCCATTTCTTGAACGGACTGGCGTTGGAACGGTCGCTGGAAATCGAGGGTGTAGTCAGAGTCACTCGTTACCGAGAACTCGGCTCCGGCTTTGTTGAGCTCGGCAAGAAAAGCCCGTGCACAGACATCCAAAACCGACTCTTGGGTTCTAAATCGCCATAACCCCTTCCCGCTTGGCAGCAGGTTGGTGCTGTCGATAAAGCCCCTTTCCTCGAAAATTTCTCGCCCCTTCGGGGACATGGTTTCCCAGTCCCGTACCGAGGCGATGCCTTTACGAATCGAAGCCCCGTTCAAAGCGACTTCAAACTCATTGCCTACCATCCTGAAAGCTAGGGGGTGACCCGCATCGATGAGCACCCGAACTACATTCTCTAAGTGGGCAAGCCCCTCATTGAACTGCTCTGCAGTGCAGCTTTTGACACGGACATAGATTCCCCGGCTTAGGAGGTCAAACTCAGCGACTATCGACTGGGCTGCATCGAGTTCCACGGGGGAATGATCGATTGGCTGCGACGAATAGCCGTTGCTTCGAGCGTCGGCAACCTGGGCACAAACATGCTCCCAGGCTTCCTCCGCTGTTCCGCAGAGCAACTCCTTCTTACCGGAAACACCTCGCATGACTGAACCGTCCCACACTGTCACGAGGAACGTATTCACGTCCCCACGTACAGCGATGAAACGTCCCGAATCGTTCGTCAGGTAGAACATCACCTACCTCCTTACGCTATCTGAGCCGCATTGCTAACCGCAGCTTTCGTCAGCGCATCCAGCTGGTCCGCCACCGAGGTGGTGTACTCTTCCGGAAGTACGAGGTCGCGATCGAAGGTTTCATCGAAGAGTTCGCGGGCCAGAGCCTGGTCCGCTTCTTCGAGGTTGCCGTAGATAGCGTCGACGAAGGATTCATCCAGATCATCATACAGAGCCATTTTGGTAACCCAGCGTTTGAGCTCACGGAAGGAGATGTTGTCGAACGCCTCCTCCTGCGAAAACGCAACACGGAACCGGAACGCGAACTCAACCATCAGTTGGATGTTGAGATCATCCACTCCAGTGTTCAGACCATGCAGAGCAGCCATCTCTTTCTCAGCCGACATGAAGTTGGCCTTGAAGGAGGTGAAGCGGCTACGTACTGCAGCGTTCTGTCCCTTCGTGCCGGCATACCGGGGATCACGCGAGGACTTACCACCAGTGTTATCGGTTGCGAACAACCGGAACGACGGGTGACGAACGATGTTCATCCCACCTTCGAGGCCGAGGAGTTCCCTCGGGTCCAGTTCAGGGTCAATCCCGTGGTGTTTCAGCGTCACGACCTCATCACCTTGGAGGATGTCGTTCAGACTGAGAAGCACGCCGGGATTCAGGCTGCAGATTTCGTCGATGGTGCAGCTCAGCCCATGGCGATAGGCATAACTCAGCACACCATCAACACTTTTCACACCGTCCTTCCCAAGGGTACGGAACCCTACCAGGTAACCTTCATCAACACCGGGGCCGGCATTGATTGCGATTGACGGACGGTTAAGACGGCCATTGATCTGGTTGATGAGGGAGGACTTACCGGTCCCCTTCTCGCCTACCAGCATGATGGAGTCTTTCGTCGCCATGCTCAGGAGAACCCGGCGAACCAGGCTCTCATTGAACACGTAATTGCTGTCGACACTCGGCGAAAGCGGATGACGCTCTGCCGGTACCGGGATCGGTTTCTCAAAACCCTTCAGAGGGGTAGAGAAGCCGAACAGCTCGTGGACCATTACCGGCTCGAACTTCTGGCTGGTGACAGCTTGGATGTGAGCGGCTTTGATCTCTTCGACGGTGATGTTCTTCTTGGCTACGTTGTTCATTTGTATTTCCTCGCACCCGCCGCGCACGGGGCATTGAGATGTACACCCGGGCGCGGAGCCGGGTGTTGTGAGATCGGTGACCTCGAGCAAACACCCAGCACTGAGCTGGATGTTTGGTCCAGCTCACAGAGCAAGGAGAGGCCCCTAAGGGGCCCGTTATTAGACGGCTACGCGGTCGTACATGGGGATCGCATCCGAGTCGTAAAACCCGAACATGATCATCCCAGCGCACAGTCGCTCTTCTGCGAGTCCGATTCTCCGAGCCAGCTCGGGAACCGAGAGATGCAGATCGATTTGCAGGTTGTTCAGCACGGCCCAGAAGGAGCGTGCTGGCAATACCTGGACCTCAATGACCGGCAGGATGCCAACCATCACGATCTCTTCGATTTGCTCTGACTGAGGAACGTCGTAGACGGCTCCATGAACGAACCCCTTCTTCCACTCGTCGTAGGAGATGGTGTCGGGAGTTTCAGGGTTGTCAGATAAGGTCCGGCCTCGTAGCGCAGCCTGACGGCCTTGCTCCCAGCTGGTTGCCCCGAAATAGACTTCCTGGATGATCCCGAACAGTTCGTTGTCGCTGTATTGGCGTTGTTGCATTGCTAAAAGCTCCTACCCGCTGCAGACGGGAGAATTGAAGAGTTCACTCCCGCCTGCAGGTCGGGAGGGTCCGACCTGGCTTAGCCTGGTTGGTCGTCGTAGAGGCGTGCGATGTCGTCCCAGTTGCCTGGTTCTTTCGCTACCAACCAGCCCATTGCCCATGCCCTGCCCTCTTGGGACATGGATGGGTACGGATTGGATTGGTTGGAGTTGCCCGAACGATATGCTTCTTTGCCTTGTTGAAACGCCTTCATTGAATGCTCCTTCCCGAAATCCGGGTGATGGCCACCCGAAACCCGATCACCGGGCCGGTTTTCCGATGTGCTTCATTTCCGCATGACAGGCCGCGAGGGCCAGATCCAGGGCAAACCTCGTAGCGAGGAAAGCCATCCCCAGTGGGGTGTGGAGAAGAATCGGTTTGAGCAATTTTCGAATTATGTTCGTTGTCCGCAGCACGTAATCGGCAATGATCACCGACCAATACATCATCGGAACAATTGCTTTTGGTGCTGGTATATCTCCCCCGCAGCCAACATACAGGGCGAACCCGACTGATAGCTTTAGGTTAGAAACGAACTTGGATTTTTTGGTTTTCATGGTATTCACCTTCTAGTTTAGTTAGTTCATGGTTTTTCTCCTGTCCTAACCCCAGAGGTGATCATCCCTAAGGGGAATTTCACCCCCAGGGTATGTCCATGGAATTTATGGCGTGCTGCTTCGTGTTCCACCTACGTCGCCACCGGCACGCCGGCGCTCAACGTAGTCACAACCCCAGTAAATTGCGAATGCAAGAAACAGGATTCCGAGAGTCACACTGAAAGACATGGTCGCATCCTCGCGATGAGTAATAAGAGATTCTTTCGATCCTCTACTCACCTAGGGGCTACGTGCACGCTTCTTTGCCCGACGCGATTTACGTTTTACCGTGCGCGTCGGCTTCATTTTAGGACGCTTCTTCCGTCCCTGAGCCGTTGAGTTCAACGTAATGAGTGCAGTCATCAATATGGAAACCACAAAGACTATGCGAAGTTCATTAGTAGACCATCCTACGAACAGGGAGGAGGCAGAAGCACCCATGATGGACGCGATGATCACGACCATCAGGTTTTTTATGTAGCTCATGTTGCCTCCAAAGTTACGCCGTCGCGTGTTATGTGAAACACGACCAGGGCGTCCCGCCGGAAGTGTTGAACTTCCGGCCCGAAAGGGCTGGAAATTAGCCCTCCGGTTGGAGGAATAGCGGTGGCATATCGTCAGTATCCAGAGAGAAGTCGAGCATGCCCTGCTTACGCAGTTCAACTCGGTCCTTAACTCTGGCTTCTAACTTGGCTTTGATTTCAGCTCGAAGCTCATTGTGTTTCCACTTGGGCATCGAGCGGGACCACGAACCGAGGTAATGCGCACCGTGGAAGTCGCTCCGAATCCTCGGAGACAGCAACCTGTGCGTTAGTACCTGCTTATTCGAGCCCCAGACCACATTGATGCCTTCCTCCCCGTCGGAGCTCATGATGAGTTCAGAGGAGTTGGCAATAAGTTGTAAACGCTCGTGGTACGACACCCTCCCAAACTCTTCAGCTAGTAAGGCGCCTTCGGCCAAGTAATTCCGCATCAGGAAATCACCAATCTTACGACTGGCGAGATCCTCAGCTTCCTTGTCACGGCGAATTCGTACAGCACGTTGAGCGTAGCGCTCCATTCGATAAGACTCACGCATGTAGCCTCCTCGAGGGCGCACCAGCCCCGTAGGGCTGTTTTGCCCCACAGGGTTGTTTAAATTCAGATTAGGTCTGCAAGTGTCAGACCTGCTTTAACGCTATATCCCGACAAGCAACCTTCGAGGCATAGCCCCGCCATGTCACACCGTTTGGAGTGACTATCGCAGGGTGAGTCGTAGGCCATATGAGGGGCACGGAAAAACTCACCTGCGCGAAGCCGTTTGGCAACTACGCGGGCATATTCCACTGCTTCCCCAATGTCGGCCGCCGTCCGTTTTACCCAGTGGACTGGATGCCAGATGGCGTTCACAACTGATTTGGAGTCCGGTTTCGTGATGTTGGGCTTCTGCCCTGAGGCATAACCACAAAGCTTTGGCTCCCTGATTCCCAACTGCTGGCATGCTAATTTCACTGCCAGCCAGTAGTAGGTCAGCTGATACCCGTATCGGGAAAACAACTCACCCTCAGGCTGTGCAGCGGTTTTCCAGTCCAAGATCACGACGTCGCCAACATCAGCCAACATCTCCCCTTTCGGGTTGAATATAGGTTTTGTGCATTCACCGACAAAGTCGATTACTAGCGTGATGAAGGTACGCTCAGCGATTTTCAACTTGAACTGTCCTTCAATAATCAGTGGCTTGAGGCCAAGATTACGGAAGTAAGACGGAAAGCCTGCAGCTAATTGTTTACCAAGAACCTCTGCTGTTTCCCGAGACTTAGACTTGGCCATGCTTATCAACTTTCCGTCGGATAAACCTTCGAACTTGTTAATAAACTGAGTGGCCATTTCCTCCTCTGGAATGTATCCCTTGACGAACCCTTCGATCACCCAATGCAAGGCTGAGCCGAACAGTAGGTTGAGCGGGGTTGCCTCGGGTTTTACACGAGCTCGGTAGTACCCCAGCAGCCGAGTGCAAACCATGGATTTCATGATCTGCGTTGGAGACAGCGTTATGTCTACTTCATCCGGGAGTGGATTGAAGATGTAATGCGGATTCACGAACGAAGTCATGGGATCACCTTTTCTAGGCGCACACGACTACCCGAGGGCAATCTTGTCGCCCTCGTGGGTTCTTGAATGGTTTAGAAGTCTACGACTTCAGATTCTTTTTCAGGTTGGTCATCCTCTCCGCGGAAAAAACGCCCTTGCGCAATTTCCAATTGCTCACCTTCTGGCTGTTGCCACAAGGATGGAGCTTCGAGAAGTTCAACTTGGCCTGTCATGGTGTTTCCTCCTATATCCCCGCTGCACCGGGAATAAGCTCGCGAAGAGATCCCGTGCAGGGGTAAGCATTGAAGCTGGAGGGTGCCTTTGACTGGTTAGCGTGCGAACACACATACCGAAATGGCGGGGAGATACACGTTCCTGGAACACGTCTACCTTGCAGGAGCAAAGGACATGCCTGGTATCTCGAGATTGTGGACTGATCAGACGATCGTCCAGTCTGTTCCAACAATGTCTGTGCTCATCTAACTCGAATTCGAGTATCGAGTCGCACCCCAGAAAACCTCGGTGAATTCACCAACGTAGTCTGGGTTTGCTCTTTCGGAGAAAGGCAAATGGGACAGACACTTTTTAGCCGAGCACATCCTAGTAGTCAAGATGTCCAAGGTCGAAACAAACCTACTCTGGGTTTAGCATGCGAAAAAAAACCCCAGACCAGCAAAAGCTGGACCGGGGTTTCTTGAGCGCTCACGCACAGGCACTGAGCAAGCCATCTGCGTTGGCTGGCTTGAAGCCCATGAAGATCCCACCTTCGCATGCTTTCGCACGTAGGAGGTGGAAGCGTTGCGGCAATGGCTGTCCAAAGACCTTCTCAACCACGATGATATCTTCCCAATCCTGGCCCTTGGCTCCAGGAGTGTGAATCACATCGGGCAGCATGAAGGCCACCTCGAACCCTTTACGCATCAGCTCAATAAAGAGCTTCCACGCAAAGGTTTGTCCATCGCCATATTTCCCACGTGCTTCGTTGTATGGGTCGTTATCAGACCAGATAACTACCCTATCGAATTCAGCACGATCGACAAACAACGTCGCCAGAGTGGTGCAGGCATGCGCTACTCGAACAGACTCGCCTGTTGCCAGGTGGATTGCCCATCCTTTCTCTACGCCTTCGGTCACATGCAGCGTCCTGCAACCTTCGACGTTTGCTACTCGGATTGACGCTCCTTTGAAGCCAGACAACGGGGAATCAATTTTCTTCACCTTCGAGACACCTTCCAGCTTATGACCATCCGGAGTCAGGTAGATCTTGTGGAAGTTCACCACTCGACCAGTCCTGCTCCGAAACGCCGACACGATGGCCGGGAACCGACCGATGAGCTCCTTCACAACCTGACCATCTTTCTTACGGGTTTCGTAATACTCGAGGGCCGGGTGGAATTTCACGTCACCAAGGTTGCTGTTAAGCGGGATACCGCGGTGTTGAAAGTACAAACGGCCAGGAAGAGCATCCGGGTGGGTTAGCGAGATCAAGCCTTGTGCAGTCTTGATGTGCTTCGCCTTCCGCTTCTGCTCATCCTCCGGACTTATGCCAGCCCGTGAATTGACCACTACAGGAGTGACCTTACGGGTATAGCTTTTGCCGCTTGTTAGTGCATCTCTGACTTTGAACATTACGTCGGTGAAGTTGCGACCGACGCCGTCCAGGATCAGAAGCTCTACTGGGTCCCGGCCACCGTCCTGCAAGCAGGAGCAGATAGCGCGGTCTTCGTAGCCCGGCTTGTTTGAGAATCTGAAATCACTCTTCCCTCCCCCATTCCGGTGACGGTGTGGGAAAGGGCAGTCGACCAGATGTCCATGGTTCTTGAGTGCAGCATCGAACGAGCTAGTCAAACGTGGGATCACGTTAAGCCAACCGCCGTTGCTCTTCACCAGCTCCAGGACTTCCTCAGACAGTTTCGGACGATTGTCGTCTTGACGATCCATAGCTACCTCCAATTGCAAGGCAGCCACGTCCCCTTAGGGATGGCTTGCCCTAAGGGTGGGAATTGCGCGAGCGCGAGTTTTTAAAGAGCCCAGCTCCAGAATTCTGGGACTGGAATCTTCTCCAGACATCCGTGCGGAATTTCGCATGCGAAAGCTGGGGGAAAGATCACCTCCAACGCTAAGGAGGCCCCCAGCTGAAATCAAGGACATGAAGTCTACAAATGCAGAAAGGCCCGGTGCATCGCTGCGCCGGGCCTTTCGTCTCATCTGTCTAGGGCACCTCTAATACAGCCTGCAAAGGTTGTATTAGGGGTGCCCTTGACTAAGTCATAGGGCACGAGATCAGCATTCAACTCCAGCAGCTTCAAAGGAAGCACATCTGTCGTGTTGGACCTTCGTCATTGTGTTTCGCGCATCATCTCCCTGAAAAAGGAAGAGAGCAGCAGAAAGCGCAAAGGCAAAGGTGAGTGCATATTTCATGTCGTGGTCCTCAATGTGAATTGAGACGACCACTACCCTCCCGAAGGCGATGTGGATCGCCCTAGGGGTCGAGTGAGATTTGCTTAGAAAACACTCTGCGACGGAATAGCGAATGATGAGGCCAAGGGGGCACACACCAAACACCAAACCGAGCGAATGTCACCACAACGCAGCAACCAGCTCAGCAAAATTGGCGAATGGGCGTGTTCACACCAAAACGCAAAATCGCAGAGTGAAGTCCTTTACGAACTCACGCGACACTGACTTGTTAAAGAACGTGAAGCAGGTAGATCACGATGATCAAGATGCAATGCAACTGGAACATCGCAAAACGATGAACCAAGTGAAAAGCACCAGGTTCACCTTGAAGCGAGATGATCAGAACGGCGACTGAATACAGTCACTGAACCAATCTCCCACCACAACCCTTGAATTCAAAGGCGGGGGCGGGTTGTGATCAGCTATCAGTGAGTTCACCAACAGCGGGAGATCACGAGAAAACGCCTTCACGATAGGTCGCCCTACCCCGCCATTCAAGTACGCCGTGTCCCAAAATGAAAAAGGGCGCCTCAATTGCTTGAGGCGCCCTATTCCCCTACTGAAGTTTTAGTTCAGCCATCGGTCTCCATCGCTGCGACGCTGACGATGTCGATCTGATCCACCTTTATCTGCTTGGGCTGTTGTGATCCGCCGATCATCAGCATGCACCATGCCTTGGAAGGATCTTCGCTGACGCGATCATTCATCAAATACCCGGACGCTACCGCACTGTCCAGTGCAACCTTGATACCGATTACCTGACGCTCCGCAGTAATCGGTATGTATCCCTTACCATTCTTCTTCGAAGAACTATTCGGCGCAGCGGCCGGCCCCTGTTCCTGCGAAGGGGTGGTTACAGCTGCTGGCGTATTTGTCTCGCCCTGGCCCTGGGCTTTTGACTGCCCCTCGGGTTTAGCATGCGAAACTGGGGACTGGTCGGTCTGACTAGGAGGGTTCGCCTGAGAAGAATTACCACCCTTCCCCACCCCATCTTGAGATGGATGCCCGACTTTTCCAGCTTGCTGTTCAGTTTGCGGTTCTTGTGCCGGAGGAGCTTTCGTGGGCACCGTCTTGCCTTTTGCTGCTCTGACCGCATCACGTACTTGCTGCCTGCTGATGGAGCCTTCCGCTTTTGCCCTTTCAATGAATGCAGTGAACGTCTCGGGCTGAAGGTTCTTCAGTTGCTTCATTTCCCGTAAGACTTCGCTGTCGCTCGTAACGCCTCCTTTGATCAGGTCAACCAGTTCCTCGGGAAGGTCTGCGAGTCCCAAATGAATAGAGATGTAGGTCTCGCTTTTCCCCATATAGGTAGCCAAGTCCTGGTTGGACAGGGGCTCTCCAGCAGCCTTAGCTTCAGCTTTGGCTTCAGCCAAGGCTTGACCAACCTCATAGGGGTTGAGATTTTGCCGCTGCTCGTTTTCGATCAGCTGCGAGAGGATCTCCTTGGCCGGCGTGCGTTTCTTGCCGTCAACGATAGCTTTCAGCTTAAAGCCAGGGCGAAGTACCGCAGCGGCATAGCGACGACCGCCTTTCTTCAAGGGGTACTTCTGAGTTTCAGGATTCATCGGACCAACGATGATAGGGGTTTGCTGCCCTTCGTCATCGTAGCTAGCTGCCAGTTCCTCGATCTCCTTGAAGTCTTTCCTCACCTGAGGTTTGACTTCGATCTGATCTACGCTGAGGAGAATAATCTGATTCTCCTGTGCGGCCCGGCCAAGGTCCATCAGGTCATTCAGTCGAGTCAAACTCCCTAGGTCTAGTGTCTTAGCCATTAGATTGCCCCCACTTTCTTAGCGCGCGATTGGCTCTTTTTCTTTACCGGCTTTTTCTTCCGAGGCACCTTCGGTGCGATCACCACAGGCGTGATTTCTACGCCTGCTCGGTGCGCCATTTCCTCCATCAGCCTGATCATTTCTACGCCGGTCTCACGCTCAGCACCATTGGTTCGCATGCTCCAAACGGGCTTGCACTGGCGCAGCGCGGTATCAATTGCACCTCGGATCGAGAGACTGTTTTGAAGAATTTTGGGACCAACTACTTTTCGCAGGTCCTCCAACGACTCGCGGTGAGCGTTCACGCGAGTGTTGTATTTGTTGCAGATGATCCCAGTTGGAGTGATCTGAGTGCCGAACAACGGCCCGACCATATCGAACGTCTCGATTAGAGAAATCACGCCATCTACAGCGAACGCCGCCAGCTCCACAGGTACAAAGATGTGATCCGATACCACAGATGCCGCAATCATCCGCACCCCATTGGTAGGTGGGGTGTCGATTACGATGTAATCGTAATCCTCTGCCAACTTTTGGATGTGCTTGGCAAAGGGACCTACCGCCGACAAGCCAATCTGCTCTACTGAACTCAACTCATCGTCTTTGTTCAGGGCATAGATCAAGTCGGCGCCGAGAGCCGTCTGGAGGGGCTTGAGATCAGGCAGTTCTTCTTTGAAGAGATGCGCGCTGCGGAGCCCTCCATTGCGGGAATCAGGCGCGAGTCGACTGGAGAAGTTGCCTTGGCTGTCCAGGTCGATACCCAGCACGCGGTATCCCTGCTCTACCAAGTAAACCAGCCAATGGAAATCGATCGTCGTTTTGCCTACGCCGCCCTTCTGGTTAGTAACAGCATGGACGTCGGCGAGCAGTTTTCTCTTCTTGAACGGGATTGCGGCCATGTGAGGCTCCTTGTCTGCAATGGAGTCCACTCTAACCGCATTGCAGTCCATTTCAAGTCAAAACACCTGCTTTGCAGCTTTTTTTCATGGCGGCGACCGCATTGCGAAATCAATAAACAAAAAGGGGCGAATCCCCTCGCCCCTTCTCACTGAGTTTCGCATGCTAAACCGGCGTTACATCGGCACCTCTTGCGGGTGCACGGTCGCATGATTGGTATTGGTCGTGCGGTTCAAATACTCGACGCGCTTCGCTGCAGCGAGCTTGTCGTAGAAGCGCCCCATGTAAAGGTAGTACGTGCTCCCTTTGTGTACCGGTTCGAAATCCTTGATCCCGTAAGCTTCCAGGTAGCGCTGGAACTTCTGCCAGCTACCTTCATCCTTATAAACGTAGAGGACGTCGTAGATCACACGTGACTTTGGGGATACGACGATCGGTGCTGGGGACTGTACTGAAGATGTCACAGGGCCGCCGGCAAGCACCGCGCTACCAGCATCTGAGCCCCTCTGAATCACAACCGGAGAGATCTTAGGCTCGAACTTGGCCACAGTTACTACTGGTGCCTGCTTGGATGCGATAGCCAGAGGCTTCGCATCTTGTTTGACCGGCTTGTCGTCAACCTTGGCGTAGGTGGTTGGCTTTTCACCATAGGAGCCTGCGTAGACCGCTCGACCAGTGACGACCGGGGCCACGACTGTAGCCTTTTTGATTTCAGCGCCGGCCGTCAAGGCCGCTACCTCTGTCCGGGCTTTGGCGGTGATTTCAGTTTTCTCACGCGCGAGTCGTGCTTTGATTTCGGCGATTCGGCTCTCTGTTAAGCTCCTGATCTCAGGCGAAGGCTGATCCGTAATTGCTGCTGTTACCGCCACAGGGGTCTGCAGCTGACGGGAGAGATCAGCCAATCGTTCATGCTCTTTCTGAGCCGCTGCCAATTTCGTCTCAAGCTGGGAGAGTTGCCCTTTCAGCTCACTAATCTGGTTATTGATTTCAACAACCGCATTTGCTGCTCGCCGTTCAGCGTCCGCGTTAGCTACCGCCATTGCAAAGCGTTGCTTCTCAAGAGTGCGGGAGCTTTCCGCCTTTTGTTCCGCAAGCTGAGCTTTCAGTTTCGCCAGATCGGCCTGCTTGGCTGCATCAGCAGCTTTCAACTGCTCAATCTCAGCCATTGCTCGATTCTCAGCCTCGAGTAAGGCGCGGTCACGGTCATTCTCAATGATGGACTGGCGTATGGCCGCCTTTGAATTCTCTTCAGCAACCCGGGCCTGTGAGGCCTGGGTTGCCGCTTGGAACTCTTCAATCCGGCTCGACTCAGTTGAGGGAGCTTTACCCGAGCCTAGATCCTGTTCGTACGCTGTTGTAGAAAGCGACGCCTCCAAGGCCTGCTTTTGCTTTTCGAGCGAATCAATCTGATCCTTGAACTCGTTCAGGCGGCGCATGTAGAGAATCTGCGATTCGGTGTACTTCTGGCTACCGAGACCATCCTGGATACGTTGATCGTACTGGGATTGAGGCTCGATGGAAGCTAGCTCCACCGGCTCGTGGGTGGAGGTACAACCGGCTAACACTGCCGTCAGAGCGATAGCCAGCAGAGTTGGCACCGGGAATGGTCGGTTTAGCATGCGAAATTATACCTTCGGCCTCTGGCTACCCGCAGGATGGTCGGCAAGGTTCGGCAGGGCCATAACAATGGCTTCTGTCGTAATAATGGAAACGGAGTGCCCAAATTCGAGGGTAGGGGCTAACACTCGTCGACTTTGATGCCTAGCCGCTCCAGAAGCCCTGCGAATTGATCGTCACCAGTCATGAGAAAGCCCATCTGCCAATTGCCACTTGGTGTCTTCTGAATCACACAGGGATACCCCGTGTGATCGGATACCAGCCGGGTCAGACGTGCGATGTCGGCGTCTTGCTTGGGCAAGTTGACCTTTGGCTTAGGCTTGTTGAGGTGCTTGGCAACCTCATCTTCGATCCTCTTAACGCTCCACCCCAGTCTTACGGCTTTCGTCGCGACTTCACGTTGGATGCCTTTCGAGTCGAGTGAGCACAGCGGGCGAGCCTGGGTCGCGGTGAGTTTGCCGTGGATCAGGAAGTCCTTGGCAGTGATGTCCAAGGTGAGCAACCGCAGGTAGTTGGAGACGTGCGACCTGCTTTTACCCAGCTCCTTGCCTATTTGCTCGTGGGAGAGACCGGTTTCTTGTATGTCTGCATAGGCTTGAGCTTCTTCGATCGGGTTGAGTTGCACCCGGAGAACGTTCTCTACAGCAGAAATGAAACGGGCCTGGTTATCCGTGTAGTGCCCGATCCGACAATGCAGGCGTGGGATCATCTTGAGTTGCGCCGCGCGCCAACGTCGTTCGCCGGAAATGATGAAGTAGCCGCCCTGAGCCCGGGGACATAGCACCACCGGGGTTACATTCCCCCCGGCCTTGACCATGCTGTCACCTAGCTCTTCCAGCTCTGCAAGAGTGAAGTTCCTACGGGTTTGCCAGATGCCAGGCTGCATGAGATCAACATCGACGTCTCGGTGCTCAACAGGTACTAGGTTGATACCCAGGCAATGGGACTCTGTGGGGTTGATTCCGGTCTCTGATTGATACACGTGAAACCCTCGTGCGTTCGTGAAACATGATACACGAGGGATAACGGATTGGCCGCAAAAATCAACGCCCTAATGAGCTGGCCACCTGAATCGTTGCATCTTCGATTAGTCCCCAAGGCCGCCCTGCAGGACGTAAGCAAATCACCAGGCCAGGAGACTCGCCTCTGGAGGTGTAGGGTAAGGGGTGAGCAATGTGGGATGGATCATCGTCCGGCAAGAACCCATTCGAAACAAGTGCATCAATAACCGGTTTGCAGGCCGCGGTAACACTTTCTGGGTCGAGCAAGCTGCTCTCACCTGTGATGTATACCTCCTCGACCAACAGAGGATAGGTCGCAATGGCTATCCATTCCTCGAGAACAGCCTTGTAGGTGTATCGAAGGGCCTCCACTCGTTTCAGCCATGTGTTCTTCAGGCGGGTGGCCTTGGCGTCGTGGACGCGGAGCATGGTGTTGAGAGAGACCAGCTTCGCCCCGGGGAAGCAAATGGTCAGTACCCTGGATGTAGATTCCAGGCTAATCCTGTCTTTCCTCCCATCCATATTGGCGGTTTGGACTTTTTCGAGGCGCTGGACGGCCTTGCTCGGCTTTATATCAGCAGGGGAGGGCAGGGTAGATGTTGGCTCGCTTTGGAGCTGCCTTGCAATCCGCTCCAGAAATTTGGGATCACTGGCGAATGCAGCCCGGTGGTTTGACTTACGCATAGGTCCTCCAGAAACAAGGGAGGACCATAACCGTGCATTGAGATATGACCAGTTTTTACCTGCTTGAGGTCGGTAAGGGCAGGTACGTCCAGAAGAGGGCACCTCCTGAACATTATTAGGGCATGAATCAGGAGTTGTTCCATGTCCAATATTCGATCTGTCTGCATCGTCGACGACTCCCCCGGAATGCGGAAGATGGGGGCCGGCTTTCTGCAGAAAGCTGATATCGAGGTTCACCTCGCAAAGGATGGGTACGAGGCCCTGCGTGTTATTCGCGAGGCTAGGCCTGATGCGTGCTTCATCGACATCGAAATGCCTAACCTGGACGGATTAAAGCTTGCCTCAATCCTTCGAGCTTCGACTCAATTCAAGCACCTACCCATCGCTATGCTTTCCAGTGCGAGTTCACCTTTCGACATACAGAAAGGGCTCTTGGCAGGCGCAGATCTCTACCTGACCAAGCCGTTCACAGGCGACAAGATCGCGAAAGCACTCATTGATATGGAAGCAATTATCGATGAGCAGTGATATCTCCAGCGGTCGTTACAAGTGCATTGGGTATCGGATCGGCGATACCTACTGCTTGAGCCCTTCATTGGCGGTAAACGCCATCACTCAGGTTCCTGTTAGTCCCACGCAAGTGCCCGGAACGAAGCCCTGGTTGCTTGGAGCAACCAAGCTGGATGGAGACATCATTCCTTTCGTGAACATAGCTCGGTTCCTCTCGATCCCTCAGACCATGTCCAGGGCAGAACACAGTAACCCAGTGGCTTTGATCGTCCGGGGCGGAGCTGATGTGGGTGACGTAGGCGTCATCGTAGATCAAGTGGTTGGGTTCATCCCTTCGGGCAACCTCACTGACGCCCCAAATGCCAATTTGAAGATCCCACCCGGGTTAGGTGCTTGCCTAGTCGGAGTCGTAACAGGCGACGCCCGGACGTGGGCTGTCATCGACATTCAGGCGCTAATTGCCGATCCCAAAATGCAAACGATTGACCTCACATGAGACAGGACCGCATGAGCAACAATTTTTCCTTCGTTCCCCTTACCGCGGTCCTGCTGATCGCAACTGGCAGCGCGGCTGCATGGACTGGATACAGCTTCCTTAAAGACACTCGGGCTGATTCCTTCTATGTGGCTGAAACCTACGAACTGAAGTCCGCCGCTATGCAAACCATCTACTTGGCAGACAAAGCAGCGGCTGATGGTGCATATGCAAGCCAGCTCGTCGAGGCGGAAAGTCAGGTAGAGCGCGCCCTGATGCATCTTCGGAATGGAGACCCAATCAAGGGTATTCCCGGCGCACCGGAATCGGTACTGCGTAGCCTGGAGTCCCTGAGTGCTTCCTGGGATGGCATCGCCCCCTCGATCGCCAAACTGATCAGTGGACAGTCTGGGACCGAAGCCTTCAGCCGAGCCGCCAAGGAGGCGAAGACGGCCGTTGTGAAAGTGATTGAGAGTGGCCGCTCGGCTGAAGCGCTGCTATCTAAGCTGAATGCTACTTCCCAGCAGAAGAGCCAGCTGGCTCAGGCCCTCACTGAGCTGGAAGCTGACGTAGCGGGAGTCACTGCTACTACAGTAGTCGATGCCACCGGGCTGCAAGGCGCAGAGGCAGGGGTTAGCAAGTATTTAGGCGCGCTCACCGCATTCGGGAATTCGTTGCCTCGTGACAAGGCAATGATGGATGAGTTGATCAAAAGCTACCGAAGCGCTCAATCCGCTCAGAGCCTGATCAGCCAGGCAAGCGGCCTTTCCTCCAACTCGGCCCAGAATCTTCCGCATGCTAAAGAAATCTGGCAGGCACGGGACAAAATCGCGTCTTCGACAGATACCTTGATCGCTTCGGTGAAGGCTTTGCCGGATGCACGAGCCATCAACCCAACTCTCGTGGCAGTCCTGGGTGGTCTAACTATCGGCCTCGCGATCCTGAGTGTCCTCTTGGTGGCTCGTGTATCTGCTTCTCGGGCTCAGGCGGTTGAAACCCGCGGCAGCACGATTGAGGGTAGTCAGCGTGAACGGTCCAAGGAGCTGAGTCTCCTTTTGACTGAAATTGAGCGAGTAGGGCGAGGAGAGTTGGACCTTACCCTGACAGATGATCGCGATTCCACCAAAGAGATCGCGAAACTGCTCAACCAGGTATTCGCGCGGTTCCATGAGATTTTCACCGAAACCAGCCAGACCGTAATGGGGCTTGCTGCGGCGACGGAACAAACCATCACCACAGCTCGCAATGTTGACCGCAATCGTGACGAGCAATTCCGGGCGATCGAGCACATCAGCTCTCTGATCGCAGACATGAATACCTTCATCAATCTGATCCAGCAGCTCATGGGTGATACCCAGCGCGTTGCCAACAGCGTGGCTAACAAAGTCCACGCCGGCAGTGAGTCTGTGAATGGTGTGCACGAAGGTATTTTGGTCCAGACCCAGCACCTGAACTCTATCCAGCATCGAAACAAGCATCTGATCGAACGGTTCCAGATGCTGGAAAGGATCAGTGAGTTCGTAAAAGAGGTTGCGACAAAGTCCGAGCTGGTAGCTTACAACGCCTACCTGGTATCGGACCAAGTCGAGGGCAATACCGAGCTGTCCCGTGCGATGGCTAAGAGCGGTGAAGCGGTCCAGGACCTCAGCACCCAGTCGAAAGCTGTGGTGAGCGAGATTGGGCAACTGCTCAAGGACATGAATGAAGCTGCTCGCGATACCCAGACCGCTGTTGACATATCACTGAGCGAAATGCAGGGCCTGCTAACCCGCTCCAATGCGGCGCTCGCTTCCCTGAAAGACATTCAGAGCATTACTGAGAGCCTCACCACGAGTGTTGACGACGTCAATCAGCGGACCAATAGCCTCATTTCTCAGTCGTCCGAGGTATCCGAGACGATGAGTTCTATTCGTCACTACGCTTCCGAAAACTCGGCTGCGAGCGAGCAGACTGCATCTGCAATGAACAACCTGAATCGCCAAGCTCAGAACCTCCACAGTGGCATTCAAGACTTCTACAGCAAGCAACGCGAACGCGCATGAATACAGTCGATGATCTGATTCTCGATGAGGGGATGGCCAACTCTTGGATGAAGATCATCGAGGAGCGCTTTGCCATCGAAATTGACGAGCACCGGCGTGTTGCCTTTGCGAGGGCCCTTACCAGTTTCGCATGCGAAACTGGTGAGACCCTCGAAAGCCTGTTCAAGCTGTTCGTGTCTGGGCGTCTGGAGGAAGCGCAGAGATTCCAGATTCTGCACCTGGCGACCAATCACGAAACTCGGTTTTTCCGATATCCCCCATCGTTATCTGCTATCCGTGACGCCTGTGCTGATATTCGTAGACCTCCCAGAGTCTTGTCAGTCGGTTGCTCAACAGGTGAAGAGCCCTACAGCATCGCATGCACATTGCTTCGCGCTGGACATGCAGCATTTCATGTGCATGGCACCGATGTGTCCCTGCCATGTATCGATAAAGCGCGGCAGGGGATCTACCGCGGGCACCCCGAGATACGACTCGATGTCGCTGCACCACAAGGCCAGCATGAGGTCCGGTTTCACGCCTGGATACGAGACATGGTCACCTTTGAGCAGCACAACATTCTTGCTGAGCGTCCGGTGAACTTCACCGCTCCTGACGTGATCATCACCCAGAACATGCTGATCTATTACCGCGTCGAAACGCGGCACCTAATACTGCAGAAGCTGGCGGCCATGTTGCCGATTGGGGGGTACTTACTGACCGGCCCCGCAGAGGACGGTAACTGGAATCCGCTGGGGTTGAAGCGACTCCCTAACCACCTTCTCAATCTCTTTGTAAGGGTTGCTTAGCAATGCCCAAGAATGTCCACGCGGCACATCTTTCCTGGATTCGGCCCCCGATCATCAAGAGCGTCGAGATCGCCAAGGCGTCTATCGACACCTACTTCAAAAAACATGCTGATCTACAGAATCCTCCTCAAGGGGCACAGGCTGAATGGTTTGCCAACCAGAAGAAGGCGATGGCCGATGCCTTCCGCAACATCAGTGAACACGTAGAGTTGATTCACTCTGCGCTGACTGTTTGCGATAGCCCCGGAGGCTCGGCTTTATCGGTTGAAATGCGGGTAGTCTGCACCAGTGTCCAAGAAAAACTCCTCGAAGAGGAGAAGGTGGCCCCCGCAATTCTTGCCATGATGTCCGGCATGATCATGCTGCCAAACTATCTGAAGATGGTCATTGATGGAGCCCCTGATGCTCCTGGCATCCTCTCCAGGCAGATCAATGAAATCCGTGAGGTCAGGGGCGTTCCCTTGCTTGTCGAGGACAGTCTCCCCCCAAGCATGCTCTCATTCGAGTTTGTTGATCCTCCCCGCAAGATTCATAACGTTGACGATGCCCGGCAGCAGGAGGTCTTCTCGACCTCATCTCGTCGCTTCCAGACAGCCTTCAGTTCCTACATTGGGACCCAGAACAAAGGCGCGCTGGCGGACATGCGCCAGGTCCTCCGAGAACTCCAGGAAGTTTCTCATAAGCCGGAAGTGGGCGACTTCTGGTGGGTTGGTGAGTGTCTACTCGAGGCACTTGCCATCGGGGGCCTTCGTAGTGGCGGTAACACCGTCTCCCAGGTCCGCATGCTGTCTGTCGCGGTTCAGAAAATCGGTCTAGGTGGTGAAGAAGCCGCCCTGGAAGTCCTGGGTATCGATCGCTTCAAGTCGTTGCTCTACGTACTGAGCCTAAGTTCAAAAAGCACGCCTAGCATCGAAGCCGCGTTGAGGGTTTTCAATGTCGGGAAGTCAGTCGACACCGACTCGCTGGCAAAGCTTCAGAGCAAGCTCGAATCTACTGAGGCTACAACCATTGCTGACGTCGTCCTGGAGCTGAAGCCTCTTCTGGATGCAGCCATGGTCTCTCTGGGGCGGGCCCTGGGGGCACGCTCTGACGACATCTTCAGTGTCCAGCTGTCTGCATATAGCGCGGCGATGCGTTCAGTAGCGAACGTGTTCTATATGGTGGGCGAGGATGAGCTTGCAGGGGTTGCCAATAAGTCCATCGCACTCGTGGCTGGCAAGGAAGGTATTTCTGCCATCGCTGCCGAGGTGGTAGACGATCTGAAGTCTTACATCCTCTACCTCGACGAGCGCATCAATCTCATCAATGAAAATGACGCGACAAAGGCACTGAACATTGAGGGTGTCGGTGCCGACGTTCTGGACACACTCGTCTCAGAATGTTTGATCGAAGTGGTGAAGACTCGTCGTTCCGTTTCGGTTCACGTAGAAAGTGGCATTGGCCAGGATGAACTGAAGGACGGACTTGCATCTCTCGTCAATACTGCTGCGGCCTTGAAGTTTTCGGGAGCAGAACAGGTTGGTGATTTGCTCGGTGCAGTCTGCTCTGGGATGGTAGGTCTCCTAGATAATGCGGAACTCACGTACAGCCCGGAGTTGGATCTGCTGGCGAAAGCCTTGGTGGCGATTGAGATGTACCTCGAAGCCATCAAATCCAAACTTGAACCTGATCCCGAAAACCTGACGAAGGCAGCTGAAGCTCTCCGCGAACTCGGGATAGATTTCACTGAGGTGGCTCCGGTAACCACCAACGAACTTTTGATTAAATTTGAGGCAGCCCAGGAAGAGGTACGCGAAGACGATGATCCGTTCCTCACCGAGCTTTTCGAGCTGAGGAGCGTCTTCGAAGATAGCTTCACGAGCCTCGACCTGCGTAGTCGTTCGTCCATTGAGCAACTCTACAAGGCTGCAGACCGCCTCTCCATGGCCGCCCGTATGCACGGTCATGAGTCGTTCGGAAAGATCGCCAGTGGTGTTGCTGCCTTCAGCAAAGGCGTAACAAACCGAGCCCTCAAAGAGGATTTCGACCATGCGGAGGAGCATGACTTGCTGCGCTCCGGCGTGGAGATGTGCCTCCGCTGCATGGATGAATACTCTCTCAGGAACAAGGTCTCCTTGTTTGTGAAAGATGTGGCCGATGCACTCATGGCTAAAGCTGATCCGGAAATGCAGTTGGCATACACGTCTCATCCAGAGATACCGGCATCGTCTACTAACGCAACTCATCAGCCTGCAGTCCAGAACAAGCTCGAGCAAGTCGTTGCCGAGCCGGATGCAGTAATACTGGCCCATGAGCAAGAACGGGAAATGCCCGAGGGCGTCGATCCGGTCCTGATCGATATCTTCCGTCAGGAGTTCACCGAGCAATACGCAGCAATGAGTGCGTATCTCAAAAGCGGGCGAAAAGACGTCAACGAAGCGTTTTGCCGTGTCGCTCATACCCTTCATGGGATTTCGTCCAGTGCTGATTGCCTCCCGCTTGCAAGTGCATTTGCAGCCCTAGAGACTCGCCTGTTCCAGTTGAGAAGTGAAGAGGCCGAACTGCTCCAGGGTGATGTAGAAGCCCTCCTGGATTTCCTGGCAGATGCTGAACGTTTCCAGCAAGCTTTCCCTTGGAAGACTGAAACTCCCGCACTTCACTCCTGGCTAGAGGTTGTCCAGGCATTGGGGTGCGGGGCGGAAGAGGCTGAGTACGTTGAGGTCGCTCAGGTCACTCCAGTTTCGCATGCTAAACCGGAACCGGATGCTCCGCAGGAAAGTCATCAGCCGGAAAATTTGAACCCAGTTTCGCATGCTAAACCGGGAAACTCTGAAAGCGATGATGTACAAGAGTCCACCACCAAGCATGCGCAGCAGCCTTCTGCCCCGCCGGCGATTGAATACAACCCGGAGATGGCTGAGTTCTATATTGAAGAAGCCGAGGAAGTTCTCCCTCAGCTTCAGCTGAACGTAGACCGCTGGATGGGCCAGATGGATGACCATGACCTGGTTACCACCATCAAGCGGCAGATGCATACTCTGAAGGGCGCTGCAGCTATGGCAGAGGCAGCTTCGATCAGAGAGATTACCCATTACATGGAAAGCCTCTTCGAGAGTCTTTCCCTGAGCATCATTCCTGCATCAGATGACTGCGCCAGGCTGGTCGAGTATGTTTTGGTCGCATTGGATCAAATGACTAGCGCGATGCGTCGCGCTGTCGGGTACGAAGTTCCCTCGGCCTTGATCCGTTGCGTTGAAGCTGCAGTCCAGCATAATCGAGTGGATCTTGGCCTTCTTGCTCAAGAGCCCTGCACAGCCGGCGAGGTCCTCCTTCAAGATATCCAGCTAGAGAAGGTGGCCACCCAAGATGCCAGGGCCGAAACCCTAGAAGCTTGTGAAGCACAATCTATCGCAGAGCTTGAAGAAGAAACGCCTAAGACTGAAGAGTTCGAGCAAGGCATCGTCCATCCTCAGGGTGAGGAAATATCTTTGGCGGAGGAAGAGTCAGGACACAAAAAGACTCGTCGCAGGTCTCGAGGAAAAGGTGGTGCAAAACGTCACGCGGCCCGTATGGCAGCTCACGCTCAACCCGCTCAGGAAGACAGTCTGGTGGTGTCCTCGGAGCCGGAAGACTCAGTCGAGGTCGAGAGTCCAGCTTTGCCCGCC
Organism: Pseudomonas defluvii; assembly: GCF_001695625.1. Lineage (GTDB taxonomy): Bacteria > Pseudomonadota > Gammaproteobacteria > Pseudomonadales > Pseudomonadaceae > Aquipseudomonas > Aquipseudomonas defluvii. The sequence goes on from NZ_MBPN01000001.1 coordinate 99,269, forward strand.
GTCCCGGAAGCTACCCCCGAAGAGTCTGGCAAGTCAGTGCCGGCACCTGTAGCAATTCCCGAACTCGTTGAAGTCCCACCGTCAATTTCTGCCGTTACTGTACAAGAGCAGGAAGTACACCATGAGCCAGAGCGGCAAAGCAGAACTCTTCGCGAGTCGGTCGAAGGCATAACCTCTAAATCTGCCCCAACCAAGCCTGTCAGCAGCTCGGTGATTCGCGAGATCCTGGCGAAAGCCCATGACTCCATCCACGGTGTCGGCAGCAAACGTCGAAGCGGTGGCTCGGAAAAAATCAAAGTGGATCAGCGACTACTGGACACTGCAGTCGAGCAGTCCAGCGAGCTGACCGCAGCCCGATATCGCCAACAGGCGCTGCATGCCGAGTTGATGATGATCGTAACTATCATTCGGGAGAAGCTTGAGGCGCAACAGTTGAACCACATGAAGTTCACCAGCGCCCTGCGTCTTCACACAAACCAACCCGTTCCAACCGCCTTGGCCCATCAATCGGCAGGTGATTTTCAGCTTGAGCGATTCAATGATCTTTCAGCTCTCAATGTGACCATGGGGGCTCAACTGGCCCAGACCATCCAAGACGTCGAGGAAATGTTCGCACAGGGCAAGCTGATCAAAGACTCCTACCGTCAACAGGCGGGGCTCATCAGCAGCCTGCAACGAGATCTTCTCGATAGCCGCCTAGTACCGTTCCAAAACATTCGTCCAGCCCTGACCAACCTCATCGAGCGTGAGTCTTCAAAACTAGGGAAGAAAGTAGACACCGTTTTCACCGGTGGCGACGTAATCGTGGACAAAGTCATGCTCGATGCTGTGCGTGATCCACTGGTCCACCTACTCAACAATGCTCTCGACCATGGTATCGAGCCTGAAGCACAGCGGATTGCTCAAGGGAAATCCGCGCATGGCAGCCTGGAGGTAAACGTCTGCCGACGAGCTAAGAACATCGTCATCACTGTCAAGGACGATGGCAAAGGCATCGATACCACGATGATCAAGGCTAAGGCACTGGAGAAAGGCATCATCAGGCAGGATGATCAACTGACCGAATCGGATCTCCTGAGACTCATCACTCACAATGGGTTCTCTACTGCAGCAAAAGTTTCTCAGCTGTCCGGCCGCGGTGTTGGTATGGACATTGTCGCTACGACGGTAGAAAGCATGGGCGGCCGGCTGGTAATTGACAGCAAGGTAGGCTGGGGTACGACCTTCACTTTGGAAATGCCATTCACTATCGGCTCGAACCGAGCTCTCATCTGCCGTACGGGCAGTCAATGGTTTGCGATTCCCAGCTACACCATGTACCAGATCATCCAGTGCTCCCGAGCCGATCTGGAAAAACAGCGGTTGGAGAAGGGGAAAGCGGTACTTCATCACGAAGGAAAGTCCTTCGAGGTTGTGCATCTGGCCGACCTACTTGCAATGCCTGAGATGCGTTCCACTCACGATTTGGACCAGGAGGTCCTGGTCATTCTGTGTCAACAAGGCGAAATGGCTATTGGTATTGAGGTCGACAGCACTGATTCAATGCCCGAGATCCACATCAGGAAGCTGGACGGCATCCTTTCCAAAGTGCGCGGGATCATTGGCGAGACAGAGATGCAAGACGGTTCGCCGGTCTTCGTCATCGATGTCATGGAGCTGGTGAGGCTCAACCTCAAGCGGACAGACACCGGCTTCAAGGTTCGGCAAAACCGTGTCAAGTCTGTGAAACGAGATCTAAAACCGGTCTGCCTCGTCGTTGACGATGCTACGAGTTATCGCAAGCTGTTGCAGAAGCACTTCGAGGCTCGTGGCTATACGGTCATTACTGCCCGCGACGGGCAGGACGCAATGGACATGCTCCCTCTCGAGAGACTCCCCGAAATCGTCATGGTGGACATGGAAATGCCTCGAATGACTGGCTTGGAACTCACAAAGGCACTGCGAGCCCGGGCTGAATTCAATGAGGTACCAATCATCATGCTCACCACTCGCACAAATCTCGAGGACGAGGCCCTGCGAGCTGGCGTAAACGTTTATCTGAACAAGCCGTGCGACAGCATCGCGCTCGATAACGCGATTGCAGAAGTTCGCCCAGAACAAGCATTGCAAGGGTCAGCTGCATGAGAGTCGGTATCATTTCAACTAGCAACGTCCAAGTGGCTCTCATCCAAGAGGTTCTCTCGCCAGTTGTCGGAGAACTCACGGTCTATGACATGAGCCACGTGGAGAATGGAGACCTGTCAGCGACTGGCGTTCACGCACTGATCGTCGACTTCAGCGACGAGGCGATTCTCAACTCAGAAGATGTCCTCGAAATGTTGGGACGAGATGAGCCTGTCTGTGTGCTCAACGAACGTGAGTTGTATTCGATGAGCGCTGCAGAACGTCAGGCCTGGTGCAACAAGCTTGTCGATGAGCTTAAGCGAAGCATCCCCGACCTCGCAGAAAGCTTAGATGCGAGGAAAGCCGAAATTGAATCCCGAAACGCGAACGACACCTGGGTGATCGGCTGTAGCTCTGGCGGGCCTCAAGCTATCCGGGATTTTCTTGGCGAGTTACCCACGTTGCCAGTCAGTATTTTCTTGGTCCAGCACCTCACCGAAGCTGCATTCAACACCTATGTCCAGCGGGTACGCGAATGTACCTCGCGGTGGGAGGTAGTCGCGGCCGAGCATGGCGCCAAGCTTAAGGCCGGTACCATCTTCGTTGTCCCCCGTGACACCACAGTTGAAGTACGAAGCGGGGTGATCCAACTCCGGCCGGTCAAGCCAAACACCTACAGCCCGTCGATTAACAGCGTGATTCGGTCTGTGTTCAGTTCGATTGCAGGGAAGCTTGGAGTGATCATCCTCACCGGGATGGGGGATGACGGTGCCTCGGGAATTCGTGATCTGAAAGGAAAGGCGAAGATCGTTATGGCCCAGGATGCGGAGTCCAGCCAGGCCCGTTCGATGCCTGATGCTGCTAGGGAAACTGGGGCTGTATCCTTCTCGGGTAAACCGGCCGAGCTTGCCCGACATATGTACCGGATGTACGGCATCGGGAATCACTGATCACAAAACAGAAGGCCGCCCAAATTGGCGGCCTTTTCAGTTGGTCTATGCAACCTCTTGATCGTCATCACCAGGAGAGTCGGTGATCACCGCAACACCGGTGATTTTCTGGCTGCGGAGCTTCGCCTCAATCTCATCGCTGACCGCGGGATTCTCCTGCAGATACTGGCAGGCATTCGCCTTGCCTTGGCCGATCTTCTGACCTGCGTAGCTGTACCAAGCCCCCGACTTCTCGATCAAGCCACCAGCTACCCCAAGATCAACAATCTCACCGAGCTTGTTGATACCCTTCCCATAGAGGATTTGGAATTCAGCCTGGCGGAATGGTGGAGAAACTTTGTTCTTCACCACCTTCACCCGGGTTTCGTTCCCGATCTGCTCATCGCCATCTTTCACCGATCCGGTACGACGAATGTCCAGGCGCACAGAGGCGTAGAACTTCAGGGCGTTACCCCCGGTGGTGGTTTCCGGGTTGCCAAACATCACGCCGATCTTCATGCGGATCTGGTTGATGAAGATGACCAGGCAGTTGGCGTTCTTGATGTTGCCGGTGATCTTGCGCAGCGCCTGGGACATCAGGCGGGCCTGCAGGCCGACCGCCCATCTCGCCTTCGATCTCGGCCTTGGGCACCAGCGCCGCCACGGAGTCGACGATGATTACGTCCACCGCGTTGGAGCGCACCAGCATGTCGGTGATTTCCAGGGCCTGCTCGCCAGTGTCCGGCTGCGAGACCAGCAGGTCGTCAACGTTGACGCCCAGCTTGCCGGCGTAATCCGGGTCCAGCGCGTGCTCGGCGTCGACGAAGGCGCAGGTGGCGCCCTGCCGCTGGGCTTCGGCGATGACCGACAGGGTCAGGGTGGTCTTGCCCGAGGATTCCGGGCCGTAGATTTCTACGATCCGACCTTTCGGCAGGCCTCCGATGCCCAAGGCGATATCCAACCCCATGGAGCCGGTTGGGATTGCCGGAATGGTCTGGCGCTCGTGGTCGCCCATGCGCATTACAGCGCCCTTGCCGAATTGTTTTTCGATCTGGCCCAGTGCCGCCTGAAGGGCCTTGTTCCGTTGCTCATTCATGGAATTTCTCCGTTCTGTGGACGCGGGATGCGTGAGTTCAATTTCGGCCGGTTTCATATGTGCCAGAACCCAAGACTTGTCGAATTGCTTTGGCTTGATCACCAAGGCATTTGCCGAGTGATTGATTGAGCAGCTCAAGAGCTCCAGGGTTTGCTCGGTTGATCAGATCGCGCAAAAAGTCCTCCTGCAGATCTTCATCTGCTGGGAAGGACACTGGATCGAAATCAGCGCGAATAATCGTTGCCACGCCCAGCTTGGTCGTTACCTGGATGGTCTGTGGGTCGAGGCGTGTTGCGAACTGGCGAAGAAGGGGAGAGGTGGTGATTTGGAAGCTGTCCATAGATTGGTCCTCATGTGGCACTTGAGACCAATCTATGGATATCTGGATGTGGCAGAAGCAACTCAACCGCAGATTGTTGGGGAGCAAACCCCCATGATCTCTTCGTACTCTTTGCAGCAGACCACAGGAGTCCACCACACGAAGGCATACAGCTCCTCAAGGGAGACGGGGTATAGCCTCATGGCTGTGTCCAGGAGAGCGCTGCCGGCCTTGAAGCCGACGGTTGGCCAGGGTTGAGTCTGCTGTAGCTTTCCTACAGAGAGGGCCGCGCTGAAGGGGAAGGTGCCGATTGTGAAGCCGCTGAGGTGGATTGCTCGGTAAGCGGCAATTCCGGCAGCGATCGCCGCGTTGTCGTTATGGGAAGCCATTTGCCGGGGATATAGACCACCCCACTGTCCGATGCAGATTTCCATTCCAGGAATGGAGAATGAGCCAGTAAGCGGATTGCAAATCACTCCCGCAATGGCTTCTGCTGCCGCTATGTCCCTGCATCCGGTGTTCCAAGTGGGGTCGAACTCGGTGCTGTAGAGCAGCTTCGGGAAGCAGTTCGGCAGGGCTGAATTGAACGCACTGACGCCCTTTGACACGATAGGGTTGGCCACTGCACCGCACATGTCGAATTTAGAGGTCAGGGAAAAGTTAGTGGTGCGAGCAGCATCAACACCACAAAGCTTGCACGACTGATAGCCCATTGCGATGTCAATCGCCCAGTCCGGCAATTGCCAGATACGGACTGCCATCGATGTGTAATCGTTGTTGTCCGTGCCCACACTGAGTGGGCCACCAATGGGTTGGCCGAGTACCGTATCTCCACCCCCTTTGATCACTTCCACCAACGCTACTGGCTGGTAATGAGAGACGATCAGATGGTCTGGGCAGAAATGGCAGCATGGCCCGAAAATTTTGTACTCGAGGGTGATGGGGTCGATGAAAAGAAGAGTGGCGATGCTGGCACTCATCGCGGCTGCTTCCTGAGTTTTCACCCCAAACCCAATGGCGGCTGCAGCGCTGGCTGCAGCCGACATCTTCACGAAGCGTCGACGGGAGACTTCCAATTCACTCACCTACAGAACAAGGGTTTGGTCTAATAGTGGGTTGGGAGTGCCCCTCAGTTGAGGTTCCAGCACATACCCGGGAAGCCCACACTGACCATCGGCATGCTTCCGTCAGCGTCAAACTGGTCATCGCCGTCTGGCGACATCACGTTCACCGTCGGTTCTCCGTCCTGGATGTCGACCATCACCATTACATGCTCTAGGTCGGTACCAGGTTTACGACCCGTGATGTAGACCGCTTCCCGGGATACGTAGGCTGTGAGTCGAGCTCGGAGCCTGTCAGCCCCGAATTGTCCTGCTGCAGGTGCCAGAGCAACCATGGCCCCAGAGACGTTCAAGGCCATGTCATGGCGAACCTCAAATTCAAGGTTCCCTACCCGGGCCTGGCCTCTAGTGCTCCATGCCTCTCCGCGGAATTCATAGGAGCAGTAGCCAGACTCACCAAAAGTCACTGGCTGGTTGAGTCGAGCTTTGAACTGCTCCAGCGCCAGCTTTTCCACTTCCTCTGGGTGGCAGTGACTGGGCACACGCACCTTCACCGTTCCGTTGAGGTTTACCGGTACCTCGATTGTCTGAAACGAATCGTCGTTGTCACGCATAGAACTACTCCTGTGGCTGATGATGCGCATTTTGGAGATGTTCAGGTGTGCCACCAGCGTGACCGAAAAAGAGGCACCCTCGAGACACTATTAGGACAAGGAAAATGAGGATAGAAACGTGGAATCTCAGATTTTGGGCGTCATCGGATCAGTGCTTCTTCTCGGTGCCATAGCCGCCCTATGGATCGGTCGACTGAATAGTGCCGCGGGGAAGGCTTCAGCTGGCGAAGAAGCGCATAGCAGTAACCACCATCTGGACGAAACGCTTCCAGCAAAGCCGAAAATCAACATGGTTCCCCATGTATCTGCTACGCCGGTTCAGGCTTCCCCTACAGAGCCTGAACGGGTGATCGAGATGGCGAAAGCGGAAGTACATGTGGAAGAGCCCGTACTCGTCACCAGGCCGGAGGTGGATTGTGACGATGCAGCTATGAACCTCCAGCTAGCAGACCAGCTGCTGGTTGTCGGTGACTTCGAAGGTGTCGCCGAGTACGCCAAGCTCGTCCTTGAGATGGATACCGCATCGGTAAGGCAACGCGATCGAGCTCAGATCCTATTGAGACGAGAGATGGCTCGTTGAAATTTCATTACTGTTACCGCCGCACGTACATGCCGATCGACGCGAAACGCAATGAATCCCTCATCATCAGTCACATCAAAGCCAGGTGAGCTGCGCCATACGCAGTTCTTCTTCGACACCTGGATCAGACTTGCTCCCACGACTAGGCAGAACTGATCTTCGGCCACCGCGTAACTGTGGGCCAATCGCACATTGGATTCCGGCATTTTCAGAGTGAAGTGGAGATCGCCATCATCCATCAAGTCGGCGCCGATGAAGGTGCCAAGAACTCCAAAAGCCTCGATCTCAGCACCGTACAGAGGCAGGCTCAAATTACTCATTCCAAAATCTCCAGCAGGCATTCTGCGTGCTCACTTTCTCTCAGCTTTTTCAGCGCCTCACATTCGATCTGACGTACCCGCTCCTTCGAAACACCCATGATCTCGGAGAGGGTCGCAAGAGTCTGGGCTTCCGCTCCTCCAATACCATAGCGTGCAACCACTACCTGCAGTTCCCGCTGGTTGAGAACGTCCCCGAGCACCTCAGTTATGTAGCCGGCGGCATCCTCCTCCATCACCTCCTCAACAAAGCTGTTGTTCGAGTCCGCGAGCAGATCGTGCATCCCCTCCGCCTCTGAACTGCCACCCTCCTGGAAGGTAGAGTCAATAGACATGGGCTTTCCTACACCCACGAAGTAGAGGAGATTCTCGACGTCATCCATCGAGAGTCCACAAACCTTGCTCAGGTGCTTTTTGGATGCATTCGGTTGCTCCTTCAGAGCAGCTGTAAGCTTGCTCAAGGCTCCATGTGATCCTTCGGGCAAACGGATCAGCTCCTGTTGGGTGAGGTCACGCAGGATCGTTTGACGAATCCAAGTCATGCCCAGTGTCGAAAATTTGAAGCCCATCTCCGGTGCGTACCGGTAGATGCTTCTCACGAGGCCCAGTTGAGCTGCCGAACGGACTTGCTCGAGGTCTGTGGCAAAGCGATACCCAGAGACGATCTGGTCAACCAGGCGCATATTCGCATTGGCAAAGAACCCTACGGTCTCGTGAACAACCCGCTCGGCAGAGTTGAATCCCTCCAAGGCGGCCAGCAGCTGCTCGGCCGGCATATCTGCAGTCGACGCCGCAGAAAGGATGTCCCGCTGCTTTTCAACGATCTCTTGGCGCAGCCGGCGCAACTCTCTCTGAGGATATAGTTTCAACTCGTAGCCCCCAGAGAGCATCAGACCAGGCATCAGCTTGGGTGACGTCCATTTCCCGTTGATGATTCTTGCGACCTTGGAACGAGGAAGGCGAACCTCCTCTGAGATGTACTTCACCAGGCCTTTGCAGAGGCTGGACAGCTCCTTGCACTTGGTTCGGAATTCTCCGGCCGCGCGGTTGAGGATGAGGTCGTAGGGCAGGATCTCCAGAACCTTCTTCTGGATTTCGTCTCGGACAGCTGCCACGAACAGATTGTCCTCGAAGCCGGGAAGAGCGAACGCTTTCAGTTCCGCAATCAGGGTCTGGATGGTGTTCAGTTTCTTGCGAAGAATGGATGCAAACTCACTGTCAGGAATTGAGCCCGCGCGAACCCATGCTCCGTCCTGGAAGATCAGTGCGGCGGCCTTATCGACGCTATCGTTCTCGCCAATGGAGTTCCAAATGTCGGTCACCAGCCCTTGGAGAATGCTGGTGTCGCTCGAAATTGCTTTCAGCAGGCTGAGTTGGCCAAGAATGATGCGGTAGCCCAGGGACTGTTCCTGGCTCAGAGAAAGCAAAGCCTTGGGGCCTTCCAAAGAAGGCAGGGCCGGGAGTGAGTTAGGCAACAGGAAGCCCTTTCGGGCCTCCTGGTTGACTATGCGGCAATCGAGCTTAGTGTTGGTGCCTTCAGTCAGGTTAGAGCGGTCGGTGTGGCTCATTTCTTGCCCCTTCAGAGGTCCGCCTTACAGGCGAACCGGCATGAGTACGAATTTCTGATGGGGGCAGTCTTTGGCCTTAATGAGCGTGCCAGAAGCAGGGCCGGAATAAAAAAGTTGCAGGTCGGTGCTGGATACAGCTTTAAAAGCTTCCTGTGCGTAGCGACTGTTGAACCCAACATCGAAAGGGGCCGCATCGAAGTCACACGGCAGCAGGTCTTCGGCTTCTGAAAGGGCATCATTCGACACAGAGACGACCTCGACCGTTTGTTGGCAAAACTTGAGGCGGACTGCCTGGGACTTACCATCCGAGAGGAGACTGACACGAGCAACAGCGCTCGTAATCGCATCACGGTTCAAGTTGATCAGTTGACCAGTCTCTGCACGCTCAATGAGAGCGCAGTAGTTAGGGAAGGCCCCGTCGACAAGGCGGGAGGTCATGGTCCCATTGACTGCGGTAAAACTGACCAGATTGCCAGAGTGGGTGATGGTGACGTAGCCGTGGCTGGCAAAACTGGCAACGTCCTCAAGGCATGCAACAGGCAGAATGAACTTCATGGATGAGCTTTTCTCGATCTGGAGTTCTACCATGCCCATTCTGTGTCCGTCGGTGCCCACGAGCGTCAGCTTCCCTTCCGAGGCCTCGAACAGCATCCCGTTCAGGTACTGACGCACATCGTTCCGGGCAACGCAAAATGCGATACCACGGATGCCGTCCCTCAAAGCATGCGACTCGATAGTCAGTGCCGTTTGGACCTGGCCATCGGAATGCAAAGCCTTGGGGAAAGAAGACGCAGGTAGGGTGGCGATGCTGAATCGTGAGCGTCCACAGGTGACAGTGGCTTTCTCCTCGCCCACGGATACAGTCACATCACGATCTACGGGAAGAGACGAAACGATTTGTTCGAATTTGGATGCCGAGATGCAGACAGAGCCAGCTTCACGAACGATCAGGCTTGGGTCCTGCAGGTGAAGGCTCATCTGCTGGTGGCCATTGTTCGCCGTTACATTGAGGTGGCCATCCTGAACATCGATCAGGAAATTGCCGTTGATATCCCCGGCCTTCTTAGATGCGACACGACCGCACTGTTTGAGAATGGCAGCTAAAGGTGCAGCCTGGACAGTGAACTTCATGGGAGTCTCCTTCTGAAAGATGCTCCCATTTACGGCGATGCGCGGCTGTGCCAGAACCAGTACAGCATGTCCTTTCTGGCTGAAAAACGCCCATACGTGTAGAGGCCAGCTACGGACTGGAATACAGAGAGTTATCCGCCGAGTTATGCACAATTCCTGGGGAAAAAGGTCTAGTGCGAATCGCGGAGGAAGTCAGCTAACCGGCTTGCGACCTCGGTGCGATTGGCTTTGAAACTTGCCTTTTGGGTGAAGCGAGATGCGTCGACCAGCATAGAAGTGACCATTGCCCGATTCCCGGTGTTTCGGTAGTACCGCGCCACCACCAGATAAGCCCGCAAACGTGCCGAATCAGAGCTGAACTGGTAGAAGTCATCGGGTATGGGGCGGTACCCATCGATGACCTGGCCGACAAGATTGAACAGCTTCAGGTTGTCCGCAGACCTCACCCCTGGAATCCCATCAGCGGCCCTGACCAGGAAATCCCGAGCATCGAGCTTTAACCCCTGCGACAGATAGGTGATTGCCATTTCTGTAGCTGGTTCAACCCCTGTCTCTGGGTCTTTGGCGAAAAAAGCAAGAAGGTGGTTCTGGAGAGCCGAGGATCGCTCCAGATCTCCCTGAGCGAGTAACACCTGCAGCCGAAGAAGCAAGGCATCCATGTAAGCTCGCTCATCGTCTTTGCTTAATACATCCAGGGCTTTACCAAGGGCTTTGTCATCCTTGGCCTCGGAAGAGATCTGCACGATCAGCGAAAGGGCATAGGTACGGGCGTCCTTCCCATCGATCTGTTGGGCGGCGGATAGTGCATTCCGAAATCGTCCCTGCTGAGCTTCTTGGACTGCTGCGGAGGCTTCGTCCCAGTAGAACCTTTTGGCAGTGCAGGAAAACGCCTCTACTGAGGACTGAAGCGATTTCAGAGTCTCTGGGAACTGAGCTCCTGCAATTCGAACCGCAGCGGCGGCCCTCCACATAGCGTCATCACGAATCGTACCGCCAGGAGCTTTCTGTAGGTGGGCCGAAATCAGGTCCGCAAGACATACCTTGTCAGCAGTTTTGTAACAGTACGCAGCGGGCCTATCCGTTACCCAGCGAGGTTGTTCAACCGCGCACCCTCCCATGAGTATGGGGAACAGTATGACTCCCAGATTCCAGGCCTTCACGCTGGCAGCTCGACCTGGTGGGCAACAAGACCGGTTTCGCATGCTAAATCGTATGCTGCTTGAGCAAAGGAAGCTTGGCCATTGGTGCCCAAAAGAAAGACATGGGTGGCCTGGCTGATCGCGTTCTTCGCAAACTCTCCTGCGCTTTGAACCCGAGGAAGAAACCGCAGCGGAATGTAGCGTCGTGCCGCATAAGCAGCAGATCGCATGGATACCCCGCCATCAGCCGAGACGATTACTTCGTCAGGCTGCCGGACGTTGAAGATGTGATCGAGGACCTCATCAAAAGACGAACTCCTCAAGGCATTAGGCGAATCGTCCCCGGCGAGCAGGACTTTTCGCAATGGATCGCCAGAATGAAGCCGCTCGTATATCTCTTGAATCGCCTCATTGACCAGACCCACAGGGCACTCACATCCTGGATGTGTTATGAGCGGCACCATTGCATCTTTGTGCTGTACCAGTTGCATCCAGAGCCCTGCGCGGACCATTGGTGCTTTGATCTCATCCCAGTCCGGTCGGCGGACACCTTGGGTGATTCCTGCGGTTTCGAGGATGAAGTCATCGCGGTCCTCGATACTCAGAATGTACCGACGGTAGCCCTCGTCCAAACCGCGGAATTTCTCTGCCTCAATGAAGTGCATGAGAGAGAGATAGGTCTCCACTTGCCGGCCTTCGCTGCACATATAACCTTGAAACGGTCTGTGCTCGTATGGGTCGAAGACTGGCGGTGTTTCAAAATCCATCATTGACCATCCCCTTCAAACGATGAAGTCGTTCCCGAAAGCCCTGGACACCTGCTGCCGTCGGGTACTGCTGACACATATCCTCCGCTCGTTCCATGAGCTGTTCCAGCCGAAACGAACCGCTGAAATCTCCCCGGACTCTCTGATCCACATGCCGCAGCCATACTCCTCGGTCGCTAGGCGATAGGGCATCAGGCTGGTACCTACCAAGCATCCGGTTACCGAGATCCCGAAGTCGGCGGTCAGTGCCAGTTAAGAGGAGGTCATGCCAGGAATTGAACCCCGAAGAATGCAGCTGGCGCATTAGGTCGAGGTCAGTTGAAGGGAAATCACCCGCCCACATTCGGTGGTCAACGTCTGCGGGCTGTGCGTTTAGCTGCAGCACTGGTTCATCCCGCAATCTGCCCACCAGGTGTTTCGCTGATGTCAGGCGCTGGATGTTCGCCTTCACTGCGGAGACATTGATGCCCAGGCGCTTAGCATCATCCGGTCGAATTGCGCTCAGCGGGGCCACGAAGGGAATTCGGGACATACTAATGTGGAAAAGCGGCGCGGAGCGGTCCCCTTTGTTTGCCCTAGACAAATGCTGAAGTGACTCCGTGGAGTCTGAGCATAAGCTTGAAAGGTCAGCCTCTAAGTCCACCATGCAGATCAGGTCGGGATAACTCACGTCAGCTGCCACTGGCATAGCGAGGATTGCGCCACGATTGTCGGGGAGCGAGGGGTGGACCATCACCACAGGCTTCACACTCCGCAGGTCCCAGACTTCACCTCCATCAAGGCCCAAGAGTGCCTTGATCTGGGAAGGAGAGCTGACTGTGACGGCATGGTGGAGAAGCTTCGGGCTCGCTTCCGAGATTTTGGAAAGAACCTCTTTGACCCGAAGTGCCCGGTTCTCAGTGCCGAGTCCCGCGTCCCACATGAGGAACTGGTAGAGGCCGGCTGCTCCACCAGTAAGCGTCTCAACATCCCAAGGGCATTCTCCTGGACGGATCAGGAGAATTGCTCGAAGTAGTACATCCAGATCGAGGAAGTGGGCAGTGTCAGGTACGCCCAGGCAGGGGTACGGGAGCAGATTCCGGTAAAACGATGCTCGAATGAATGGATCGTGCCTTGTCGTTGACCCAAAGGCTATATGGAGAGTGTTTGGTCGGGTGAAATCCGCGAAGACCCTCCTGGCCCACTCTACTTCGCTGCAACCCTGGTCGAATGCCAGTAGGGCCAAGTCACTATTCATCACAACATCAGGATCGAGGTATACGTCGTCTCGGAGCTTGATGTTGGTAGTTGAGAGGTCTACTGATCCTCGGGCTGGATAGACCGCCGAGTCAAAGCGAATAACCTGGCCCTCGGTTGGAGAGCGCCCGGCAGTGACTGTGTCGTAGAAGTGTATGGTTGGCATGAGTTCTTCACCTGGTTCGCCCTAATAGTGGGGACCAGGTGCCCCTGAACTGGCTGCCATGGTTCTTCATCGAGTAGAAGCTCCGACCAAGGCCTTCGCTGGAATGCTGGAATCTGCTCGATATACTCGGGAGGAGTCAGTTAAAGAGGTGGCACGTGTTGAATGGTGGCGGTTCCATTGCCCTGGTTTGCCTGGATGGCCGAGTGCATATTGCCTCGGTGCAGGCGGATGTGCTTGCGGTGAATTCAGTTGCAATTTGCGGGGATGAACTGGAGGGTTCCCCTGAGATTGCCTACGTGGACACTGGCGACCTGCCCCACCTTCACACGTTCACAATCTGCCCTCGCTGTACTACGGCGTATTTGCGCTCAGGATATCGGGAGCGGGTACTTGCCGCGCTCCCGGATCAGCCTGCCGACGTATCACCACAAGCTGCGCTGGAGGCCATGTATGTCTCCCACAACCAGCTCACACTTTTCTGAGTTTCGATACCTTCCCTTTCTTGCCTGTTGCCTTCGGCTGTTTCGGCGCAGGAGGAGGGAAGGGGTAACTCATCTGCTCTCCTGTGCCCAAGTTCAACACAAGCCAATGCTTGGACGTTTCACCAGTACGCAGTAGCTCCCACACGATGCCCATCCCTGCCGTGGTCACCGCACGGTTCACAAGGCAGTCCTGAGTACGAATGGACTCGGCTGCTGAGCAAGATTTGGTGTGGTCATCTTCCAACAAGGGTATTTCCGGGTAGGCGTCGAGGACATTCGGGAATCGGTCGCGCATGACTTTGTTGATACCACCGAAAACCACCTGACCATGACGGTGTCCATTCCCGAGGTCGAGCCACATGCAGTTATGTTTGACCGCTTCGCAGGCGCCGATGGCCACTCGTGCCGAGGGTAGGTCTACTGCTGAAATGATGAGATCAGCATTGCCGATAGCGTCATCAGTTGCGCGAGAGGGGAAGCGATAGGGGAGTCCCTCCCATTTCATCCCCAGCAGCAGGTTGTATCGATTGGCCAGACTGATTGCTTTGTACTGACCGAGGTCGCAAGGCCAGAAACGCTGACGTACAAGATTCGGCTCGCGTACAACGGAGTCGTCGATGATGGTGACATGCAGGCCATGCTTGTGCCCGAGCGAAATCATGGCGTGATGGAACTGGGCGAGGCAATCCACTACTTCGCTGCCGTTCCCACCAGCCCCGATGACGACAATTCGTGGCGCGCTCGACAGCCATGAGTCTGGAGTCTTGAAGCTGATGGTTTCCGGGATCAAATTCTGAACGGCCCCCATGACTCAACCCTCCCCATTGATTGCTGCTTTGAGGGTCAGAGGCTTGCCTTTGACTTCCGAGAGCTTGAGGCAACGGTCAGGGAATTTCTTCGCTTGCTTGGCTGAAAGGTCGCGGTAGAACTGCACCAACTCGTTGAAGTCCTTGATGCCCTTGAGGGGGATAACCCCTCCGCCGTGGGTATTCGTGCTCTCCAAGACAAAACGCTGCCAGATGGGGATGTTCTCGATCAGGATTTCTCGCGGCAGATTGACGTTACCTGAGCAGAATGTGCCGTTGTTATAGGTGTTGCCCAGCGGAGCGAAGTGCAGTTCAGTTTCCGGCGTCGGACGGCTCTTGCCTTTGTAGGCATAGCAGCGCAGTACACCACCAGCCAAGTAAATGAGGCCGGGGATTGGTGCTTTGATAATCTCGCCACGGAACGGGATTTCCAGCACCTGGGGAGCGGTGTACCACACCAATTTGTTGCGGCCCCGCACCAGCAGGTTCTCAGGCAGGAACTCGATGCTGGGTTCTTCTTCACGAAGGAGGTCGATCAGCACCTCCTTGTCCAGGCTCGAAAAGGCTCGGCCAGCACCAAGGGTGAAGGTTTTCCCGCCCTCAAGAGGCAGGACCTCATGGCTTGTGATATCCAGTCGATGGGTCTCGACGTGGCGATGGATGAGCATGGCGCGGCATTCGACTTTTTCACTGAGCATGTTCGTTCCTTAGAGAGCTTGGGTGAGGCGACTAAGCAGCGATACGCACTGCTTGGTTTTGTTCAGTATCGTCACGGTCTGCTGTGCCAGAAGCTCTCCATCCAGTGGAAGCGCCAAATGCAGATCGCCCACACCGCTCACCCGATCATCGAATCCGTTGCAGGCTTCATCTTCGAGCGAGCTGTACTCACCATGAATCGTCACAACCAGCGTCTCGAACACACCTACCCCTTCCTCCGCTGAACCCTGAAGGTCGTGCTCACTGATTGCTCGACTGCCCTCTACTGCGTACCGATGGCAAAGCTCAAATGCTTCCTTGATCACTTCCAGAACAGGCTTGAACGGGCTGCCTGCGTTGATCGAATCCTGAACCTGTTCAATCAACTCTTGAATTTCGACTGGGTGGTTGGAGTCCTGCTCATGCGTCAAGGTGAAATGGGTGCGTCGAGTCAGGTTGTCCAATTCTTTCAACTGATACGCGACCCCCTCGATGTAGTCTTCATCGCGGTCGTCACCTTCGATCCCCATGGGCCATGCTTCAAAGGGGAATTGATCCTCTGGTGTCTCCAGCAGGTAAGCGGTCAATTCTTCGGGGGAGGAGTTCTGAATGCGTTCTTTGATCGCACCATATGCGTCCGCTAACCCATGATTGTCGTAGCTGTAAACGCCCATGAAGCTGGATGGCGTGTGGAAATGAACAAGGTACGTGGACATGGCGTCCAGTGCTTTGAAAAGGAAGACTGCTACCTCACGGAATTCCTCGCAGTCCTCTGCTGGCAAGGTCAACTCGTACCGGTTGAAATACTTGGCACTGATAATGAACTTCGCCCCCTGAACGCCGAGGTAGAGCCAATCCTTTACATCCGGGCAATCGGCAGTAGCCAGATCAACAAGGCTTTGCTCGACCTTCTGTATGAGGTGGTAGGCACAGTTGGGGCCGAGGGCGACCAAGTCCTCTACCGACTCAGCAGTGAAGAGTCCTGCTTCGATGCACGCCAGCGTGGTTTGCGCTGCGGGTTGGAGTTCGTACGCTGGGGTTCCAATGAGCTTGGTACGTCGCTTGACTCCAGGAATCAGCCCGACCTTTGAGAACCCAATTCGGGATTCAATGGCCCCGATCACCTCGTTGGTGACCAGGTGCAAGCCATAGTCGTTTGGATAGGCGTTGAGCCAATCCAACTCCTTGTCACTGATCAGGCCGCCTTCGTGCGCATCAAGACAGAAGGCAGCATGGCTCTTGCGATCTACAAGGTGGCTGTATTCGCCAAAAGCGCGGCTATGGGCCTCCCGCATGGCCGTGGTGACCTGCGGGAGAGCCAGAGGGCTCAGCGCGGAACTTGGGAATTGATAGTTCCGGGAGAAGCTGGAGAGTTCAAGAGCGCCCATAGCCGCCTCAACTGTTCGTTGGATAGATCGTGGTCGGGGTTGGTCGGGACGGAGCGAGCGGAGGAATCTCCGTCCGCCCACGCCATGAGGGTGGAGAGGGCGTCCTTAACCCTTGTCTCCGAAGCTGGCTTCACGGAATTCATAGACATAGCGGTCGCCCTCAGAGATAGGTTCAACAATCTTGGCGCCTACCAGTCGTGGGAACTGGCGGCTGTAGTGCTTCAGCACGTCGCTCGGCTCCATGCTCGGATCGGGATCGTCCAAGTCGCGCCCGGCATAACGGAACACTCGGTCCAGGGTGACGATTGCGATGCTCATCGTGTCGCTCCTCAGAAACGTTCAGCGAGATTGGCGAAGGGGGCGGGAGCCGCCGCTTGGGACGGAGCAGGGGAGGTGGACGGCTTGGTTGCCGGCTCAGAGCCACTCTCCAGATCGGAATCGTCGCTGTCGTCCTCTGCTGCAGCGCTGTTCCCTTTCGCGGCGGTGGGTGCGCTAGGAGCAGGCTTCGCTGCTTGCACTGCCGCCTCGCTCAGCTTGCGGATTTCGTCCAGGGCGGACATGCCGTGGTTCACTACTTCCGCATGACTGCGGACACGCTCGAACAGCGCGGTTTCCACTTCTTCCGGGGTGCCCGACAGCATCATCGGCTTGGCGATGGCTGCGCGCAGTTTGATCTCGGCTTCGGAAGCCTTTGCAGGGGTGGGGCCGATGTTTGCACTCAGCACCACTTTCACACGGCCTCCTTCGAGGCCGGAGACGTCGATGTTGATGCGTTTGTTGCTGTCGGTCAGCGCCTGGCTGATAGCGGTGAAGAAGGTGTTCATTTGGGCGGCTCCTTGGTTTCGATGAGGTTATTGTTAGGCCGAGCGACGTGTGCCAGAACCGGCCTGAACAGAAATCTCAAATGCTTCGGGGAGATACCCGGCCCAAGAGAATTCTTTGAATTCCAGTACCGCTTTGATCAGGGTGTCTGTTTTCTCGGTCGAGAGCTTGACGAAAGCCTTGTCGCCGTGGACCTCGTTGTACTTCGCCTCGAATCCCGAGCGCTTGCAGTCCGCGATAATTCCCGCTTTCACCAGAGATTTGAGGTAGTTCTCGCTCATCTGGAAATGTTCAACCGGCTGCATGCCTTCATGTTTGATGTAGGCAATCGACTGACTACCCGGCAGCGACTTCTCGAAAGAGTCGGCGCTATCGTTACGGAAGGTGGTGCAGGAGGCGAGATTGGTCAGCAGCTCCAGCAGCTCTGATTCCTCCAGCTTGGCCAGTTCTACCTCCACATTGCAGCGGCTGCTGTCCAGCATGGCTTCAGGCATGCCCAGCTTCTTCTTGATCCGGTTGGCCAGCTCGTGAGGCAAGCTGCTGCGCATCTCCAGGTACATGCTGACGACGGCGATGGCCAAGGCGAGTCTGCGATTGCCTTGAACTGCCTTGGAACCCATTTGGCCATAGAGGTTGAATGCCTCACGGCGAATGGACTTTTTCAACGCCTGCGGTTGCGCAGGCTTGTCCTTGCTCTTGCCCGCAGCTTGTTTCGATGCCGGAGTGGTGGCCGAGGCAGTTTTAGACAGCGGTTCAGTCGAGCGATTGTTGGCCGGCTCATGGGTGTTTTGCTGCCCAGCCGCTTCTGCGAGTGCGGCCTTGTAGGCTTCACGCATGTCCTTGTTGCAGTTACGGTCGAAGCAGTAGCCCCCCGCTACGGTCCCTTCGTGACCCGCTGTGGTACTCACGACGGCCCCATAGTTGGAGCAGGACAGGCAGGCTGTGATCTGGCTATCACCAACGCCATTCGGCCCTTTCGCTTCCAGTTGGACATAGCCGTCCTTTGGCAGTGTCAGGTCGGTATGCACTACCCCGAACTCGTCGCGGGCCTCGATGAGCTTGACTTCGATCAGTTGGCTAGTTTTTTGGTTCCAGCAGGTGGCGTTCTGGCATTTGGCACCGGCTACTGAGGTATCGAACAGGTCCACGTAAGCAGCCGAGTTGTGGCGGCATGACGCGCAGTCCTTGGTATCGAAGCGAGCGGACGAGATATCGCGGGCAATCGTAAAGAGACGGTCCTGGGTGTCTTTAACCGTCAGGTTTTGATCGATGATCTTGGCCAGGATGGGCGCCTGCTCGCTTTCCACCAGACGGCACAGCAATTCAGCGTGGCCGATCTTAATTTGACCTTGCAGCAGAGCATCGCGGACTTCCGGGCAGGCGCGGGAAAGCATGATCCGACTATCGAGGCGGGTACGGGACCAGCCAAGCAGCTTCATCACCTCCGCGTGATCGTTGCCACAGTCAGCCAGAACAACAACGGCATGCTGTGCTTCTTCAATCGGGGTCAAATCCGCACGTTGCATGTTCTCGATGGCCGCGATGATCCGTGCTTGAGCCTCAGTGAGGTCACGGATGATCGCTGGGATTGTCAGGAGTTCCAGATCGACGGAAGCCTGCCAGCGGGTGTTGCCTGCGACTACCTCATAGTCGAACTCGGGCTCATCAACCGGGCGGATGATGATCGGCTGCTGTACCCCATGCTGACGGATGCTCTCTTTGATCTGAGAGTAGAGAGCGGTGTTCCGGCCCTTACGGGGATCGACTGTAGGGTTGCGGCGAATGCGGGCAACAGCTACATGCTGCATATCGGCCTGTTCTGCGGAGGCTGCGTCTTGGGTGGGGATGTGCTGAATCACGGCGGTCATGGTGAGTGCCTCTGTGTGTTTGCGATGGGCAAACTTTCAGGGGTATCGGTGTGTGGCAGAACCGGGCCGCAATTATTTTCCGCAGGGCAGGGCCTAGCGGCTTGGGCTTTGATGTCCCCGCTTCCAAACCGATATGGAGGGTTGAACTTATCGGCGGCTGGATGGATTCCGTTGCATGAACTCGGGAAGGGTGACGCCTGAGAACGCTTCCTCATCGAGGAGCGGGAAATCGTCTATTCGCTTCCGGATGTGCTCGCCCCAACGATTTATCGCGGCCATCTGCTTTGGAGTGAGCATCCAGAAACGGTGGAGGTGCGTTTGCATCTGCTCCAGGAACTCGCGTCGATCCTTATTCGTGTGCTGAACCGCCTCCACAAGCCAGTGGTTGAGGCCAATGCAGCGTTTGACGTTGATTGGGCTCAGGACCGATTTGTTGGCCGCCGCGTTACGCATAGCGCCGCCGATCTGCTTGCGGAGATCATCTTCGATCTCTCCGCTTTGTTTGTACTCGTCGTGAGCCAGCTTCAACACCTTCGATACAGCGAACTTGAAGCCGTTCATTGCTTCACATCGGAGGCGAACGTATTGCACTACCTCGTCTATGGGCGGGAGAGGAGGGCGTTGTGGGCTAGAGGTTGGTGAACTTCCAGCCCCTATCTCTGGAGCTGGACTTGCCGGTGTTGGGGCCGATTCGTTGTGCTGCGCTGGTTCGTCAGCCACAACCAGTAGGGCCAGGCGCGATACATCAAGCAGCCGCTCTTCCGGCTGCCCCAGATGCTTCTTAGCGCAGCTGGGGCCAGCGAAAGCTTCGGTACCGACCTCATCGGTGATGACGATGCCCTTTTCACTGTGCAATGGCCGACGACAAAAAGTGCAAATGGCCAGGGGAGGGAGGAAGTCTCTACGCAAATAGCTCCAAGTCATCTCGATTCCCTCCCGTTTAGGTCAGCGCTGCATTTTGAGCAAGACGGTCCATTTGCCGTCTATGACCATTGGCTTGGTCTTGTTGGGCTGCAGCCGAACAGTGTCAGACAAGGCGGTGTTCGTCAGCTTGACCTCCTGATTGGTCCCGCACTTGAGTTTTGCGCCGTCATTGATGGCGCTGAGAGCGGAAACCATCCCCAACACCTCGATCGGCTGTTCAGTTCCTTCGATCGGAAGCGAACGCAGCTTCAGCACCAGTCCCGTCTTGTATTCACCATCACGGCAGATTTCGCGCTTCGTCGCCGGGTCGACAAATGCAGCGTGGTAGCGATGAGAATCACGGATGTCCAGCTCGTGAGCTTGGCCGTCGAACGGCACAATGAACACCTCCGGCTCATTGGTACCCACGATGACAGAGACTTGAGCTTGGCTTGCCTCGGCACTGCCAGCAATTACAAGAAGCAAGGGGAGAAGTCGCTTGATCACTGAGGTCCTCACAGTTTTTCAGCAAAGGTGCGGGTGATGAGACGCCAGGCCGCTTGTTCCATGAACGAGTCATGGTCCAGCTGGTCTTTGGGGGTTGCTTTCAGGTCTTCGGCTGAGACCACCAATACTTCCACCTGGGCAGGTCCCCAGCTGGTAATTGGTGCCAACCCATAGCCATCCTTCAGGATGTTGTAGAGGAATTCCTCCTTGCCTACCGGGTACTCGATGCGGATGAAGCTTGGGTGCAAACTCTCGTAGTAGCCCAGGATGTACTCCAGAAGCTCATTGGCAGTCAGTTTGCTGAACGGGCAAGCCAGTGCTTTACCTTCAAATTGCAGAACCGACTTTGTCGCCGCAGCGAGTTGGGTCATAGGGCCTCCGCAGACACAGTCACCCGAATCGGATCAACTGTCCCGAAGTCATACCGAACGACCTCACCACTCTCGCCGGCAAACCGAATATTCAAGCGATCCAACCGGATCAGTGGATTGGTGCTGCTGTTCAGGTCAGCCTGCGGTACGTACATCCGATCCACCCCGAGGCAGAAGCTGATCGTGTTGTCCGAGATCTGAGGGCTTGCAGCACGGATGAAGAATCCTTCGGGGTAATGGAAAAGTTCGCCTGTTTTCACCAGCCCATTTGTGTCGACACCCAGCAGCCAAGACCGCTCCTTCTGAAAGTCTTTCATGACTACCTGATGCCCATTGTTCGAAGGCAGAACGAAGTCCAGGTCCTGACCGTGGCTCGAATCCGAGCCGCTATGGAGATTCACTTTCAGCCGGAAGCCAGTCATTTGCTTCAGCCCGGTCGGTTGATACGGCTCCCCATCCCGCCAAAATTTGGGGCACTGATCCGAAGGACCATCAGTACGCTCGACAACCTGGACAGTCCCGGAGTGAGCCTTCGATTCGTAACTGTAGGAGGTCTCTTGCAACTCCTTGTTAGCGCAACCCGACAAGGCTACGGCCAGAGCAGCGAGAGGAACGAGCGTGATGATTCGCATAGTGGTCCTTTTCGAGTGCCAGGGCGGAATTGCCCGCTCCTGGATTGTTGGTTTCCGAAACCAGAACGATTTTAACGATCCAGCATATGGATTCACGCCAAAACGCGGGCTTGAAATCCAGGCTTGCTGATTGGCTTGAATGCGGCTGACGGGCTGTCAGAGTCGGAGTTTTCCGTAGAGGAGGGGACATGAGCACTCCGCAAGAAATGGCCTGGCTCACGACGATTTCTGTGCCCACGGTGCAAGCTGGAGAGAAGTATGTGCGCCTTACAGGACTACCCGATAACCGTAGGAAGGACGCTTGGAAGACGATCACGAGTAACCATCCTGGGTTAGCGGATCTCCTTCGGTCACCTGAGCTAAAGGAAGTCGTCGCGTTCTTCGACGCAGACATTTACGTCGATGCGGAGGTGGTGCCTGCTTTGCCGGCGGAGCCACTCAAAGGGCGAAAGCAGGCCGTACCCTAAAACGGTCTTGCCAACTCATCCTTGAGCGCGTTGAAGCGAGCTCGACGTTCTTCAGGGGTCAGTGAAGCCTCCTCCCCATCTTCATTGGGTATGAGATTTCCTATATCGAGCTGAGCTGTAGGCGCGGGAACGTCAGGGAGTGACACCTCTGGAGGACTCTCCCCGAATTGCTTCATCAGCAATTGTATCGCGGCATGTAAGTCCTTCTGTCCTTCGAGACTTTGGCAACCTGCGAGTTGATGACAGAGGTTGTCGATGGATTGCCTGATTTCATCTGGCGATGGCATCTCACTCTGCAGCCATTGCTGAGCTTGACCTAGAGCGTTCATTGGGGCGACACCTGGCTGGGCCGGGCAAGCATTGCTCGGATGTTCTGAATTGCCTTGGCTTTCTCCTCCATGGTCAAAGGTGGAGTTGGTTGAACGTCAGGACAAAGCGGGGACAGATCTATCACCGAGGCCGTCGTCACGGCCGCTTTGTCGGTTTGGGCACCCTGGTGCTCTTCCGGTGCTTGGTACAGATCGAACATTTCACCGCCAGCGTCCACGTACCCTTCAATCAGTGCCTCGAGAGCTGTTCGACCGTCCTGCGGGTCGATCGACTTATCCTTCTGGGTTTTCTTGACCAGCCTCAAATGAGCGTCCTGGATTTCCTCGAGAGTTCGTGGAGCAGAAAGCCAGGTCTTTGCCCGGCTGGTGAGGGAGTTCTGGCTGTTGTTGGGCATGTGGTTCACCTCCTGAATTGGTAGGTGGATTCCCTCATGATGCTGCTTGTGCCAGAACCCTCAAGACAAAGGAAATATAAGGAAAAAGGAAGAATATAGGAGAGACTCGCAAATCCCTTTAGAAACAAGGGGTTGAGCGAAGAATCGTGAGGCAAACCTGCCTAGAATCATGAGCCAATCCTCACTATGCCTGGTCGGCCTCAAGAGAATCGTGGACCAAACCTTCACTGTATAGAATCGAATCGTGGAGCAGACCTGACTATGCCATCCCGAAACGTGGAGGAAACCTGAGTAGCCGAGCGGCTTTATCGACCCTAGCCCTGTAGATAAGTACCCCATAAAACCCCTGAGTGGAGCAAACCTCAGTACAACCGTGGAGTGAACCTGACTACTGGATAAACCGGTTAGGACGGATTATCCCGGTTGAGCGGATCAGGAATCGATCGCTGGAGCAGTGGGGATCGTGGAGTAAACCTCAGTATCTTTCGGTGGGCCCCCACGCTGGGAAATTTATCCGGTTGGTTACTGCATACGTGATGCTGCCGAGAAAGAAGGGGAATCGTGGGCGAAACCTGAGTAGTAGGAGCCTTCATTAGCGCAGGGTATCGAGCTACATACCCGGTACTGGACCGTGGGGTAAGCCTCGGCGCCGCCGGCGGAAGGGGTAAAGGGCATGACTCAAATCGTGGACGAAGGCTGAGTGTATGCCGGAGGCTGACCGGGACCTGAATCATGGACGGAAGCTTCGTGCGCACCGTTGGCCAGGCCGCGGGCCCAGATCCAGATCATGGGCGAAGCCTCGGTGCTGGCGGCGGCCGAGATACAGGTCATGGTCCAGATCGTGGACGAAGCCGCGGTGTACGCCGGGGGCTGGTTGCGGGCCGGGGCCAGAATCATGGACGGAGCCTTCGTGTGCGACGTTGGCCTGGCGCGGGTCCAGGCCAATATCGTGGGGTGAACCTCAGTGTGTCCCGGGGCTGGCCCGTAAGGCTGACCAAACATCAATCGTGGACTAAACCTCAGTGCTCGATGAGTCCGGAAGTGATGGTGGATCAAAACCAGGAGTGGGAGAAAGGAGGAATCATGTTCCAAACCTCAATAGGGATGCACTAAGGTTTGGCTACCAACTAACGTGGCCAGTCATTCGACCTGGCTCAGAACCCATCGACCAGTCGGTAATGTGTTTGAGACCGGCAAGCGTCGAACCTGGAGCCATAACAACCGGTCTGACTGACCCTATCCCAATGTTGACGAGGTAAAGTGGACCCATCGGTCAAGACAGTTTTTCAGCGAGTTTAAGCTGCGTCGCTTACTGCCACTGCAGCTGGTCGGC